>DATBOX010000045.1:0-17205 GCA_036561685.1 Candidatus Limnocylindrales bacterium | reverse complement strand
AGCGTGCCCATGCCGTAGCGCACCGAGCGGCGGAAGTTGACCGACGAGGCCTCGGCGAAGTAGCGCGTCGGCACGGCCACCTCGGTGATGCTGAAGCCGGCCGCCACGACCTGCGCCACGAACTCCTGGTCGAAGACGAAGTCGTCGCTGTCGCGCTCCATGTCGATCGCCCGCAGGAGGCGCGCCGAGTAGGCCCGGAAGCCGGTGTGGTATTCGGAGAGATGGAGCCCGAAGGCCCGGTTCTCGAGGCCCGTGAGGAAGCGGTTGGCGACGAACTTCCAACGCGGCATGCCCCCGGCCAGGGGGTCGCCAAGGAGGCGCGAGCCCAGGACCATGTCGGCCGTGCCGGCGATGATCGGGGCGACCACGGCGGGGATGCGCGTGGGGTCGTACTGGTAGTCGGGGTGGACCATCACGACGATGTCGGCTCCAGCCGCGAGGGCCAGCCGGTAGCACGTCTTCTGGTTGCCGCCGTAGCCGCGGTTCTGGCGGTGTACCTCGACCTGCAGGCCAAGGCGCTGGGCGATCTCGACGGTCTCGTCGCGCGACACGTCGTCGACAAGGATGACGTGGTCGACGACGTCCTTGGGGATGTCGTGATAGGTGCGCTCGAGGGTCTTGGCCGCGTTGTAGGCGGGCATGACCACGACGATCATGAGCCGCTCCGCGCGAGGGACCTGGGCCCGCCCACCGTGTGCATCGTGCCGATGCTAGCGGACGGGCGGGGGCGGCGCCGCCCGAGCGCACTGGCCGCTCCTGTACGCTGTGGCCGATGGTCGCCCCGGAGCCTTCTGCAGCAGCCCTCGACCTCCCCCTGGACGCGCACCTCCACACCGACCTCTCGCCGGACGCCGACGTGCCGCTCGACGCCTATGCGGCGCTGGCGCGGGCGAGGCACGTGGCCGAGCTGGCCATCACCGACCACCTCGACTTCGAGCCCGGGGCGCCCGCCTACGGCTACGCCGAGTTCGACCGGCGCGAGCGGGTCGTGCGCGAGGCGGCCGAGCGCTGGGACGGCCGCCCCGCCATCCGCCTCGGCGTCGAGGTCACGTACCAGGCGCAGTACGAGACCGAGATCCGCGAGTACCTGCGGGCCCACCCGTACGACTACGTCATCGGGTCGGTGCACGTGGCGCGGGACCACCCGCTGGCCCGGCCGGCCACCGCGGCCGCGTGGACCCGGTCGCGCCCGGTGGATGCGGCGGGCGCATGGTACTGGGCCGAGGTGCTCGGCGCGATCCGCAGCGGGCTGTTCGACACGATCGGCCACCTCGACGTCATCAAGCGCTGGCTGGTGCCGTACTACGGGCCGTATGAGTACCAGGCTCACGCCGACACCTACGATGCCGTCCTGAAGGCACTGGTCGAGGCCGGGACCGCGCTGGAGGTCAACAGCTCGGGCCTGCGAACCGATATCCCCGGGCCGTTCCCGCACCCCGGCGAGCCGTACCCGCCGGCGGCCGTCGTGGCCCGCTTCGGGGCGCTCGGCGGGACGCGCGTCGTGGCCGGATCGGACGCCCATCGCGTGGCGAGCTTCGCCGGCGCGCTGCCCGAGGCCTACGCCGTCCTTCGCGCGGCCGGCTTCGAGCGGCTGACCTTCCGCCGGGGCGGCCAGCCCCTGGAGATCGACCTGGACAGCCGGTCGCTGGTGGCGGAGGCGGCGAGATGAGGCTTACCATCGTGGGGCCCGGACCGGCCTATACGCGACGCCGGTTCAGCTCGTCCTGCTACCTCGTCGAACACGGGTCCGCGGCGCTCCTGCTTGACCTGGGCCACGGCAGTTTCGCCAACCTCGCCCGGCGACGTGAGCCGGCAAGCCTCACCGCGATCCTGGTCAGCCATCTCCACCCCGACCACCACATCGACCTCGTCCCGCTGCGCCACTACCTGATGTATGCGCCGCACCCCGTGGGACGCGTCGCGCTGCACGCGCCGGCCGACCTGCGGCGGCGCTACGACGAGCTCAACGGCGAGGCGGGGTTCCTGGACGTCCTTGGCGCCGAGCCGGCGCTGGAGCCTGGCACCCGCGAGATCGGGCCCTTCCACGTGACGGTCGGGCGAGTGACCCACACCGATGCCAGCTTCGGCTTCCGCGTGACGCTCGCCGGCGGCCATGGCCGCGGCCTGGTCTATTCCGGCGACTGCGGCCGGCCGGAGGACCTCGTCGCCCTGCTGCGACCGGGTGACGTCCTGCTGTCGGAAGCCAGCTTCGGGAATGCCCATCCGGTGGACGAGGTGGAACATCTGACGGCGGCCCAGGCGGGCCAGGCGGCCGCCGACGGCGGCGCGAGCCGGTTGTTCCTGACCCACATCCTCGACGAGAACCTCAGGGGCGCGGCGGCCGGCGCACGCCGCACCTTCAAGGGTCCGGTCGAGCTCGCGCGGCCGGGCCGCCAGGTCGAGATCGGCTAGCCAACAGAAACGGACGCCGGTTCAGGGGCCGGCGTCCGTCCTGTGGCGGCGGGTGGGGCGCGTCGGCGCCCCGGGTTCATCGGATCAGCGGCGGCGGCGGCTCACCGGGCTCGGGGCCAGGACGAGGACGCCCGTGGTGCCGAGGGCCATGAGGAGCAGCACAAGGAGCAGGGCCCCATTGCCCGTCCCACCGTTCGAGCCATCGGTCGACGTGGCCGGCGGCGTCACGCCGGGGGTGCCACTCGAGGCGTCAGCGGAACCGGTCGGCGTGGGCGTCCCGCTGGAGGCCTCCGCAGAGCCGGTCGGGGTCGGGGTCGCCGTATCGGTCGGCGTGGGGGTGGCGCTGTCCGACGGGCTGGCGCTCTCGGACGGCGTGGGCGTGGCCGTGTCGGTCGGCGTGGGCGTGGCCGTGTCGGTCGGGCTGGCGCTCTCCGACGGTGACGGCGTCGAGCAGTCGCCGGCGTTTTCGAACATCCAGTGCTGCACGATGGTGTGGTCGCCGGCCATGCCGTTCGACTCCGTCAGACCGTTAGCCTCGAGCGAGGCCAGCAGGGCGACGTCGTCCTGGCTGGAGAGCAGATAGACGTCCTCCTGGACGTAACCGCACGAGGGCAGCAGGGCTTCGTCACCGAGGCTCGCGCCGCCGATCTGCGCGATATAGACCTGCGGGAAGATGGACGAGAAGTTGCCGATCGACGCATCTTCCACATCGAGCTGGGCCTGCGGTGCGACGGGGAGCAGCCACGAGACGGTGACCGTCTCGGGCAGGCTCTGCGCGGCGACCGAGGCCGGCACGATCAGTGCGGCGGCGGCGAGGAGGCTGGCGCCGATGGCCGCGGCGCGGCTCCGGCGAAGGCTGGGCTGACCTGTCGAGGTCGATGGCGCGTGGGACATATGACGCCCTTTCGATAAGTGCTCGGGCGCCGGGATGAAGGTCGGCGCCACTGGTCCGATGGATGAACTGATACTGCCCTCCGGTCCTGGGGTTGTCTAGGACCATCGATGGACCCCTCTGTGGACCGGACTGCACCAGTCTGCACCTGACTGACACCGCCCGTTGTGGCGCCGCAACGCATTCGGTCCCCCCCGTCCCATGACCTTCGGCGGACAACGGGAACGGGTACGCTCTGCCGATGGTCCCCCCTGGCGACACCGCCCCCGCGCCGTCCGCTCGACGAGCGGTGCAGGACCTCCTCGCGCGTGCCTGGCAGGCGGCCGAGGCGGGTGGCGAGCTGCCCGTGGTGCTCGACGCCGAACGCCCCGCCATCGAGGTCGCCCATCCGGCCGATCCGACGCACGGCGACCTGGCCACCAACCTCGCCCTGAAACTGGCGCGACCGTTGCGGCGGTCGCCGCTGGCCATCGCCGAGACGCTCGCCGCCGCCCTGCGGACGGAGGCAGCCTCGACCACCGGCGGCGTACCGGCGCTCGTCGCCGAGGCGAGCGCGGTCGCCCCCGGCTTCGTCAACCTGCGGCTCGCCCCCGCCTGGCTGGAGGCGACGATCGACGCGGCCCTGGCGGCCGGCCCGGGGTTCGGGCGCCTGCACCAGGTGCAGCCCCGCCACGTCAACGTGGAGTTCGTCTCGGCCAACCCCACTGGCCCGCTGCACATCGGCAACGCCCGGGGCGCCTTCGTGGGGGACCTCCTGTGCCGTGTGCTCGAGGAGGCCGGGCATCAGGTGACGCGCGAGTACTACTTCAACGATTTCGGGGCCCAGGTCCGCCACCTTGGCGCGTCCGTGCTGGCGCTCCGGGAGGGCCGCGCGGTGCCCGAGGACGGCTACCGGGGCGAGTACGTGGGCGAGCTGGCGGGCGAGCTCCCCGCCGACGTGCTGGCCGCGGCCACCGCCGCGGACGCCGACGCGGAGGACGTCATCGGACGCTGGGCCTCGGAACGCGTGCGGGCGGGGATCGAGGTATCGCTGGCCCGCCTTGGCGTGCGCTTCGATGTATGGAAGAGCGAGAGCTCCCTGTACCGAGACGGCTGGGTCGCCCGGGCCGTGGAGCGGCTCCAGGCCGCGGGCAAGCTGTACGAGCAGGATGGCGCGCTGTGGTTCCGCTCCACCGAATACGGCGACGACAAGGACCGCGTCGTGCGCCGCTCGAACGGCGAGTTCACCTACTTCGGCTCCGACATCGGCTACGTCCTGGACAAGTGGGAGCGCGGCTTCGATCCGCTGCTCTACCTGTGGGGCCAGGACCACCACGGGACCGTGGCCCGCCTGCGCAACGCGGCCCAGGCGATGGGCCTGCCGGAAGGCGCGGTGCGCGTCCTGCTCATCGCCTGGGTGCGCTTCGTGCGGGACGGTCGCGAGGTCTCCATGTCCAAGCGGGCCGGCGAATTCATCACCCTCGACGAGTTGCTGAGCGAGATCGGCGTCGACGCGGCCCGCTGGTTCTTTGCCGCCCGCGGGGCGACCGTGGGCATCGACTTCGACATCGAGCTGGCCAAGAAGCAGTCGGCCGAGAACCCCGTCTACTACGTCCAGTACGCCCACGCACGCATCGCCTCGCTGCTGCGCAAGGCGGCTGAGGCCGGGCTTACGCCCGCCTCGTCGCTGGCCGGGGCGCTCGACGGCGATGAGGTGGCGCAGGGCCTGGCGAAGATCGTGCTGCGCCTGCCGGAGGTGGTGGAGGACGCCGCCGCGGCGGAGGAGACGCAGGGCGTGCCCACCTACGCGACCGAGCTGGCGACGACCTTCCACGCCTACTACCGCGACCGACGCGTCGTGGATCCGGCCGACCCGGCGACCTCCGCGCGGCGGCTCAGGCTGGTGGATGCGACGCGCGTCGCCCTCGCCAATGCGCTGGCTCTGCTGGGCATCTCGGCCCCGGAGGCGATGTAGGCCCGACCGGCCGTTGTGTCGGTTTCTTCATCGTGTCGGCGCTTGTCGCTTCATGGAGCCCGGGTAGCGTACGGACTGCGGAATTGAGAAGCCCACCGCTTCCAGTTCCCTCTCCCTCCCTCCGAACGGGGAGCGCCGATTGGGCAGGCGCTCCCCGTTCTCCCTTGTCTGGCAGAATCGCCACGTGGAGATCAGCTGGTACGGTGGCGGCTGCGTGCGCCTGCGCGGCAAGGAAGGCACGATCGCCGCGGACGCGTACCGCAGCGTGGTCGGGCCGACCGGGCGCGGACTCACCGCCGACATCGTCACCTACAGCCACGCCGATCCCCACCCCGAGGTCAGCCGCGGCAAGCGGGGGGCGCATGCAGCGCCCGATGGCCAGGTCGTCCGCCCCACCAGCCTGGAGCCGGCGTTCCAGCTCGACGGGCCCGGCGAGTTCGAGATCCGCCACGTCCTGATCAACGGCGTGCGCACCTTCCGTGACGACCAGAAGGGCGCGGTCGACGGCCCCAACGTGTCATTCGTCTACGAGCTCGACGGGCTGCATGCGGTGCACCTGGGGGATATCGGCCATCCCCTGACCGAGGCGATGATCGGAGAGATCGGCACGGTCGACGTGGTCTGCATCCCCATCGGCGGCCGCCTGACCGCCGGCCGCGCCTCCGAGCTGGTCGCCCAGCTGGATGCCAACCTCGTGGTGCCGCTGGCCGTCGCCGAGGACGAGGCGGAGGGCCAGCAGCAGGTCGCCCGGTTCTTGCACGAGATGGGGGTCGGCCAGGCGCCCGCGACCCAGGCGCGCCTCGTCGTGACGGTCTCGTCGGTGCCCCAGGAGCTGACGCTCATCATGCTGGAGCAGCGCGGCCGCGGCTGACCCGCCCGCCCGGCGAACCTAGCTGCGGGCGAGCACCACCTGGCCGTGTTTCACGACCGCCCGCACCAGGTCCGCCCCCAGCCAGTACGGGATCAGCTCGTGGCTGGCCACGTCCCACACGACGAGGTCGGCCTGCTTGCCCACCTCCAGCGAGCCGTGCGTCTCGGCGAGGTGGAGCGCCTGGGCGGCGTTGATCGTCACGGCCGCCAGGGCCTCGGTCGGCGTGAGCCCCAGGCGCAGCACCGCCAGGGACACCACGAGCGGCAGGTTGGGCGTGGGCGAGGTGCCCGGGTTGAAGTCGGTGCCAAGCGCGACCGGGATGCCCCGCTCGATGAAGGTCCTGGCCGGTGCGCCATGGTCCTTCATAAGGAAGAGGCTCGTGGCCGGCAGCACGGTGGCCACCACCGGCGCGTCGCCCGCCGCGGCCAGGGCCAGGGCCGCGACCCCTTCCCGCGAGGGCGCGGCCAGGTGGTCGGCCGAGGCGGCGCCCAGCTCGGCGGCCAGCTCGGCCCCGCCGGATGGCTCCAGCTCGTCGGCATGGAGGCGCGGCTCCAGGCCCAGGCGGTGGGCCTCCACGAGGAGCCGCCGCGACTGGTCCGCGGTGAAGACGCCCGCCTCGCAGAAGACGTCGCAGAAGCGGGCCCTGCCCTGTGCGGCGACCGCCGGGAGCTGGTCGCGCAGCACCGAGCGCAGGTAGGCCTCGGTCGGGTCCGGCCGGTCGCGGAACTCGGCCGGCACGGCGTGCGCGCCAAGGAAGGTCGGCACCACCTCCACCGGACCCTCCGAACCGAGCCGCGCCGACACCTCCAGGAGCCGCAACTCGGTCGCGCGATCAAGCCCGTAGCCCGATTTGGCCTCGATCGTGGTGACGCCGTGGGCGAGCATCTGGTCCAGCCAGTGGCGCCCGTGATCCGCCAGCTCCTCCTCGGAGGCCCCGCGCGTACGGGCCACGGTGGCCAGGATCCCGCCGCCCGCCGCCAGGACCTCGAGGTAGCCGGCGCCGCGCTGGCGCAGCCGCAGCTCCGCCTCGCGGGTGCCGGCGAAAAGCAGGTGCGTGTGCGGGTCGATGAGGCCGGGCGTGACCGTGCCACCGCGCGCATCGAGGGTCGTGAAGCGGCGCTCGTCGGTCAGGCCCTCTGCTGCCAGCCGCCGCTGCACGTCATCGTGGGTCCCCACGGCCACGATCCGCCCGTCGAAGACGGCGATCTCCGGCCGGCCGCCGGTCAGGGCGGCGGCCTCGTCCTGGGCGGCACCGCGCCGCACGCCCCCGGCGAAGGTCGTGATCTCCGCCGCGCCGGTGACGAGCAGGCCCGGCCGGGTGCTGCCGCGGGCGCGTCCGCCGGCCAGGACTCGCAGGGTCATGCGGCAGACTCGCCCATGGCCGCCGCGAGCCGCAATTCGAGGGCCATGTCCGGTCGGAAGTCGCGGATGCGCAGC
This sequence comes from Candidatus Limnocylindrales bacterium, assembly GCA_036561685.1. Taxonomy (GTDB): domain Bacteria; phylum Chloroflexota; class Limnocylindria; order Limnocylindrales; family CSP1-4; genus DASPUH01. The sequence continues at coordinate 9,639 of DATBOX010000045.1, read as the reverse complement.
CACTCGGCCGCGGCGCGCAGGCGCGCCTCCACGGGACGGTCGGCAGGGACGTCGAGATGATCCGCCACGTCGCGCAGGGCGGCGAGGGGCGCCAGGCCGATGAGTTCGGACTCCCGCAGCTCGACGCCTTCGTCGGCGGCGAGGGCGCGGACCGTCTCCCAGACCAGCCAGAGCGAGGTCACGCTGAAGTCCAGCAGGTTCATCGAGACCTGCGCGCAGCCCAGCTCCTCCAGGGGCAGGCCAAGGGCCTGCACCCGCGGCAGGCCGCCCGAGCTTTCCCGGACCCGTCGCGCGATGCGCTTGGCCAGGTCGACGTCCGGCGAGGCCAGGTTGATGTTGTAGGCGATGAGGAACGGCCGCGCGCCGACGGCGACGGCGCCGGCGGTCGGGTGCAGCCGCGGCGGGCCGAAGTCGGGCTCCCGCCCGCGCTGGCCGATGGTCTCACGCAGGCCCTCGAACTGCGGGCGGCGCAAGTCGGCCAGGACGACCCGGTCGGGCCGGGTGGCGGCCCGGGCGTAGAGGTAGACAGGTAGGTCGAAGCGCTCCGCGATCCGGGCACCGAAGCCTCGCGCCAGCTCGATGCACTCGTCGATCGTGCTGTCGCCGAGCGGCACGAACGGCACCACGTCAACGGCCCCGATGCGGGGGTGCTGGCCCTCATGGACCGTCATGTCGATGCGCCGCACGGCCACGGCGACAGCCGCCTCCATGGCCGCCACGACCGGCTCAGGCGACCCGGCGAAGGTCAGCACGGAACGGTTGTGGTCCGCGTCGGACGTGCGGTCCAGGAGGTAGACGTCCGGCGTCGACGCCACGGCCGCCACGAGCTGGTCGACCACGTCGGGCCGACGGCCTTCGCTGAAGTTGGGCACGCACTCGACCAGTCGGGCCACGGGTCCTCCCTCGACGTCCGGGCGCTGTCGCGCCCGCCTGGCCCAGTCTAGCGAGGCCCGATCAGGCTCCGGCGAGCGTCAGGACGATGTCGGTCGCGAGGGCCACGATGAGGCCGGCCACCAGAGCTGCGTTAGCGGCCATGGGATCCGCGAAGCGCCGGGCGACGCTCACCATCTCGTTGAAGACGTGGATCAGGGCACCGGCCGCCACGCCCAGGAAGATGATGCTGATGAGGGGCGAAACGAACGTGTAGCCGACCACGCCGCCGAGGAAGGTCGGACCGCCGCCGATGACCCCGGCGAGCGCCAGGAACGACCAGCTCGGCTGGGGGCCCGAGGCGAGGGGGGCGGCGATGCCGAAGCCTTCGGTCGCGTTATGGAGGGCGAAACCGACGACCAGCAGGAGCGCCAGCGACGTGGCGCCGGTGGCGGCCGACTGGCCGATGGCCAGGCCCTCCGAGAAGTTATGGAGGCCCAGCCCGACCGCCGTGCCGAGCGCGATCTGGCGCAGGTCCATCTCGCTCCGGGCGCCGCGCATCCGGCGGGTCACCCAGACGATCGAGAGGAGGCCGGCAGCCAGGCTGGCGGCGAGCGCAACGGCGTCAGCGGCGGCGTCCGCGACGGGCCCGGTGCCCGCCTGGGCCGCCGCGAGGGCCGTCTCCAGCGGCTCGACGGCGTGGCTCAGGATGTCCCACAGCAGGAAGAGCACCACACCGGCCGCCGCCGCGGTCAGGACCACCTGCACGCGGCTGGATACGCGCAGCCGTCCCACCGGCAGCCCCAGGAAGATCGTGGCGCCGGCGAAGGCGGCGAGCAGCACGGTCTGGGCGAACGACACGCTGGGCCCTCCTGGTGGACGCGACGAAGCCGGCGCTGGGTCGAGGGGCCCGGGGTGGCCCGGGGGCGGTGGTCAATCCCGACGACGGGGGTCGGGATTGCGTCGTGGATGCTAGCCCTCGCCCTCGACGGTGTCAAGCAATCCTGATGTGACCGTTCAAGGGGCCTTGATACCTGCCCATCCCGCCCTGCCGGTCGGGGACCGACGGGTACCATGAGGTCCATGGCTCGACGCGAGATCCAGGCGGAAGAGACGCCTCTCTCCGATGCGGCTCAGCACTACCTCCTCGCCGTGCGGGCCATGACCGACGGGGACACGACGACGCAGGCATCCGTCCTGGCGCGCAGCCTGCACGTCTCGCCGCAGGCCGCCTCGGAGATGCTCGCCAGGTTGACGGCCGAGGGGCTGGTGCAGGCTGCCGACGGGCGTGAACTGTCGCTCACGCCGGCCGGCCGCGAGGCCGCGGACACGATCTTCCGTCGGCACTCCCTCCTGGAGTGGCTGTTGACGGCGGTCATCGGGCTGGGCTGGGCCGAGTCCGACGAAGAGGCGGGCCGCCTCCAGGGATCGGTCTCGCCGCGGGTCGAGGCGGCCATCGCGGAACTCGTCGGCTACCCCTCGACCTGCCCGCACGGCAACCCCATCGACGCTGCGGCCGCGCGCGCGCGCCCCCTCGGGACGCCGCTCAACCGGGTCGAGGCGGGCGCGACGGTGACCATCTACCGCATCACCGAGCAGGCGGAGGAAGACGCCGAGCTGCTCGTGTACCTCGAGGAGCAGGGCCTGGTGCCCGGTGCGCATGCCACGATCCAGGACGTCTCCACGGGCCGGGACTCGATCACTCTCGACGGGCCGTGCGGCCGCTCATCGATGGGCCTCCGCCCGGCCGGGCTCATCCGCGTGCTGCCGGGGCGGGCCGATCCCACGCTGTTCCACCACGTCCCGGACATCGTGGCGGCGGGGCGACGCCAGGGATGAGCCCCGCGGCGGCCGACCGGGCCGGGCTCGTCGCGCTCGCCGAGCGGTTGCGGGCCCTCCATGTGCCGGGTCGTCCGCTGATCCTGCCGAACGCATGGGACGTCCCCAGCGCGCGCGCCGTGGAGGCCGCCGGGTTCCCGGCGATCGCCACCTCGAGTGCGGCCGTCGCCGAGGCCCTGGGCTTCGAGGACGGCGAACAGGCCCCGCCCGATGCGATGTTCGCCGCGGCCGGACGGATCGCGGCGGCGGTCAAGGGGCCGGTGACCGTGGATGCCGAGGCGGGGTACGGGCTCGCGCCCGGCGAGTTCGTCGATCGCCTGATCGAGGCCGGGGTGGTCGGCTGCAATCTGGAGGACACCGATCACCGCGCCGGCGGCGTGCGGGATGCCGAGGCCCAGGCCCGGTGGCTGGCGGCGGTGCGCGCCGCCGCCAAGGCGGCCGGCGTGCCGCTCGTGATCAACGCCCGTGTCGACATCCACATCCGCGAGCTGGGGGCACCGGAGACGCGGACACCGGAGGCGATCAGGCGCGGCAACCTCTACCTGGATGCCGGTGCCGACTGCATCTACCCCATCCGGGTCGCCGACGAGCCCACCATCAAGGCCCTGGTAGCGGGCATCGGCGGGCCGGTCAACATCTACGCCCGACCGGAGGCGCCATCGCCGGCGCGCCTGTCCGAACTCGGCGTGGCCCGCGTCTCGTTCGGTCCGTGGATCCACCGGCTGGGGATGCGCGAGGTGGCCCGCCTCGCCGCCGCGATCGCGGCCGGGGAGGATGTCTTCGAGGGTTCCCGCTAGGTGATGCACGGGTGAGGGAGCCCGTGGGCCACGACGTGTCTGGTTTCCAGGACCTCGCGTTCCCCGTCCCCGTGACGGACGACGGAGCGAACCACGTCTTCGTCTCCGTCGGGCACGGCCAGATGATGACCGACGCCCTGAAGCCCCTGGGGATCTCCGTGTGGCAGCTGACCGCGGTCCCGCGGATGTACGAGGCGGGCGGGCGGCTGTTCGTCGACGTCACCCAGCGTCTGACGTCCCCGGCCAGCCGCGCCAGCCTCCTGGACGTCATGGGGAGGGGCGATCCGTTGATCAGGGACGCCCTGGAGACCGTCCTCGAACGCCACGACTTCATCCAGCCGATCCCGGACCGGGGTCAGGTCGGCGCGCCGGCCGGTAGCGCGCCCGCCCCGCTCGAGACCGATCCGGCCATCGTCACCGAGCTCATCGCGCACACGCAGGCGTCACTCGCGGCGCTGAAGCGCGACATCCGGACGAAGTCCGGCCCGGCGCTCTTCGACTTCATCCTCACCGACCTCCAGGAGCTGAAGCGGCTCCTGGTCGATCCGCGGAGTCACCAGGTGTTCACGTCGGCGATGGAAGCCGCCTGGTGGCTGAACGAGCATCTGCAGGCGTGGCTGGGTGAGACGAACGCGGCCGATACGCTCACGCAGTCCGTCCCCGACAACATCACCTCGGAGATGGGGCTCGCGCTGCTGGACGTGGCCGACGTGATCCGCCCGCATCCGGAGGTGGTGGCGTTCCTGGAGCAGGTCGAGGACGACGGGTTCCTGGACGAGCTGTCCGAGCTCGAGGGTGGGCGGGCAGCGCGAGACGCCATCCAGGCATGGCTCGATAGGTACGGCATGCGCTGTGTGGGCGAGATCGACATCACGAGACCCCGCTGGAGCGAACGCCCGAGCACCCTCCTGCCGATGATCCTCGGCAACATCAGGAACTTCGAACCGGGCGCCGGCGCGCGGCGCATCGAGCAAGGCCGGCGGGAGGCCTGGGACAAGGAGCGGGAGCTCCTGGAGCGCTTGCGGGCCCTGCCGGACGGCGAGCGGAAGGCGGCCGAGACCGAGCGCATGATCGACCGGGTCCGGACCTTCATCGGGTATCGGGAGTATCCCAAGTACGGCCTGGTCAGCCGCTACTTCGTCTACAAGCAGGCCCTGCTGGAGGAAGCCGAGCGCCTCTTCCGGGCCGGCGCGATCCGCGAGAGGGAAGACATCTTCTATCTCAGCTTCCAGGAGCTGCACGACGCCGTGCGCACCGACCGCGTCGATGAGCGGCTCATCCGCGAGCGGAAGGAGGCGTTCCGGGCCTATCAAGCCCTCACGCCGCCGCGGGTGCTCACCTCCGACGGTGCGGGCGTCGCCGGGGCGTATCGACGCGCCGATCTGCCGGCCCGCGCGCTGGTCGGCCTGGCGGTCTGCGCCGGGACCGTCGAGGGGCGGGCCCGCGTCATCCTGGACGTGGCCCAGGCTGACCTCGAACCAGGCGACATCCTGGTCACCGCCTACACCGACCCGAGCTGGACGCCGCTGTTCGTCGCCATCAAGGGCCTGGTGACCGAGGTGGGTGGCCTCATGACGCACGGCGCGGTGATCGCACGGGAGTACGGGTTGCCGGCCGTCGTTGGCGTGGAGCACGCGACCCGGCTGATCGAGGACGGCCAGCGGATCCGCGTGCATGGATCCGACGGGTACGTCGAGATCCTGCCCTAGCCCTCGTCCAGCATCGGGATGCGCACGCCGCGTTCGCGCGCGACCTCGATCGCCCGCTCGTAACCCGCGTCGGCGTGGCGGATGACGCCCATGCCCGGGTCCGTGGTCAGGACACGCTCCAGCTTGCGGGCCGCCAGGTCCGTGCCGTCGGCCACCACGACCATGCCGGCGTGCTGGCTGTAGCCGATGCCCGTGCCGCCGCCGTGGTGGATGCTCACCCAGGTGGCCCCGGCGGCCGTGTTGACGAGCGCGTTGAGGAGCGGCCAGTCGGCGATGGCGTCGGACCCGTCGCGCATCGCCTCGGTCTCGCGGTTGGGTGAGGCGACCGAACCGGCATCCAGGTGGTCGCGGCCGATGACGATCGGCGCCCCGACCTCACCGCGAGCCACCAGGTCGTTGAAGGCCCGGCCGGCCCTGGCCCGTTCGCCGTACCCCAGCCAGCAGATGCGGGCGGGCAGGCCCTGATAGGGCACCTTGGCCTCGGCCATGGTGATCCAGCGGCGCAGCGGCGCGTCGTCGGGGAAGAGCTCCAGGATCGCCTCGTCGGTGCGCCTGATGTCGGCCGGATCACCCGACAGGGCGACCCACCGGAAGGGGCCCTTGCCCTCGCAGAAGAGCGGCCGGATGAAGGCCGGCACGAAGCCCGGGTAGTCGAAGGCATCGGCGACACCCGCCTCCTTCGCCTGCGCCCGGAGGTTGTTGCCGTAGTCGAAGACCACCGAACCGGCCCGCTGGAAGGCCAGCATGGCCCGCACGTGGTCGGCCATCGAGCGCATGGATCGCGCCACGTAGACGTCCGGCTGGGCCTCGCGCAGGCTGGTCGCGTCGGCCAGCGTGATCTCCGCCGGGACATAGCCGGCCAGGGCATCGTGGGCGGACGTCTGGTCGGTCACGACGTCGAAGCGCTCGCCCCGTCGCACGAGCTCGGGCTCCACCTCGGCGGCGTTGCCGACGAGCGCGATGGAGAGCGGCTCCCCTCGTTCAGCGGCTGCCCGGGCCCAGGCCAGGGCCTCGTCGGTCGACTCGGTGAGGCGGTCCACGTAGCCCACGTCGAGACGGCGGCGGGCCCGGTCCGGATCGACCTCCACGCAGATGGCCACGCCCTCGTTCATCGTCACCGCCAGCGGCTGAGCCCCACCCATGCCGCCGAGGCCGGCCGTCAGGGTCACCCGCCCCCGCAGGGTGCCGCCGAAATGCTGGCGGGCCAGCTCGGCGAACGTCTCGTACGTACCCTGCAGGATGCCCTGCGTGGCGATGTAGATCCAGGACCCGGCGGTCATCTGGCCGTACATCGTGAGGCCCTTCCGCTCGAGTTCGCGGAAGACGTCCCAGGTCGCCCACTTGCCCACCAGGTTGCTGTTGGCGATGAGCACCCGCGGGGCCCATTCGTGGGTCCGGAAGACCCCTACGGGCTTGCCCGACTGGACCAGCAGCGTCTCGTCGTCGGCCAGGCGGCGCAGCTCGCGCACGATGGCGTCGAAGGCGGCCCAGCTGCGCGCGGCCCGGCCGGTCCCGCCGTAGACCACGAGGTCGTCCGGGCGCTCGGCGACCTCCGGATCCAGGTTGTTCATGAGCATGCGCAGGGCCGCTTCCTGCTGCCACCCGCGGCACGTCAGGGCCGTCCCGCGCGGGGCGCGGACGGGTCGTGCGCCGGCGCTCATAGCTCGCGCCGCATGACCGGGAAGCGGGCGTCGGCGACGGCGATCGCGAAGCCCAGCGCCTCCCAAAAGGCCGGCCATGCGCCGCTCTGCTGGTCGGCGCCGCGGGTCAGGTCGGGGTAGGCCTCCACGGCGGCGAAGCCACGCTCCGCCAGGTCGTCGCAGACGGCGGCCGCGAGGCGCGCCGCGTGGCCCTCGCGTCGCGCCTCGAGGGTCGTGGCGACGCAGGTGATGACCGCGGGCAGCGGCATGATCGGCAGCTGCGGGTACAGGTCGCGCAGCCGCTGGGCTCGCGGGTACGCCGACAACGGCCCGAACTGCACGTACGTGGCGGGCGTCTCGTCCACCAGGAGCACCTTGGCGTACGTGCCGAAGATGCCGCGTCCGCGGTCGAGCAGGGCGAACTTGCGCGGCACGCCGCTGGTCCTGCCGCGCTCGATGGTGCGCCTTGGCGCGAAGGGGTTGTCGAGCGGCTCGTCGTCATCATCGGCCAGGAACGGGTTGACGACGGGCCGGTCGGCGGGGGGCGCGAAGGGGTTGTCGGCGAGGGCCGGTCGCGGGCGAGGCGCCGCGGGTGCCTCCAGCCAGGCCGCGCGGGCGGCCCGCGAGCCCCGCTCGGCATCCTCCCAGTAGTCGCAGGTGCGGTGGTCGAAACCCGGGTCGGCGCACGGTGGGATGAGCCGGAACGCGGGCTCGTCATCGACGTCGACGATGCGGATGCTCGCCACGTCCCGATTGTCCCACGACGCCCGGACGCCGATGATGGGGGCGGGGTTCACGAGGGGAAGGAGGGAACATGTCCGGCTCACGCGACCCGGGGTCACCGGAGGCCGACGCGACGCCGGCGGTGCCCGATCAGGAGTGCCTCCGCTGCCACGGTCAGCTCATCTCGGAGGGCGAGCGCCCCTTCCGTGTCGGGGGCACGAGCGGCGGGTGGCACCTTCTATTCGGCGACTGGGCCGAACTCGGCGAGCAGACGGTCGCGTTCGAGGTCCTGGTCTGCGCGAACTGTCGCTTCGTGGAGCTGCGGAACCCGGCCCGCTGAAGGCGGCGGGACCCTCCCGGGCGTAAGAAGAACCGGAGGCGGCTGGGCGCCTCCGGTTCTCGAGCTGCGAGTAGCGAGTGCGCTACTTCTGGCCGAATAGGGCCTTGATCGAAGGCTGGTACAGGTAGTAGAGGATGATGCCGGAGACCACGATCGAGACGAGGACCGAGAGGATGCTCGAGTACCCGGTCAGGAATTCGAGCACGGCCACCACGATCGACGCGATGGCCAGCACGATGCCGACCATCCAGGCCCACGGCAGGGTCATCCAGAACCCGTAGGCGAGCGCGAGGTCGGCGACCCCGATGATGATCGTCGCCAGTCCCACGAGGCCCGCCAGCCCGCCGAGGGGACCAGCGCCCACGGCCGCGGCGAGCGCACCGAGACCGAGCAGCGCGATGCCGCCCAGGATCCCGAAGACGCCACCGATGGCCGACAGGACCGCCAGGATCGTGATCCCCATCGGTCGTGACGAAGATGCCGTCATACGCCCTCTCCTTCCGTGGCCCGAACGGGTGCCGGGCGCATCGGGTGCACTGTAGCGAACCTGCGCCGCGACGCAAGCACGATTCTGCGGTTCAGACGGGGACCAGATCCAGCAGGGCGCCGGTCGCGACGAGGTCAAGGGCGTTGGAGATGTCGGGCCCCTGGTCGCGATCCGTGCTCAGATGCGGGATCCGCGCCCGGATGCGGGCGTGCGCCGCGGCCACGCCGTCGCCGCTCGTCGTTCCGTCCGCCGTGCGGAAGTCGAGGCCCTGGGCGGCGCACAACAGCTCAAGGGCCACGATGCGCTGCACGTTGGCCAGCACGTCCCGCGCGTGGCGCGCCGCGATCGAGCCCATCGACACGTGGTCCTCCTGGTTGGCGGAGGTCGGGATCGAGTCGACCGAGGCGGGATGGGCCAGGACCTTGTCCTCGGAAACGAGCGCGGCGGCGGTGTATTGAAGCAACATCAACCCGCTGTTGAGACCGGCCTCCTCGACCAGGAAGGCCGGCAGCCCCGAGAGGCGCGCGTCAAGGAGCAGCGCCGTCCGACGCTCGCTGATCGAACCCAGTTCGGCGATGGCGATCTTGGCGAAGTCCATCGCCAGGGCCACCGGTTGGCCATGGAAGTTGCCGCCTGAGATCACGCGCCCATGCGCCGTCGCCGTGGCCGAGGCGTCGGCGTCCGGCCCGGCGCCGTCGGGGAACACGAGCGGGTTGTCGGTGGCGCTGTTGATCTCCACGTCGAGGACGCGGCGCGCGTAGGCGAGCGCGTCGCGGGACGCGCCGTGCACCTGCGGCACGCAACGCAACGAGTACGGATCCTGGACCTTGTGCGACTGGCGGTGATGACTCCGCTGCACCTCGGAGCCACGCAGCAGGTGGCGCAGCTCCTCGGCGACCCGGCCCTGGCCCTCGTGGGGGCGGGCGGCGTGGTACGCCGCAGCGAAGGCCACGTCGGTGCCCAAGAGTGCCTCGATGCTCATCGCCCCGATGACGCTCGCGGTGCCCACCAGGCGCTCCCCGTCCAGGACGGCCAGGGCGCCGACGGCGGTCATCATCTGGGTGCCGTTGAGGAGCGCCAGGCCCTCCTTGGGTTGCAGCTCCAGGGCCGCCAGGCCGGCCGCGTCAAGGGCCTCGGCGGCGGGCATGCGTCGCTCTCCGACGACGACCTCGCCGCGCCCGATCAGCGGCAGCGCCAGGTGGGCCAAGGGGGCCAGGTCGCCCGACGCGCCCAC
>DATBOX010000044.1:0-2037 GCA_036561685.1 Candidatus Limnocylindrales bacterium | reverse complement strand
CATCGCCCAGTTCATCTGCTTGCTGTCGAAGGTGTCCACCGTCAGGACGCTTTCGGTCTGGCTGCGGCACTCGACGGCGGCCACGATCAGGCACAGCGCGAACGAGGTGAAGGCGATCGAGTTGCCGATCTGCTCGCTGTTGAAGTGGGAGGTGCCGTACTGGATGAGCGAGAGAAGGCCGATGGTGATGGCCAGCCCGACCAGCCCGACGGTGACCACCACCGGCCTGGTCAGCACCGACTCGCCCCGCGGGCGCGGCCTGCGCCCCATGAGCCCGGGGGTCTCCCGGTCGAAGCCGAGTGCGAAGCCGAACGGGGCGTTGACGATGAAGTGGATCCACAGCACCTGCCCGGGATTGAACGGCTCGCCGCTGGCGATGTTGAACAGGCTCGCGCCGAGGAACGTCAGGACGAAGACAACCAGCAAGATAAGTACGAAACGGATGTACTTGGTGAGGTTGTCATAGATCTTGCGACCCTGCTCCACCGCGAAGATGATCGTGGCGAAGTTGTCGTCGGACAGGATCATCCGGCCGGCGTTCTTGGCTACCTCGGTGCCGGAGCCCATGGCGATCCCAATGTCGGCCGCCTTGATGGCGGGTGCGTCGTTGACGCCGTCGCCGGTCATGGCCACCACGTAGCCTTTTTTCTTGAGCGTGTCGGCGAGGAGCACCTTGTGCTCGGGGGCGACCCGGCCGAGCACCCCGATGTCGTCGATGCGGGCCAGCCGCTCGGACTCGGACAGGTCAGCGAAGTCCGCGCCCAGGATGGCCTCGCCGGGGATCCCGACCTGCTTGGCGATGGCCGCACCGGTGATCACATCGTCCCCGGTCACCATCCGGACGACGATGTGGGCCGCCTGGGCGGCGGCGACCGCGTCCTTGGACTCGTCCCGCGCCGGGTCGACCATCCCGACCAGGCTGGTCAGCTGCAGTTCCGTGACGTAGCCGAGCAGGTCGCCGGCCGGGTCGAATACTGATGGGTCCAGGTCGCGGGTGGCGGCGGCCATCACCCTCCGGCCCTCGCCCTCCATACGTTCCATGTGCGCGTTGTGCTGTTCGTTCAGGTCGGCATCCCACGGGATGCTGGCGCCGCCGGAAAGGGCCGTGGCCGTCCGCGCCATCACCGCCGGCGCCGCGCCCTTGACGAAGCAGCGCACGACCGCCCGGCCCGCGCGGTCGGTGGCCGAGTTGAAGGTGGCCATCAGCTTGTAGGTCGGGTCGAACGGCAGCGTGGCCAGCCGGGGCAGCCGCTCGCGGGTCTCGTCGATGTCCATTCCGGCCTTGTAGCCCAGCACGAGCAGGGCACCCTCGGTGGGATCGCCCACCACCTTGCCCTCCACCAGCTTGGCGTCGCTGGCGACGATGTAAGGCAGGATCGCCTCATCGATGCGGTCCGCGGAGCCCGCGGGGTGCTGGACCTGGCCCTCCAGGCCATAGCCGATCCCCGAGATCGTGTAGCGGTCGGCCGGGTTGACCACCTCGACGGCGGTCATCTGGTTCATGGTCAGGGTGCCGGTCTTGTCGGAGTTGATCGCCGAGGTGAACCCCAGCGTCTCGACCGAGGGCAGGTCCTTCACGATGGCGTTGCGCTTGGCCAGGTCGACGCCGCCGATCGACAGGATCGTCTGCGACACCGTGGGCAGCGCCTCGGGGATGGCCGCGATGGCCAGCGTGACGGCGCTGACGAACAGCGCGTCCCAGGCCAGGCCGCGCTGGCGGCCGAGGATGAACATCACGATCATGGTCAGGCCGGCCGCCGCCGCGATCCACAGGGTGAGCCGGTTGAGCTCCTTCGTGAGCGGCGACTCCTCGGTGGCCGTGGCCGCCAGCATCCCGGAGATCTTCCCGAGTTCGGTGCCGGCGCCCGTCCCGGTGATGATCACGGTGCCGCTGCCGTGCGTGACCGGCGTGTTCATGAACGCCACGTTCGTCTGGTCGCCCGGGTTCAGCTCGCCACCGGGCAATGTCCCGGCGTCCTTGGCCGCGGGCACGCTCTCCCCGGTCAGCGCCGACTCGTCGATCTGCAGGGCGCTGGC
>DATBOX010000043.1:0-19648 GCA_036561685.1 Candidatus Limnocylindrales bacterium | reverse complement strand
GGCCGCCGCCGATGCCACGACCACTCTGCGCATCCTGTCCACCGTCCTGGTCAACGACTTCCGCCACCCTGTGCTGCTCCATCGAGCGGCGGCCACCCTGGACCGTCTGAGCGGGGGCCGGCTGGAGGTGGGCCTCGGCGCCGGCTGGTCGGCCGAGGATTACGGCGCGCTCGGCCTGCGGTTCGACCCGCCGGGCCGTCGCATCGAGCGCCTCGAGGAGGGCGTGCGCCTCTTCAAGCGGCTGTGCGCCGGGGAGCCGGTCGACCAGGACGGCCCGGCCTACGTGGCGCATGTCGAGGCGCCGACGCCGACCGTGCAGCGGCCCCACCCGCCGGTGCTCATCGGGGGCGGTGGTCGCCGCGTCCTGGAGCTGGCTGCCCGAGAGGCCGACATCGTGGGCGTGCACGCCCGCCTGCCGGTCGAGGGCGTCACGCCGGAGACCGCGCGCGACCTGGGGGCCGCCGAGTTCACCGCCAAGCTGGGCTGGGTGCGCGACGCCGCCGCCGCGGCCAGGCGGGCGCCCGACGCGCTCGAGCTGCAGGTCAACGTCTACCTGTGCGAGATCGGCGCAGCAGCGCCGCACCCCGGCGGGTCGCGCTGGGCGGCTGTGCTGGCGAATGATGCGAGGCTGATGCGCGAGTCCCCGGCCGTGCTCATCGGCAGCGTCGAGGCGTGTGCCGACCTCCTGGAGGAGCGGCGCGCGCGGTTCGGCTTCAGCTACATCCGGCTGGGGGGCGACCCGGCCGCGGCGGCACCCCTCGTGGCGCGGCTCAGCGGACGCTGATCGCGGGGGCCGTCGAGCGCTCGAGGGCGGCGATGGCGCGCTCGGCCGCCGCTTCGCCGCTGATGAAGGCCTCGTCCGTCCAGGCATGGTCCCACACGCCGTAGCGGCCGCAGGTGACGACGCCCGCCTCGTCCAGGAACTCCTGCACGGTGGCCAGCGCGCCGGCCCGTTCGTGGTCATAGATGATGTTGGCGTAGCGCACGTAGCGCGCTTCGCGGAAGGCGATGCGGTCGTCTTCGCGCAACAGGCCGCTACGCCGCAGGTCCCGGATCGTCTCGTCCACGAGGCTCTCCGGGGTCCGCGTCAGGGGGCGGTACTTGTCGCTGAAGTAGATCTCCGCCTGGATCGCGCCATGGCCGGGCGGCACCGTCCGCGGCGAGAGCAGGTGCGGGTAGTTGAGGCGCACGAAGACGAGATCCTCGTCGTAGATATAGCGGATGTGCGCGTCCGAGATGTCGTCACGGGGGACGCCGATGTTGACCATCACGGCGCTCGAGAAGGCCAGCCGCCCGGCTGCCTCCAGGACGCGGGCCGGCGCCCGCGAGATGAGCGGGATGAGGGCCGGCAGGGGCACCGACGAGATGAGCTGCTCGTAGGTCTCGGTCGTGCCATCGCTGAAGGTCACCCGTCGCGCCTGCGGGTCGATGGCCTCCGCCCCGCGGGCGAGGCGCACGTCGAAGCGAGTCGCGTAGGGCCGGATGAAGCTGGTGAAGCCGCCCTCGAGCGGGTAGCGGAAGCTGGTCACGTAGTGCGTGTCGCTGGTGGTGCGGGCCAGCGCCCCCTGCAGCACCTCCGCCAGGGACGGGCGGTACATCCGCGGCCCCAGCCACTCGGTGGTCATGTTGGCGGGCGTCGTGGTGTGGTATTTGAGCCCGTAGACCATGGGGAAGGTCTCGGCGAAGGTGTCCCCGTAGGCCGCCCGCAGCCACGCCTCGTAGTCGGGCAGGTCGACCGCGCTCCGCTCGTGGGCCGCCACGAAGTCGGTCACCACCCGTGTGATCAGATCGGTCGGCAGGCCGTGCATGTGGATCTGCACGGGATGGTCCATCAGGATGCCGTGCCAGTAGTTGTCGATGTGGGCCCGCACGTCCAGGACCTCGCCGTCGACGTTGGCCGTGAACAGGTCGCGGATCCGCTCGTCCTTGGTGAACGAGACGTGCGGCCCGTCGTCGAAGGTCCAGCCGCCGGGGTGGTCGAACGAGGCGGTATGGCCCCCGAAATAGTCGTTGGCGTCGTAGAGCACGGGCCGCAGCGCCTCCGCCTCCAGCCGGTGGGCGGCGCCGAGGGCTCCCATGCCCGTACCGAGGATGACGATGCGGGGAGACCGCTGCGAGTGCGCCATGACCTGCGCATCTTGCGGCATCGCGGACGTGTCGTCGCGTCGCCGCCAGGCCCGCCGTTGACACCGGACAACGGCCCGCGGGCGCGGAGCGTCGGGCCGGCGGGTCCTACACTCCGGCGATGGCCGTTGCCTCCCACCCGCCGAGCCACCGCCAGGGGCCGGTCGTGTGGTGGGCCGTGGTCGCGTCCCTGGCCCTCGCGCTGGCGGCGGCCGTGGTGGGCGGCCCGCCCGTCCGCGCCGCGTCGCCCGCCGCGACCGGGGCGGCCTGTGACACCCCGCTGCAGGCCCTCATCGACCAGGCGCCGGCCGGGTCGGACCTGGTCGTGCCCCCGTGCGTGTATCGCGAGAGCGTGACCGTCGACAAGCCCCTCACGATCGACGGCACGGGGGCCGTGATCGACGGCCGCGACGCGTCCGGAGCGGTCGTGCGCGACGCCTGGATGACCATCGCCGCGTCTGATGTCACGATCCGCGGCTTCGCCATGCGCTACGCCTCGAACAAGCCGCAGACGGGCGCCCTGCGCGTCGAGCCGGGCGTCGCCAGGCTCACCGTCGCGGCCTGCGACCTGGGCTTCGCCGCCGGCGCGAACGTCTCGATCGGAGTGGCCGACCAGAGCACGATCACGGGCTGCTCCATCCACGACGCCGGCCAGCTCGGCGTGCACGTGGGGGGTGACGGCACGAACGGCATCGGCAACGCCGTCATCGACGACCGCATCTTCCACAACAACACGGCCGGCTACGACCCGGGCTTCGAGGCGGGCGGCCTGAAGGCGACCCTGCAGAAGGGCCTGGTCATCAAGGGCGACGAGGTGTACGACAACGCGGGCCCCGGCATCTGGTGCGACATCGAATGCCAGGACGTGACGATCTCGGGCGACCGCGTCCACGACAACGCCGACGCGGGCATCTTCTACGAGGTCAGCCAGGGCGGCCTCATCCAGGACAACGACGTGTGGGGCAACGGCTGGCAGGACCCCGACTGGGGCTGGGGGGCCGGCATCCTGCTGAGCAGTTCGGGGACCACCGCGGTCACCGGCAATACCGTCGCCTGGAATGCCACCGGGATCGCCGTCATCAGCCAGGACCGGAAGGACTGGCCGCACGCGGCGACCGGCGTCCGCGTCGATGACAACCTCATCGCCGCCTCGCGCGGCCGCTACGTCCTGGCCTGGCTGCAGGACTGGCCGGGCGAGCTATTCAAGCCGGCCAGTGCCAACGGGGGGACCAACGACCGCTACTGGGTCGATGGCGCGCCCGGCAGCGAGGGCCGCTTCGCCTGGGACGGCGACATCGGATCGGCGACAGCCTTTGCGGCGACCCCCGGTGGGCGGGCCGGCGGCTACGTCGCCAGCGGCGCGATCCAGGGCCTGCTCGAGGCCGCGGGCGTGCCGCTGGGTCCTTCCGCCCTCGACGTGCCGCCGCCCCTCCCGGCCCAGGTCATCCGGACGGCCCAGGCGCATCCGCTGGTCGCCGGGGTGGCCGTCGTGGGGGGCGTCGTGGCCGTCGTCGTGGTGGTCCTCGCCGTCACCTTCTGGCGCCGGCGGCAGCGGCGCTCGCCGGCGGACGTGGTAGCCCCCTGAGCGGGTACACTGGCGGCTGCCCTCGCCAGTGGCCGACGCAGCCAGTCGCAGGCGGTACCCCCGTCCCATAGCCCCGATGCCCCATGGCGTGGCCTCCACGCACCGTCATAGCATCAGGGCTCGACAGCGGGTCCGTCTCGCTTCGCGGTCCACGAAATAGCACACCCGCCGCAAGGCGGGGCCGCAAAGCCACGGGACTCTCCGAGTCCGCCGAGCTACCGAATGGAGCCGATATCGCATGGTCTGGGATGGCACCCGCTGGGTGCGCGACACCGCGGCGGCCCACGCCCCTGGCGCCGACGCGCCACGTCCACGACGGCGGATCCGGTGGAGCCGCGTCGTCGGCTTCTCCATCGCCGCGCTCGTGGTGGGCAGCCTGGTGGGGGCCGCGCTGCCCGTGGCACCCAGTGCCGCCACCTCCGCGACCCTGACCCTTGACCCGGCGACGGCGCCGGCTGGCGCGACCGTGCACCTCGTGGGCGAGCACCTGCTGGCCTACGTGACCTACCAGGTGACGTGGGATGGATCCGCCACCGCGGAACCCCAGGTGGTGACCGATGGACAGGGTGTGCTGCGAACCGACTGGGTCGTGCCAGTGGCCGCCGCCGGCCCCCACACGCTGTCGGTCTTCCCGGTCGGGCACGTCTCGAGCGGTGGCGTGGCCGACGCGGTGAGCAGCTCGTTCCTCGTGGCCATCGCCGATGACGCGACCGCCCCGCCGGTGGCCATCCTGCCGAGCGTGGGCCTGCCCGAACCCTCGACGACGCCGACCAGCGGCCCGAGCGCCACCGGCGCCCCGGCCGCCGACCCCACCCACACGCCGGCCGGTGGGCATGCGCCGCCGCCGCCGACGCCGCGGCCGGTGAAGGCCCCGCCGCCCGACTGCCGCATCTCGCTGCAGGGTCTCATCGATGCCGCCCCGTCCGGCTCGACGCTGATCGTGCCGGCCTGCGTGTATCGCGAGAGCGTCACCGTCAGCAAGCCGCTCACCATCAGCGGCAAGGGCGCCGTCATCGACGGCCGCAACAGCTCCGGCAGCGTCGTCCGCAGCAGCTGGATGCGCATCACCAGCTCCAACGTGACGGTCACCGGGTTCACCATGCGCTACGCCAACAACGCGCCGCAGACGGGCGCCCTGCAGACGGCCAACGGCGTGCGCAACGTGGTCATCTCGAATTGCGACCTGAGCTACGCGCACGGCGCCGACGTCTCGATCGGCGGCGCGTCCTACTCCCGTGTCGTGTCGTGCAGAGTGCACCACGGCGGCCAGGAGGGCGTGCATGTCGGTGGCAGCGGCGGGACCGGCAACCTCGTCGCCAACAACACCATCTACGACAACAACACGGCCGGCTTCAACGTCGAAGTCGAGGCCGGCGGCATGAAGGCGGCGGGCCAGACCGACCTGACCGTCTCGGGCAACGTGGTCTACGGCAACAACGGGCCGGGCCTGTGGTGCGACATCCACTGCCACGGCTGGGTGGTCAAGGGCAACCGCATCTACGGCAACGCGTATGCCGGCATCATGTTCGAGATCAGCGATGGGGCCACCATCTCCGGCAACGTGGTGTGGAAGAACGGCTGGAGCAAGACCGCGTGGGGCTGGGGCGCGGGCATCCTGATCAGCAGCTCGCGCAATGCCGACGTCTCCGGCAACACCGTGGCCTGGAACGCGTCCGGCATCAGCGTCATCAGTCAGAACCGCGGCGACGCGCCGGGCCCCGTCACGGGCGACTACGTGCACGGCAACACGATCGTCGGCCAGCCCGGCCGCTTCCTCCTGGCATGGCTGCAGGACTGGGGGGGCGTGATGTACGCCAGCTCCAGCGGCAACCACGGGGCCGCCGACCACTACTACGTGACGGCGGCCGAGAACGGCCAGCAGCGCTTCGAGTGGAACGCCTCGGCCATCGGCAGCCTGGGCACCTTCAACGGGACACCGGGGGAGGAGAGTGGCGCCTACCTCAGCGCCGCGGGCGCCCGGAGCGTCCTCGCCGGCGCGGGCGTGCCGACCTCGCCGTAGGCCACCCGGGCGCGGGCCGGGTGCGCCCGCCCGTCGGTGTCAGGGGTCAACGAATAGGACCGATGGCGGGAGGCCGACCGGTACCCGGCGGCTATACTGCGGGCCCTAGCTGGGGAGGTTCGTGGAACTCACTGCGCTGATCGCCGTCATCCGCACCCGTGTGCGGCTGATCATCACCTGCCTCGTGGTCACGACGGCGGTCGCCTTCGGGGCCAGCCTCGTCCTGCCCGCCAGCTACGAGGCCTCGGCCAAGCTGATCGCCGGGCCGGCCCTTGGCACGGTGAACATCACGGACGTCAACCAGCTGCAGAGCGCCCAGCAGATCGCGGCCACCTACGCCGCGGCCGTGCAGACGCAGGAGCTGGCGCAGGCGGTCATCAGCAAGCTCGGCCTGCCCACCGCGCCGACCGATCTCCTGAAACAGATCTCCACCACCGTCGACTCCAACGCGCCGCTCATCACGATCAAGGTGGATGACCCCGACGCCCGACGGGCGGCCGACATCGCCAACGCCGTCGGCGACCAGCTCATCGCGCTCTCGGCGACCATCCAGGGCAAGAACGAGCAGGTCATCCAGGCCATCAAGGCCCAGATCACCACCGTGCAGGGCGAGATCGCAGCCGACCAGCCGCAGATCGACGCGCTCAAGGTCAAGCAGTCGGCCGGCACCATCACCCCCGCGGAACAGGCCACGCTCCTCCAGCTCCAGCAGGAGGTGGTGGCCTACCAGGGCGACCTGACCACCCTGCTCACGACCCAGTCCACCACCTCGGCGAGCGTGGTGAGCTTCCTTGATCATGCCGTCACGCCGCCGGCGCCCGCGTCGCCCAAGCTCCTCCTGAATGTCATCCTGGGTTTGGTCCTGGGGACGGTCCTGGGGCTCGGCCTGGCCTTCGCCGCGGCCGCCCTGGACGACACCTTCAAGAGCGTCGACGAACTGCAGGAGGCGCTCCACCTGCCCGTCCTGGGGACCCTGGGACGCCTGCCCGAAGCCGCCCAGCAAAGCGGGATCTACCGCCTGGTGATGCTCCTGTACCCGCGCTCCGCGGCGGCCGAGGCGTTCCGCACGATGCGCACCAACGTCGACTTCGCCGACGTCGACTCGGGCCTCAAGAGCCTCCTCGTGACCAGCCCCACCGCGGGCGACGGCAAATCGACCGTGGCCGCCAACCTGGCCCTCGCCTTCGCCCAGGCGGGGCGACGCACCATCCTCGTCGACGCCGACCTGCGCAAGCCCAGCGTCCACGAGATGTTCGACCAGAGCAACACCTTCGGCCTGACCAGCCTCATCCGCTCGGAGGTCATCGACCTGGGGCACGTCCTGCGCACGGTCGACGAGCCCAACCTGCGGCTCCTCACGAGCGGCCCGCTGCCGCCCAACCCGGCCGAGCTGCTGGGCTCCAACCGGATGCGCACGATCATCGAGGCGCTGGAGGGACAGGCCGACCTCGTCATCTTCGACAGCCCGCCCAGCATCGCCGTGACCGATGCGGCCGTCCTGGCCAGCCTGATCGACGGCACGATCGTGGTCGTGGCCGCCGGCCAGACGCGCCGCGATCACGTCCGGCAGACGGACGAGACGATGGGGCGCGTCGGCGGCCGGGTCATCGGCGCGATCCTCAACCGCATCCACGGGCGCGACCGGGATGCCACCTACGACGCGTACCCGAGCGAGCGGCCGGCCGAGTCGGGCGCCGCGGGCCTGACCCAACCCGCCAAGACGGCGCGCTGAGCGCCCTCCGGCCCGGAGCTCGCACGGCTCTGACCGACCCATGACCATCCTCGGCGGCCGTCTCACCCTCGCGCCGCCGCCCGGTGGGTGGCGCCTCGAGCCCCGCGCCGCGGTCGTGCCGCTGGTGGGCATCGGCTGCGCGATCCTCATCGGCCTGGCCATCGCCCTCGGGCCGCTCGGCGCCGTCGCGGCGGTCCTGGCCCTGGCGGCCGCCGCGGTCCTCCTGCTCGGGCGGCGCATCGTCACCGTGTTCCTTGGGGCGCTCGGGGCGCTGCTCGTGGCCTACGCCTTCCTGGGCCGCGGCATCGCCCACGTGGGCATCGGTCCGGTGTACCTGGGCGAGCTCGTACTGGCCCTGGCCGTGCCGGCGCTGCTCTACTCGCTGCGACGAGCCCACATCAGCGCCGTGCATATCGCCCTGCTGGTGTTCATGACGTGGGGTGCCATCCGGACCCTGCCCTACATCGGGACGTACGGCATCGACGCCCTGCGCGACGCGGTGACGTGGGGCTACGGCTTCTTCGCCCTGGCCGTGTCGTTCGCCCTGGCCCCACGGTGGTTGCCGGTGATGGTGCGGGCCTACCGCCGCCTCGCCCTCCCGCTCGTGGCATGGATGCCCCTGGCCGCCGTCCTGACCCTGGTGTACGGCACGGTGCTGCCGGCGGCGCCCGGTTCGGACGTGCCCCTCATCTACTTCAAGGCCGGCGACTCGGGGGTCCACCTGGCGGCCGTGGCGGCCTTCGTGCTGCTCGGCCTGTACGGCTGGGGCCGGACCCGGGCCACCGTCAACGACTTCCTCCTGTGGCTCGCCTGGCTGATGAGCTTCGCTGTGGTCGCCGCCATCAATCGGGGCGGCATGGTGGCGGCGTCGTTCGCGGCCTTCTCCGGCCTCTTCGCCCGCCGCCTGACGCGGTGGCTGGTGCCGCTCGGCCTGGGCCTCCTCATCGTCAGTGCCGCCTGGCTGGTCAACCCGCGGGTCGACCTGGGCATCGAGCGGACCGTGTCGGTCGACCAGCTGATCCAGAACGTGACCAGCATCTTCACCAGTCAGGGCGGCACGCAGACCGAGGCGACCAAGGAGTGGCGCCTCGCCTGGTGGGGCAAGATCGTGGGCTACACCGTCCAGGGGCCCTACTTCTGGAGCGGCAAGGGCTACGGGGTCAACCTGGCCGTACAGGACGGCTTCACGTCCGTCGCCGAGAGCGACCTGCGGGCTCCCCACAGCACCACGTTCGAGGTCCTGGCCCGTTCCGGGGTCCCCGGCCTGGTCTCCTGGATCGTGCTGCAGGCGGCCTTCGCCTTCACCATCCTGCGCGCCGGCTTCCGGGCCCGGCGGGCCGGGAACACGGCGCTGGTGGCGATGCTGGGGTGGGTCTTCGTCTACTGGTCGGCGGCCTTGCTGAACTCGTCGGTCGACGTCTACCTGGACGGGCCCCAGGGTGGCATCTGGTTCTGGGCCGTCATCGGCCTGGGCCTGTTCCTCAGCCGCTGCGCCGCCGAAGGGACGGTCATCGACCTCGATGCGGCCCCGGACCCGGACCCGGAGCCGCCCGTGCGAGCCCGGGGCTGGCGCTCCGGGACCACGTCGGTCAGTCGGGCGAGCCCTCGGCCATGAGCCGCGGCGGCCGCCGCAGGATGGCGAGGACGAACCGCGGGATCATCGAGGCGTAGCGGCGCCACAGGCGGCGCGGCTCGCGCAGGAGGCGGTAGGCCCACTCCAGGCCGTGGCGCTGCATCCAGCGTGGCGCCTGGGCCAGGGTACCGGCATGGATGTCGAAGGCGGCACCCACGCCGAGGAGCACCGGCGCCTGGACGCGCCCCGCGTGCGCGGCCATCCAGCGTTCCTGCTTGGGCGTCGACAGGCCCACCCACAGGAGATCGGGCGCGGCCGCATCGATGCGCTCGACGAGATCGCGATCCTCCGCCTCGCTCAGGGGTCGGAAGGGCGGCGACCAGGTGCCCGCGACCTTCAGCGCAGGGAAGCGGGCCGTGAGGCGCGCGGCGAGGGTCTCCGGCACGCCCTCGCGGCCGCCGTAGAAGAACGAGGTCCAGCCACGGGCAGCCGCCCGCTCGCACAGGGCGAGCATGAGGTCGGGCCCGTAGACCCGCCGCATGGCCGACGCGCCCGCGCGGTGGCCGGCCCACACCATGGGCATGCCATCGGGCGTCGTCAGCCCCGAGGCGTTGTGGATGCGCCGCAGCTCCGGGTCGTGCTGGCTCTCCATGACCCCGTGGACGCCCGTGACGCAGACGTAGTGCTGCTCACCGGTGGTGATCCAGCGTTCGATCTCGTCGAGCGCCGCGTCCATGTCGACGGCGCTGATGCCCACCCCCAGGACATCGACGCGAGGGATCAGCGGGCGGCCGCGGTCCGTGGCTGCCATGCGCCCGTGCGGCGGCCCAGCACGCGTTCCTCGATCCATCGGTAGGTTGGCACGAGGCCTTCCTCGAGGTCGATGCCGGGCTCCCAGCCCAGCACCTCGCGGAGGCGCGTGTTGTCGGAGTTGCGACCGCGCACCCCCTGCGGCCCGTCGATGTGGCGGATGCGCACGCCCCGCTTGCCGGCGATCCCGAGGAGGATCCCGGCCAGCTCGTTGATCGTGACCATGCGGTCGGTGCCCAGGTTGAGCGGGGCGCGGTGGTCGGAGCGCATCAGGCGGTAGATGCCTTCGACGCAGTCGTCGATGTAGCAGAACGAACGCGTCTGCTCGCCGTCGCCCCAGATCTCGATCTCCCCGCCGTCGTCGATCGCGGCGATCTTGCGGGCGAGCGCCGCCGGGGCCTTCTCGCGGCCGCCGTCGTACGTGCCGTAGGGGCCGTAGATGTTGTGGAAGCGCACGGTGCGGGTTTCGAGGCCGTAGTCGCTGGCGTAGTACTCGCACAGCTTCTCGGTGACGAGCTTCTCCCAGCCGTATGCGTCCTGCGGCTGGGCCGGGTAGGCGTCCTCTTCGCGGAGCGGCTTCACATCGGCCTGTGTCTGGAGGTACTCGGGGTAGATGCAGGCCGAGGAGCTGTAGAGGTAGCGCGACACGCCGTTCAGCCGGGCGGCCTCCAGCGTGTGCAGGTTGATGAGGGCGTTGTTGTGCAGGATCTCGGCGTGGTGCGCAGAGATGAAGCCCATGCCGCCCATGTCGGCGGCGAGCGCGTAGACCTCGTCGATGCCGCCGCGCATCGCCTCCAGGCAGGCGTCCCAGCGGCGCAGGTCCAGGAGCTGGAACTCGTCGGCATCGACGTCGGTGTACTCGGGCAGCTTGAGGTCGACGCCGCGCACCCAGTAGCCACGCGCCCTGAGGGCGGTGACGAGGTGGTGGCCGATGAAGCCGCCGGCTCCGGTGACGAGGACGCGTGTGCTCATGGGGACTCCGTTGATCTTCAGGCGGGGATGGAAAGGGGGATCCGGCCGGCCTCCGCGCGATACCACGCGGCGGTGCGGCGCAGGCCCTCGGCGAGCGGGACGGCCGGGGTCCAGCCATACCGCGCCGTGATGCGGGTGATGTCGGGCCGGCGCCGTTGCGGGTCGCCGGCGCGGGCCGGACGGTGCTCGATGACCGCCCCGGGGACGATCTCGCGGGCGATCAGCTCGGCCAGCTCCAGGATGGTGACCTCTTCAGGGTTGCCGATGTTGAGCAGCTGGCCGTCCGCCTCACGGTCCAGGCCGACGCACATGAGGGCCTCGACGAGGTCGTCGACGTACATGAACGACCGCGTCTGGGTGCCGTCGCCGTGGACCACGATGGGCCGGCCGGCAAGGGCCGCGCCGAGGAACTCGGGCATGACCCGGCCGTCGTCCCGGCGCATCGTCGGGCCGTAGGTGTTGAAGACGCGGACGATCGCCGCGGGCAGGTGGTGGACCCGCCGGTAGGACGTCACGAGGGCCTCGCCGAAGCGCTTGCTCTCGTCGTAGCACGAACGCGGACCGACCGGATCGACGTGGCCCCAGTACGTCTCGGGCTGGGGATGCACCTCCGGGTCGCCGTAGGCCTCCGAGGTCGAGACGTAGGTGAAGGTCGCACCGGCCCGGCGGGCGAGGTCGAGCAGGCGCCAGGTGCCCTGCGAGTTGGCGGCCATCGTCTCGAGCGGCAGGCGGTCGTAGTCGACCGGGCTGGCCGGCGAGGCGAGGTGGATCACGGCGTCGGCCGGCAGGTCCGGCACGCGCGTCACGTCCGCCTGGACCAGGTTGAAACGCTCCTGGCCGACCAGGTCGGCCACGTTGTCGAGTGAGCCCGTCAGCACGTTGTCGACGCAGATCACCCTGTGGCCGTCCGCCACGAGGCGTCGGCAGAGGTGGCTGCCCACGAAGCCGGCGCCACCGGCGACGAGGACCCTCATCCGTCGCCGCTTCGGCGACGGTGCGGGGTGGGCATGCGCCCGACGCCCATGTAGGCGAAGCCGGCCTCCTCGGCCGCGTGGCGCGAGAGGAGGTTGCGGCCGTCGAAGAGGACGATGCCGCGCATCGTGGCGTGCAGGTCGTGCAGCGGGATCTCCTTGAAGTCCGGCCAGTCGGTGAGGATGGCGAGGGCGTCGGCGTCAGCGGCGGCCTCCAGCGCCGAGTCGCGCAGGTGGCTGCGCAGCACCTCCGGCACGCGCTCCGGATGGCCGGTCACCTCGGGATCGTACGCCTGGACGACGGCGCCCTCATTGCGCAGCAGGCTGACCACGTCCATGGCGGGCGATTCGCGCGTGTCCTCGGTGCCGCCCTTGAAGGTCAGGCCCCATACGCCGATCTTCTTGCCCTCGAGCGAGCCGCCCAGGCGGGCGCGCAGCTTGCGCACCGCCTGTGTCCGCTGGATCGTGTTGACATCCTGGACGGCGGAGAGCACCGGGGTGGCCACCCCGAAGGTCTCGCCGATGTAGCGCAGGGCGGCCACGTCCTTGGGCAGGCAGCTGCCCCCGAAGCCGATGCCGGGATGGAAGAAGTGCGAGCCGACCCGCGGGTCGTACGAGATGCCCTCGACGACCCGGTCGACGTCCACGCCGATGGCCTCGCACAGGCGCGCCACCTCGTTGATGAACGAAACGCGCGTGGCCAGGAACGAGTTGGCAACGTACTTGATCATCTCTGCCGTGCGCAGGTCGGTCAGGATGACGGCCCCGCCGAGGCCCTTGTACAGGCCGGCCACGGCTCGCGCGTCGGCCTCGTCGCGAGCGCCCACGACGACCCGCTCAGGGTGGAAGAAGTCCTCCACGGCATGGCCCTGGCGCAGGAACTCGGGGTTGGAGACGATGCGCGGGCGGCGGTGCTTCTCCTCCAGCGCCCCTTCCAGGATCGTCTCGATCGTCTCGCCCGTGCCGATCGGCGAGGTGCTCTTGTTGATCAGGATGGGTGTCGTGCCGTTGAGGGCCGCGGCGATGGAGCGGGTGGCGGAGCGGATGTTGCGCAGGTCGGCCGCCCCTCCCATCGTCTGGGGCGTGTCGACGGCCAGGAAGATGAACTCGGCCTCGGCGACCGCCTTGGGGTAGCTCGTCGTGAAGCACAGGTTGCCCGAGGCGACGCCCTTGGCCACCAGCTCCGGCAGCCCCGGCTCGTGCAGCTGCACATGGCCGCCCTGGAGGGCCTCGACGAGGGGCGCGCTGCGGTCCACCCCGTGCACGTCATGACCAAGCTCGGCCAGGCCGGCCGCCATGACCAGGCCGACGTGGCCGCAGCCGATGACCGCGACGTTGGCGTGCTCGGCCATCGCCGTCAGCGCCCGTCGGCCCGCAAGAGCGCGGGCAGCGTCATCAAGAGTATCTGGATGTCGAGCCGGGGCGACCAGGTGCGGATGTACTCGAGGTCCTGGGCTACCCAGCGGTCGAAGTCGGGATCGCGGCGGGAGCTGATCTGCCACAGGCCGGTCATGCCGGGCTTCATGGCCAGGCGCGCGTAGTGCCACTCCTGGTAGCCCTCGAGGTCGTCGAAGGGGTGGGGACGGGGGCCGACCAGGCTCATCTCACCTCGCAGCACGTTCCACAGCTGGGGCAGCTCGTCGAGGCTGGTGCGCCGCAGGAAGCGGCCCGTGGCCGTCACGCGCGGGTCGTCGGTCAGCTTGAAGGAGGCGCCCCCGGCCACCTCGTTGTGGGCGCGCAGGGCGGCCCGCTGGGCGTCAGCGTCGCGGGCCATGGTGCGGAATTTGGCGATGATGAAAGGCCGCCCGTGCAGGCCGGCCCGCGGCTGGCGGAAGTAGGCCGGCCGGCCGTCGGTGAGCCAGATGGCGAGCGTCAGGATGGCGAACACGGGCGCCAGCACGACGAGGCCGCCGACGGCGCCGACGATGTCCAGGCCGCGCTTGAAGGCCAGCTCGCGACGGCGGCGGCCCGTGCCACCCAGGCCGGCCAGCCGGTCGATGGTGGCCGCGTCCGGCATGGGCGCGGGGCTCCGGACGGCGGTGGTCGGCTGTGCCGTGCCAGCCTCGCCGACCGGCGAGGTGGCCGAGGTCGTCGCGGCAGGCGCGACGAGGGCGGCTGCCGGTTCGACCGTCCGGCTAGCCGTCGTACGTTGACCGATCATGACCCCTCCGCTGTGGCGCCCCATGCTCGAAGGGCCCACGGCGATCCCCCAATGCCGCGCCGAAGGGAACGGTCAACCGACCAGACCTCGGTCCTGGCAATGTGGCTTGTGGTGCGATGAACTACCCCGATAAGTGCGTTCCCCACCGATACCGGTGCGGACTGCTAGCACATCATGTGGGGGTACGAAAGTCAAGGCGATGGAGGCCCCGTTGGTGCCCCGTCGCACCACCCCTCAGGGCAAGGGACGGTCCGTCGTCGGGGCCAGCGGAGCCGTCGGCGTGTCGGCCGGTGGAGGGGCCGCGCCGGGGACCGTCGCGCCCGCGTCCCGCGTGCGCGCCTGGACGATGCGGCGCAGCTGGAGCCAGGCCGGGATGGCCGCCAGGAAGTTGGCGGCCGCGCTGCCCAGGGTGCTCGGCACCGCCCCGCCGGCGGCCGCCCCGCCGATCCCCAGGAGCAGGCCGGAGGCGGAAGAGATGAGCCCGTTGCCGAGCACCAGGCGGGCCTCGGCGAGGACGCGCAGGCCGATGGTGGGCGCGGTGTAGACGAACGCCGCGGCGAACAGGACGGCCATCGCCGGCAGGACAGCATGGCCCAGGTCCCAGCTCTGGCGCAGGAGCAGGACGCCCACGTTCTCGGGCACCGCCTCCACGACCACGACGTACACCAGCAGCGCGGCGACCAGCCCCGTGGCGTAGACGACACAGCCTCGCCACAGGGCGCGCGGCGAGACCTGCAGCAGGGCCGCCGCCTCCGGTGCGGCGATGAGCTGGAGGCCCTGGAAGAGCATGAAGAAGGGGCCAAGGAGCAGCTGGGCGGCCCGGATCGCGCCGACCGTGGCCAGCCCCGCCACCGAGGCGATGGCATACGTGGTGACCTGTCCGGCGACCATGGAGATGACCGACTCGAGGGTCATCGGCGGGGCGATATCGCCGTGCTCGTGGACCCATGACACGGCGCCCCGGAGGCGCGGCCGCACCCCGGACTGGGCGATCCCAAGCACGGCCGACACGGTGCCCGAGACGCCCCAGGCGACGATCAGGCCGGCGATCGAGGCGGGGCCGCTGAGGAGCACGATCGTGAGGACTGGCACGAGCACGATCGCCCACACCAGATCGTTCACGAACGCGGTACGCCCGCGGCGGGCGGCGAAGAAGGCGAAGCGCCATGCGTCCTGGAGCAGGAGCGGCGGCATGAGGATGCCGAGCGCGATCAGGCCCGAGCCGATCGGCCCGCCCAGGACGACCCCCACGGCCAGCGAGGCGAGGCCACCCAGGCAGCCCACCACGATGCTCAGACCGGTCGCATCCGCGGTGGCGCGCCGCCAGGCCTGGACCGTCCCCGTCGAGAAGCGGATGACGAGCGGAGCGAGGGCCAGCTGGCGGGCCGCGTTGATGACCAGGAGGTAGGTCGCGAAGACGATGGTGTACGCGCCAAGGTCGGCCGCACCGAACGCGCGGGCGGCGACGAGGCTGATGGCGAAGTTGGTGACGCTCGACATCGCCTGGTCAGCGAAGCCCCAGCCGGCCCGGCCCAGGATGGCGGCGGAGAACGTGCGCGCCGGGCGGGTCTCGGTCACGCGGTCCTCCGGCGGCAGGTCGGGCATGGAAGGGGGCGGGTCTCCTGGCGAGGCGGCTGTGGTACCCGGCGGGCACCACGGAGGTGCCACCTTATCGCAGAGCGTGGCCCCCGGCCCATGTCCTGGCCGACGGGGATCTCCCGCCGCCCCATCGTAAGATGGCAGCCCCTCGCTAGCGGAGCATCTCGTTGCGCGTGCTCATCGCCCATAGCTTCTACCGCCAGGCTGGCGGTGAGGATCGCTACGTCCGGCAGCAGGTCGCCCTGTTGCGCGAGGCGTACGAGACCCGCCTGCTGGAGCGCGAGAACCTGGGCCTGCCCGGCGGGGTGCGCACGGCCACCCACATGCTCTACTCCCGGGCCGAGGTGCGGTCCGTCACCGCCGCCATGCGCGACTTCGGGCCCGATGTCGTCCACGTCCACAACACGTATCCCTCCTTCGGGCCGGCCGTGCACCTGAGTGCCAGCCGCCTGCACGTGCCGCTCGTCATGACGGTCCACAACCTGCGGCTGAGATGCCCCAACGGGGTCATGTTCACCGAGGGGGAGCGCTGCCGCCGCTGCGAGGCGGGCGCCTACTACAACGCCGTGCTCCACGGGTGCTTCGCCGAGCGGTCACAGGCGGCCGGCTACGCCGCGGCCCTGTGGACCCACCGCTTCGTGGCGCGCCTGGAGGATCGCGTGCAGCTCTTCGTGGCGCCCAGCCGCTTCATGGCGGAGCAGGTGCAGGCTTGGGGCATCCCGGCGGCCCGGACGGTCGTGGTGCGGAACTTCACCGACCTGGCGCTGGGCGAGCCGGGCGGCGGAGACGGCGGCCTCTACCTCGGGCGCCTGGCGCCGGAGAAGGGTGTGGCCGACCTCCTGCGGGCGCTCCAGGCGGCCGGCGACCCGCCGTTCCGCATCGCCGGGGACGGGCCCGAGGCGGCCTCGTTGCGGGCGCTGGCGGACGAGCTTGGCCTGCGGCACACGTCCTTCGTGGGCCTCCTGGACCGCGAGCAGGTGACAGGGGCCATCCGGCGGGCGCGCTACGTCGCGTTCCCGTCGGTGTGGGATGAGAACGCGCCGCTGGCGGCCCTCGAGGCGATGGCGGCCGGCCGGCCGCTGCTGGTGACGCGACGCGGCGGCCTGCCCGAACTGGTCGACGATGGCGGTGGGGTCATCTGCGAGGTCGACGACCCGGTCACGAGCCTGGCCGCAGGCATCGGTCGGCTCCAGGACGACCCGGCCTTCGCCGCGTCGGAGGGGGCGAAGGCCATGGCCCTGGCGGGCGAGGCCTTCCGGCCCGAGCGCCATCTGGCCGACCTGTCGGCCGTCTATGCCCGGGTGACCCACGCCGGAGCGCAGGGGGCGGGATCGGCGGCGGCCCAGGCCGGCCGCCTGCCGGCCCAGGCTCCGATCGGCGCGCCGGCTGGCGCTGCGTCGGCCCCGGCCGGTGTCGGGTCCGCGGCCCTGCCGCGCGTCCTGATGAGCCACTGCTACTACCGCGACCTGGGGGGCGAGAACCTGTCCTTCGAGGCCGAGGCCCAGCTCCTGCGCGACGCGGGCGTCGACGTCACGACCTACACGCGCGACAACCGCGAGCTGGATCGCCTTGGGGCGTTCGGCAAGGCCACCGCGGGGCTGCGGGCGGTGTGGGCCGGCGACACGTACCGCGATCTGCGCGAGCGCCTCATGAGCGACCCGCGGGACATCGTCCATTTCCAGAACACGTTCCCCCTGATCTCGCCGGCCGCGTTTTACGCCGCCCATCGGCAGGGCGCGGCGGTCGTGGCGTCGCTGCGCAATTACCGCTTCATCTGCCCCTCGGCGGTGCTCTATCGCGACGGCCACCCGTGCGAGGACTGCATCGGCCACGCCGGGCTCCCCGGGGTCGTGCACGGCTGCTACCACGAGTCACGGGTCCAGTCGGGCGTCGTGGCCACGATGCAGAACGTGCACGGGCTGCTTGGCACGTGGCACCGCGCGGTGGACCTCTTCGTGGCCCCCAGCGAGTTCACCCGCCAGAAGTTCATCCAGGCCGGCCTGGACCCCGCGCGGATCGTCGTCAAACCCAACTTCGTGGCCCCGGATCCCGGCCCCAACGACACCGCCGGCGACCACGCCGTGTACGCCGGCCGCCTGGCTCCCGAGAAGGGCGTGATGACCATGTTGCGGGCATGGCAGGCCATCGACATGCCGCTGCGGATCATCGGCGACGGGCCGCTGCACGAGGCCGTCGAGGCCTACGTGCGGGACCACGACCTGGGCTCGCGCGTGACGCTCATGGGTCACCGGGCCCCGGCCGAGGTCCTGGCCCAGCTGCGCGACGCGCGCGTGGTCGTCTTCCCCTCCGAGTGGTACGAGACGTTCGGGCGGGTCATCGCGGAGGCCTACGCCTGCGGCGTGCCGGTGATCGCCTCGCGCCTGGGGGCCATGGCCGAGGTGGTGCGCCACGGCGAGACCGGCCTGCTCTTCACGGCGGGTTCGGCCCAGGAGCTGACGGCGGCCGTGGAGCAGCTACGGCGACCGGGCGTGGACTACGAGTCGATGCGGCGCGAGGCCCGTCTCGAGTACGAGCGGACCTTCACGGCGGAGCGCAACCGGGTCCTGCTGCTGGAGATCTACGAGCGGGCCCGGCGGGTGCGCGACGCCCGGGGCGTCCGGTCGTCCAGCCCGCGCTCGGTATAGTTGTCACTCCGCGAGGGGAGAGGGTCTTGACCATGGAAGCGCGCACCACGTGAGGCCTGTCAGGCCGTGCCGCAGCGGCGGTCGCGCGAGTGACTGAGTCGCCGCTGGTGTCGGTCGCCGTCCCCGTGTGGAACGGTGAGCAGTATCTGGTCCGGGCCCTCGATTCGATCCTGGCCCAGACGCTGACCGACCTCGAGGTCGTCATCCTGGACAACGCCTCGACCGACTCCACGCCGGCCATCGCGCAGATGTACGTCGCCCGCGACCCGCGGGTGCGCTACATCCGCCATCCCCAGAACATCGGCTCCAACCCCAACTTCAACGCCGGCGCCCGCGCCACCACGGGTCGGTACCTGAAATGGCTGGCCGCCGACGACACCGTCGAACCGACCTTCCTGGAGCGGTGCGTGGCGGTCCTGGAGGCGGACCCGTCGGTCGCCCTCTGCACGACGCGATTCCGCGACGTGGGGCCGGATGACGAGCTGCTGGGCCACCATCCCTACCGCTTCGACCTGTCCGGCCCGGATCCCGTCAAGCGCTTCGGCAACCTCATGTGCGGCGACCGGGGCCAGCGCATCATGATGGGCGTGATCCGGCGGGCCGTCCTGGACCGCACGCGTCTGCTGGCCGACTACGTCGGTTCGGACCGCGCCTTCGTGGGCGAGATCGCCCTGCACGGGCGGATCGTGGAGATCCCCGAAGAGCTGTGGTCGAGCCGCGAGCACCCCCAGCGCTCGACCCACACCCGCAAGAGCCGGGCCTGGGACCCGCGCCGCCGGGCGCGCATGATCCACCTGGCGATCGCCCGTGAGCTGTGGCGGATCATCCGGGTCTCGCCGCTGACGCTGCGCCAGCGCGTCGAGTGTGTCGTGCGCCTGGGACTCTGCCTCACCCGACGCGGCGTGCGGCGGATCAGTGGCTCGGCCCGCGCCTCGGTCCGTCCGCGTCGCCCGGCCGGCGGGGCCTGAAGCGCGCCATGAAGGTCGTCCTCTTCTGCGGCGGCCCCGGCCTGCGCCTGCCGGAGCGGGGTGAGCTGGTCCCCAAGCCGATGGTCCCGCTGGGCTACCGGCCGGTCCTGTGGCACGCCATGCGCTACTACGCCCACTTCGGCTGGGACGACTTCATCCTGTGCCTCGGCGAGCGGGCCGACCTCATCAAGGCCTACTTCCTCGACTACGAGGAGGCTCTCTCGAACGACTTCGTGCTGAGCGGCGGCGGCCGCAGCGTCGAGTTGCTGAGCAGCGACATCGCCAGCTGGCGCATCACCTTCGCCGACACCGGCATCGCCACCACCATCGGCGAACGGCTCCTCACCGTGCGGCACCACCTCGAGGGCGAGGACCTCTTCCTGGCCAACTACGCCGACGTGGTCACGAACGCCCCGCTCGACGAGATGGTGGCCGATTTCCGCGGGCGGACGGAGATCGCCGCCCTGATGGCCGTGCGGCCGTCCTAC
>DATBOX010000042.1:0-5433 GCA_036561685.1 Candidatus Limnocylindrales bacterium | reverse complement strand
GACGGGCGTGCTGTCTTACCCCCCGAGCGGCATCGCCTCGATGAGCGGCGCGACCTCGGTCGCGAGCCGCTCGATCGTCTCTGCGTCATATGGGGCGGGCAGCTCCACGATCATCGTGTCGAAGCCCAGCGCCCGGTAGGGTCGGAACCGCTCGGCGACCTCGGCGGGCGTGCCCAGCCAGGCGTTGCGGATGGCTTCGGGAGCCGTCCCCGCGCGCGCCAGGCAGGCGGCCCAGACGCGCTGGGCCTCAGCCGGGTCGTCGCGGATGATCGGCTTCAGCTCGAGCGTCCGCTCGATGGAGGCCTGGTCGCGGCCGACCGCGAGGCAATGCTCCCGCAGGACCGCATCGCGATGCGCGACGTCGGCCGCCGGGCCCATCGTGTTCCACATGTCGGCGTACGCGGCGACGGTCCGCAGCGTCTTCTTGAGGCCGTTGCCGCCGACGAGGATCGGCAGGTGGCCCTGGACCGGTCGCGGATAGTGGCGGGCCTCGACGAAGTCGTACTTCGCGCTGTGGAGCGTGACGGACCGGCCATCGAGCAGGCCGCGGATGATCGAGGCGGACTGGTCCAGCCAGTCCAGCCGCTCGCCGACGGTCGCGCCGAACGGGATGCCATGGGCACTGAACTCCAGCTCGAACCAGCCCGCCCCCAGCCCCACGATCGCCCGCCCATCGCTGATGTGGTCGAGGGTGACCGCCATCTTGGCCACGACCCCCGGATTGCGGAGCGGGTTGGCCCCCACCAGCAACCCCAGGCGGACGTGCTCGGTCAGGGCGGCCAGGGCGCTGATCGACGTCCAGCCCTCGAAGATGGGCCGGTAGGGATCGACCCCATCCCCGGCGATCGAGTAGAGGTGATCCCACATCCACACGCTGTCGTAGCCGAGGCGGTCCGCCCGCCGGGCGGCGTCGACCACCTCCCGCCACCAGGCGTCCTGGTTCCACAGCAGCAGGCCGAGCTTCATGGGGCGGGCCGCTACGAACTGCGGTACCAGTCGGAGAACGGCTGGACCGCCCACGCCACCGTCTTCCACGTGGTGTACGTGTCGATGGCCTGGCTGCCGCAGTCGCGACCGAAGCCCGAGTGCTTCACGCCCCCGAAGGGCGCCTCGATGGGCGTGCCGTTGAACGTGTTGACCCACACGTAGCCCGACTCGATCTGCTGGATGCAGCGGAGCGCCCGGTCGACGTCCTTGGTCCACACGCCGGCCGCGAGGCCGTACTCGGTCGCGTTGGCCAGACGGATCGCCTCGTCGTCATCCTCGAACGAGGTGATGGTGACGACCGGCCCGAAGATCTCCTCCTGGAAGACGCGCGCGTCCGCCGGCACGTCGGCGAGGACGGTCGGGGCGTAGAAGTAACCGCCCGACAGGCTCGGGTCGGTGAGCTTGCGGCCGCCCGTCGCCACGCGGACTCCTTCGCTCCGGCCGATCTCCACGTACCCGGCCACCTTCTCGAGGTGCGGCCGCGAGATCAGGGCGCCCATGTCGGTCGACTCGTCGGCCGGCGCGCCGACCCGGAGCGCCTCCGCGCGGGCCACGACCAGGTCGACGAACCGCCCGTAGATCGAGCGCTCGACGAGGATGCGGCTGCCGGCATTGCAGTTCTCGCCCTGCGTGTAGAAGATGCCGAAGGCGGCACCGGCGGCGGCAGCGTCGATGTCGGCGTCGGCGAAGACGACGTTGGGCGATTTTCCGCCGAGCTCGAGCTGCGTAGGCCGGATCAGCGCGGCGCGCGCCTGCGCGACCTTGCGACCGGTCACCGTGCCCCCGGTGAAGGCGAGCACGTCGACGTCGGGGTGCCGCGCGAGGGCCGCGCCCGCGGGATCGCCCAGGCCGGCCACCACGTTGAAGGCGCCATCGGGCATGCCCGCCCGTGCCGCCAGCTCCCCCAGGGCCAGGCAGCTGAGGCTGGCCAGCTCCGACGGCTTGAGGATCACCGAGTTGCCGCAGCAGAGCGCCGGCGCCACCTTCCAGGCGGCCACGTAGAGGGGGAAATTCCACGGCGTGATGGTGCCCACGACGCCGACCGGCGTGCGCAGGACCGTGCCGAGCTGGCCGCCCGGCAGCGGCATCGTCTGGCCCACGATCTTGCTGGCCATGCCGGCATAGAACTCGAAGATGTCGGCCACGCCGGCCATGTCCTCGCGAGCTTCGCGGATGGGCTTGCCGGAGTCGCGCACCTCGAGGCTCGCGAGCGCCTCGGCGTTGGCCCGGATGAGGCTCGCCAGCGTCCACATGACGCGGCCGCGCTCGCTGGGGGTGATACGGCTCCAGGTCCCGGCCTGGAAGGTCCGCCGCGCCGCGGCGACGGCCAGGTCGACGTCCGCATCCGCGCTGGCCGGGATCCGCGAGAACGGCGTCGCGTCCGCCGGATCCTCCACCTCGAGCCAGGCGCCGCCCGCGGGGGCCTGCCACCGGCCGTCGATCCAGTTCCCGGGCGGATGGTCCAGGGCCGGGGTCATGGCTGCGGCGGGCTGGTCCGCGACGGTCATCGCGGGGCCCGCGCGCTGGCGTTGTAGTGGCGAAGAGCGGACGCCACATCCGCGCCGCCGCGGACGACCTCCACGATGGCGCGCATGGTCGCGGCCGGGTCCGGCGATTGCCAGACCTTGCGGCCCATGACGATGCCCTTCCCGCCGCCGTCCATGGCGCCCTTGACCATGGTCAGGATCTGCTCGGGCGTATCGGCCTTGGGGCCGCCCGCGATGAGGACGGGCAACGTGCTGTAGGCGACCACCCGGGCGAAGCTCTTCGAGTCGCCGGTGTAGAAGGTCTTGATGAAGTGCGCCCCCTCCTCGCACGCCACGCGGACAGCGACGCGGAGGTCGTCGGCGGTGTAAGGGCCGTCGTAGGCGGCCACGTCAGCGCCGCCGGCAGGGAAGATCTCGGCCAGCAGCGGCAGCCCGATCCGGCTGCACGTGTCGGCCGTCTGGCCGATGAGCGGATAGTCGCGTTCCTCCTGGTCGCCGCCCAGGAAGACCGTGTAGCAGACCGCGTCGGCTCCGTTGCGCAGCGCCTCTTCCGGCGAGGCGATGAAGACCTGTTCCTTGTCCCTGTTGGCCAGGCCGGTCCGGCCGGTGATCCGCTGGGCCCAGGCGACCCGCCCGCCCCAGCGCTCGGCCGTGAAGCGAGCCAGCCCCCGACGCATGAGGAATCCGTTCGCGCCGGCCTCGACGAGATCCGACACGACGTCGCGAGGGTCTTCGAGCTCGACGTACTGGGGCCCTTCGACGCCGTGATCCATCGGCACGATGATCGACGTGTTGGTGGCCTGATCGAAGAACCGCCGTAGCCGCAGCTCGATGCCCTGACCGATCATGAGTTCCCTTTCGTGGGTGGTGGGGGCTCGGCCGGCCGGTGCCGGCCGAGCCCCCGATACGGGGTGTGAACGAGGAGGCGGTCAGCGGGTCAGGCCGCCGCCTCCGCAGCATCGGCCATGATCCCGCGCCGGCTGCGCGGGATGCCGATGTAGTAGATCAGAAGCCCGGCGATGACGATCACGATGGCTCCCGGACCGACCTGACTGGGGTTCTGCCAGACGATGACGCCGCTGACGAAGAAGGCCCAGATCACGGCGACCCAGTCGATGAGCGTGCTCCAGCGGCCGTAGTTCCACGGCCGCTTGGGCAGCGTGCCGCGGCGCTTGCCGACGATGCCCGCCGCGATGGTCACGGCGTAGGAGCCGATCTGGCCCAGCGCGGAGGCTGCCGCGAGCACCGCGAGGCCGGTCGAGTACAGGCACGCCACGAAGGCGATGACGCCGGCGACGATGGTCGCGTTGGTCGGCGTGGCGCTCGAGCTCACCGTGCGGAGCCAGCCGGCCGCCGGCGCCTGGCCGTCGCGGGCCTGGGCCCAGAAGATGCGGCCCGCGGTGAGCTCCAGGATCTGCATGTTGACGATGAAGCTGACGACCACCACGGCGATCAGGGCGTTGGCCACGCCGTCGCCCAGGTTCTGGGTGACGATGTACGTGATCGGCGCCGTGCTCTTCATCGCCGCGGTCAAGTCAGGGATGGCCAGCGACAGGATGATGACCGCGATGATCGCGTAGATGTACGAGCCGAAGTTCGCGATCAGCACACCGCGTGGAGCCGTCGTCGCGGCGTCCTTGGTCTCCTCGCCGACGTGCCCCGTCGAGTCGAAGCTGCCGATGATGAAGACTGGCATCAGGAACACGGTCAGGAGCGGCACGATCAGGCCGTTCGCGTCGGTCCCGCCAGTCTGGCTCAGGAAGCTGAGTGGCTGCTGCAGCCCGTGGAACAGCAGCAGGACGAGCACGGTGCTGAGGCCGAAGAGCTCGGCGATCACGCCCACGTTGTTGATCACCGAGGCGAAGCGGATGCCGACGATGTTGATCACGGTGATGCCGAAGATCACGATCGCCGCGACGATGATGGACTGCGTCACGTCGGGGGTCGCGATGCCGATCCACGGTCCGATGTAGATGGCGATCCCGACCGCCTCGGCGGAGACCGCCAGCAGGAGCCCGATGGCGAGCCACCACCCGACCTGCCAGGCGAGCGCGCGATTGGTGATGCGGTTGATGATCTGGTACGCCCCGCCGGCGACGGGGTAGGCCGAGACGAGCTCGGCGACCGACAGGCCCACCACCATCTGCAGCGCGCCGCCGATGATGAACGGCACGATGAACAGCGGGCCCATGGTCGACAGCCCGAAGCCGTAGAGCAGGAACAGGCCGATCGAGATGCCGATCAGCGAGAACTGGATGGCGAAGCTGCCGAAGGCGCCGAGTGCGCGGGACAGCTCCTGGCGGTAGCCGAGCTGGCTCAGATACGTTTCATCGGCGACGCTGGAATCGAGCCGCGCGTCGTTCTGGCTTCCCGGTCCGCTGCCGGGTGATTGGTCGCTCACTTGTCGCTCCTTCCCCTCGCTCCAACCGTTGATCACAGCCTCCCCTGAGGTCCCGGACGGCTACGTGGCGTCGGCGATGGCCACCTCCTGGACCGGCGCGCTGGGCCGCTCCCGGTTCGCGTCGTGGAAGGCCGGATCCAGGTGGCGGTAAACGGCCTCGTAGCGTTCCCGCAGGCGCGCGTAGACCTCGTGCCGCGCCGGGTCGGGCTCGACGACCGGGCCGGGGACGACGAGCGCTGCCACACCCGCATGGGCGTCCGCGTAGACCCCCGAGGCCATCCCGGCGAGGATCGCCGACCCGACCGCGGCGGCCTCGATCGTCCTGGTGGTGTGGATCGGCCGGCCGATGACGTCGGCCTTGATGGAGTTCCACGCCGGGCTGCGCGCCTCGCCGTCCACGATCGTGAAGGTGCCCAGCCGGTCGACGTAGTCGTGGAGCATCGCCAGGAGTGGCGGGTACTGGTAGGCCACGCCCTCCAGGATCGCGCGCACGAAATGGGCTCGCCGGTGATTGCTGGTCAGGCCGAAGAACACGCCCGTCGCGTCCTCGTTGAAGTA
>DATBOX010000041.1:0-2202 GCA_036561685.1 Candidatus Limnocylindrales bacterium | reverse complement strand
CGTACAGCTCAGAGCGACCTCGAGGCCGCCACCCATCGCCGCCCCGTTGACGAACGCGAACGACGGGACGCCAAGCTCGCCGAGTCGGCGAAACACGCTGTGCCCCAGCGCCCCCAGTGTGTGTGCCTGCTCCCGCGAGGTGACCTGCGGCAGACCTGTCAGGTCGGCGCCTACGGCGAAGATGAACGGTTTGCCGGTGACGGCGACAGCGACGATCTCGCCGGCCGAGGCCATGGCTTGCACCTGGTCCAGCGCCGCGGCCAGCGATTCCAGCCCACCGACCCCGAACGTGCTGGGCTTGGTGTGGTCCTGGCCGTTGTCGAGGGTGATGAGGGCGGCGCGGCCGGCAGCGTCGGGCAGGTCGAGAAGCCGCACCTTCGCCTCGGTGACCAGCTCGTCGGGGGCGGTCGATGTCATGTCAGGCGTCCTTACCGTCGTAGCTCGGGTTCTCCCAGATCACGGTGCCCCCCATGCCCAACCCGATACACATCGTGGTCAGGCCGTACCTGACCTCCGGATGGGCCTGGAAGGAGCGGGCGAGGTAGGCCATCAGCCGCACGCCGGAGGACGCCAGCGGGTGCCCGACAGCGATGGCGCCGCCGTACGGGTTCACGCGGGCGTCGTCGTCGGCGATCGCGAAGTGGTCCAGGAATGCCAGTACCTGCACCGCGAAAGCCTCGTTGATCTCGAACATGCCGATGTCCTCGATCTGCAGCCCGGCCTTGGCCAGGGCCTTGGTCGTGGCCGGGATCGGGCCGACGCCCATGACCTCCGGTTCCACGCCGGCGAACGCGAACGAGACGAGCCGGGCCTTCTTGCTCAGCCCGAGCTCGTCCGCCACCTGCTCCGCGGCCAGCACTGCGCCGGTCGCGCCGTCGTTGAGCCCGGCGCTGTTGCCCGCGGTCACGTTGCCGTGCGGCCGGAACGGGGTACGCAGCCCGGCCAGGCCCTCCAGCGTCGTGCCCGGACGCGGCGGCTCGTCGGCGGTGGCCAGCCCCCAGCCCAGCTCGGTGCTGCGTGTCGCGACGGGTACGAGGTCAGGCTGGATCGCCCCGTCGGCGTACGCCTTCGCCGTCTTCTCCTGGCTGCGCAGTGCGTACTCGTCCGCGCGGGCCTTGGTCAGCTGCGGGAACCTGTCGTGCAGGTTCTCCGCGGTGTTGCCCATCAGCAGCGCCTCGGGGTCGACGAGCCGCTCGGCGAGCAGGCGGGGGTTGGGGTCGATGCCCTCGCCCATCGGGTGCCGGCCCATGTGCTCGACGCCGCCGGCCAGGGCCAGGTCGTAGGCGCCGAACCCGATCGAGGCGGCCATCGTGGTGACCGCCGTCATCGCGCCCGCGCACATGCGGTCGACCGAGAAGCCGGGGACGCTGCGGGGGAGCCCGGCCAGCAGCCCTGCGGTGCGGCCCAGGGTCAGGCCCTGGTCGCCGATCTGGGTCGTGGCCGCGACCGCGACGTCGTCGATGCGCTCGACGGGCAGGTTCGGGTTGCGGCGTACCAGGTCCCGGATGACGGCGACCACCATGTCGTCGGCGCGGGTCTGGGCGTACATGCCCCCCGGTCCGGCCTTGCCGAACGGGGTACGGGCTGCATCGACGAGGACGACGTCGCGAACTTCTCTGGCCACCGGATGCTCCTCAGGAAGGCGTCGCCCCATGCTACTCGCCAGTAACCCCGGGTGGGACAGGCGCTGCCGGCGGTCAGGTCGCGGCGAGCGCGGCCTGCACTCCGGCGGCGGTGAGCTCGACCTGCCAGGGCCGGGCGCCGAGCTGGCGCAGTGTCGCCTCGATCGTGGCGAGGTCTCGCTCCGGCGGCGGGGTCCAGCAGATCCGCTTGAGCGCGTCGGTCGGGACGACGTTCTCCGCGGGCATCGTGACGGCGGCGGCGATGGCGGCGACGGCGGCGCGTACCGCGGCCAGCCGGGCAGCGGCCTCCGGGTCGCGCTCGGCCCAGGACCTCGGTGGCGGTGGGCCGTCCAGGGCGATCCCGATCGAGGGCAGCTCCGCGTCCGGCAGCTGTTGGGCGGAGGTCACGGCGCGGGTCCACACGCTGAGGTGGCGTCGGGCGCCACGTCCGGTGAAGGCCGGCAGCCGTGCCAGCTCGGCTGCGGTGGCGTCCCAGTGCAGCCCGGCGACGATGACAGTGGCGTCCGGCAGGACCCGGCCGGGGGAGACGTCCCGGTCCCTGGCGACCTGGTCCCGGGCC
>DATBOX010000040.1:0-7426 GCA_036561685.1 Candidatus Limnocylindrales bacterium | reverse complement strand
G
This sequence comes from Candidatus Limnocylindrales bacterium, assembly GCA_036561685.1. GTDB lineage: Bacteria > Chloroflexota > Limnocylindria > Limnocylindrales > CSP1-4 > DASPUH01. The sequence goes on along the minus strand of DATBOX010000040.1, from coordinate 7,425 downwards.
GCCATCCCGATGGACGCCATCTGCGGACCGATCACGACGGCGAAGGCGTAGCACGCCAGCCCAGCGGCGATCGCCACGCGTCGCCGTCGCGCGTTGGGGGCGTAGGTGGTCAGGGCCTCGGCCAGCGGCGCCACGGAGAGCGGCCACAGAAACCCGACCGCAGGGATGCTCCACGACGGGTCAAAGGTCGCCACGATCGCCAGCGAGAACGGCGCGACCGTCGCGGCCAACAGCGGCCAGCCCAGCCGGGCCGCCATCCGCGGCAGGTCGGGCCGGGTCAGCCACCAGGTCCCGATCGCCAGGGTCGCCGCGCCGAACCAGACCAGTAGCACCGTGTCATCCGGCCGGACGCCCAGCCCACTGGTCGACGCGGCACCGCCCGGCCCAGCGGCGAGCCACGCGCCGACCCCCAGGAGCAGGAAGGCCAGGGCGATCGCGGCCGCGATCCGCTGGCGGACGGTGTCAGCCACGCTCGGACGGTAGCACCGCCGCATCGTGAGGGCCATGCGGGGAATCCCTGTGCTTGGGCGAGGGGAGTCCCGCCTGTTCGACCGGATCCGTCGGGCCTAAGGTCGGGCCATGACAGATACCCCAGCCGACCCCGCCCTGACTGCCGACCACCTCGCCAAGCGCTACCGAACCCGCGGTCCGCTGGCGCTCGACGGTGTGACGATGAGCGTCCCCACCGGCACGATCACGGCCGTCGTGGGCCCCAACGGCGCCGGCAAGTCCACCCTCATCCGGACCTGGATGGGCTTCGAGCGCCCGACCTCCGGCCGCGTCACGGTCACGGGCATCGATCCGTGGCAACGCCGCCCGCAGGCCCTTGCCCACATCGGGTACGTCCCGCAGGCCGCCTCCCTCTACCGGGACCTGACGGTGGCCGACCACCTGGCCCTGGCGGTGACGCTCCGCCGAGGTTTCGAGCGATCGGTGGCCGTGGAGCGCCTCAAGTCGCTCGGCATCGGGCCGTCCAAGCGAGCCAGCGAGCTGTCCGGCGGCCAGCAGGCGCAACTGGGCCTCGCCATCGCGCTCGCCACGCGGGCGCCTGTCCTGCTGCTGGATGAGCCGCTCGCCAGCCTGGACCCCCTCGCCCGGCGCGAGTTCCTGAGCGTGCTCGTGGCGGCGGTCCGGGCGGACGGCCACACGGCGTTCCTGTCCTCGCACATCGTCACCGACGTGGAGGAGGCGTGTGAGCGCCTCGTCGTCCTCTCCGCGGGCCATGTGCTGCTGGATTCGGACGTGGCGGAGGCTCGAGCCGGGCATCGGATCGTCACCGTCCTCGCGCCGTCGGCCGCTCCGCCGACACCGTGGGACGTAGCGACGTTCACCGGGCCGGGGGAGACGCGTCTGGTCCTGTCGCGGACGACTGACCCGACCGTCGGCCGGCCGGCCTCGCTGGAGGAGATCGTGTTGGGCTACCTTTCATCGGCACGTGCGTCGGGTGCCGACGCGGCCGCGTGGGCAGCCTGATGGGCGCGCTCGCCGGCGCCGTCACATCCGCTCGCCTGACCTTCAAGGTCCACCGCTTCGAGGTCCTGGCCGTCTCGGTCGGCTCCCTGATCGTGGCCGCCTCTGCCCTGATCGTGACGTACCGCCTGAACAGTGTGGGCGTGACGACCCAGTGCCTCCTCCAGTGGCTGAGCGGCGGACCGGACGCGGCCGGCGCCTGCAAGGACCCCGTGTCCCAGTGGGCCGGGATCAACGAGAGCGAGGGCGGCAAGGTCCTCGCCGCGATGGCGCTGCTGCCCTACGCGATCGGGCTGTTCCTCGGTGTCCCGCTGGTCGGGCGCGAGCTGGAGGCGCGGACCGCGGCGACCGCGTGGGGCCTCGCCGGTTCGCGCAGCCGGTGGCTGTTCGGCCGACTCATGCCGGTGCTTCTGCTGACCCTCGCCCTTGGTGCACTCACCGCCGTGACGGCGGCCATCCTGGACACGACCCGCACCGGGGACGGGCTCTGGAGCAACCTCTACCAGGATGCCGAACTGTTCGGAGCTCCGGTCGTGGCGCACGCCATCGCGGGGCTGGGGATCGGACTGGTCGTGGGGGCCGTCATGGGCCGCACGCTGCCGGCCCTCATCGTCGGGGCCGTCGTGGCGATCGTGCTCTTCAACGTGGGCCAGCAGTGGCACGAGTCATTCCTGCCCGAGTCCGCCTTCGGCACCCAGGGCCCCGTAACCGCCATCTCCGTCCGGCCCACGACCGGGCCCCCCTTGAGCGGCGCCGACCTCGCCGACGCTGCCGCGCGAGTCATGGATCCCGACCTGGACTACCGCTTCCAGACCGCCGACGGGCAGCTGCTCACGCGTGAAGCGGCGATCGCGACGGTTCCCGCCGGCACGACCGACGTCGGCGCCTGGCTCGTCACCAACGACACCCCGGTGTTCGAAGGTCCTTCAGCCGCCCTGACGAGCGCCTGGCAGCTGCGCGAGACGCTCGGCTTCGGCCTCCTGGGCGGGCTGCTCATCCTGCTCACGTTCCCGGTGGTGGAGCGGGCCCGGCCGACCTAGCCCGGTGCCGTTCGGGTCAGGTCCGCCAAACACCCATCCGAAGCCGCGCCGAGCCACGCGGTTCGCTTCACAGGCAGATCTTGCCTCACAGGCACGTAAGGAACCCGAAGAGCCGCTTGGGCGGCCTGCCAGGCCATGGAATTGGCTGAGGAGCAAGGGATTCGTCGCGAATCGGTCCGAATCGTGGGTCGAAAGGTCATTTCGAGGCCGATGCGCGGCCCTGCGCGGCGAATCTGGTCGCTTAGTTGCCTGACAGGCAAACCCCGTCAGCAGCGGCGACGACTTGCCCCCCATGGCTACTGCATGAGGGTGATCAGCTCGCCGGCGAGGCCGAGCGCCTCCACCGTCGAGAGCATCGCGTTGCGCAGGATGAAGCCGTCGAAGCCGGCCTCGCGGTAGGGGGCCAATGCCTCGGCCGCGTCGGCGGGCGTGGCGGCGATGAGGCTGGCCCGCCGTTCCGGCGGGATGCGCGCCATGAGTGCGTCGGCTTCGCGGGCGTCGTCCACCAACAGCACGGGGGCCATGACGGTGCGGATGATCGTCGACGGGTCCCGCCCGACGGCCTCGCAATGGGCCTCCAGCACGTCGTTCTTGTGCTTCAGCTCGTCCAGCGAGCCCCACCAGTTGGAGATGTCGCCGAACCGGGCGACCATCCGGAGCGTGCGCTTCTCGCCGCTGCCGCCGATCAGGATCCTGGGGCCGCCGGGCTGGATGGGTCGAGGGTTATTCAGCGCGCGATCGAGTCGGTAGTACGTGCCCTGGAAGCTCGGCCGCTCCTCCGTGAACATGAGGTGGCAGATCTCGAGGGCCTCCTCCAGGCGGTCCATCCGCTCGCGCATGGGCGGGAAGTCGAAGCCGTAGCCCTTGTGCTCGTCCTCGTTCCAGGCCGCCCCCAGGCCCAGGATCGCCCGCCCGCCCGAGATGATGTCCTGGGTCGTGACCATCTTGGCCACCAGCGCCGGGTTGCGGTACGTCACGCCGCTGACCATCGAGCCCAGGTGGATACGGCTGGTCCGGGCGGCCAGCGCGCTCAGCAGCGTGTAGGCCTCCAGCATGGGTGCCTCTTCCGGACCCACGCCGCGGATCTGGTAGAAGTGGTCCATCACGGTGACCATGTCGAAGCCGGCCTTCTCGGCCGCCTGGACCATGCTCACGAGGTGCTCGAACAGCTGGTCGTCGGCCACGCCCGGGAAGTTCAGGAGGGGCATGTGGTAGCCAAAGAACGGTCGGGTCACGGGTCGCGCTCCTGGTACTGGGTGTCGGTCCGAGCGTAAGCCGGTCGGCAGATACGGGTCGGTCCGCGCCTTGCCGAACGGCCATCGGGCGACGCAGCCCGGCTCGTCGTGATCCTGCGCGTGGCGCGCCGCGCCGAGAGCACCTACCGCGGGTCGCGGCGATCGGCGCCGGATCCCTAGCTCGAGCGGGCGGCCGTGGCCTGCCGGACGAGCGCCGGGATGTGGTCGCGATGCTCGTCCGCATGGGCCGGACCGCCCAGGTAGCGAGCCACGGCGTTGCGCGGCGGTGAGCCAGAGAGGGGCTCGTAGAAGACGTCAAGGTGCGGTCGGTCGGGCCATGTCTCGAGCGTCGCGAGGCACATCCGTTCGCTCTCGCGCAGTCGTTCGCGGCAGGCTTCGATGGTCGTGACGGTGGGCCACGGGACCTCGTATCGGGAACGGCCGTGGGCGGGCACGCCGCGCGCCAGTTCGGCGCCCAGGAACGCGGCCTCCTCGCAGCTGGCGGTGAGGTGGACGATCACGTGGCCCAGGCTCCATGGCACGTTCCGGTCCGCTTCCGTCGACGCGTACCGATCAAAGGCGTCGGGGTCGACCGGCATGAAGGTGACGTCGGCATCCGTGCAATCCGCGAGATGGCCCAGGATCCGGGCGGTCATCTCGCGCGTGATGGCGGCCAGGTCTGCGCGGTCCAGCCCCTCGGCGATGACCTGCAACGGCAGGCGCTTGGTGTGGAACGGTTCGAAGTCGATCATCACGCCTCAATGCCTCCAGCTGCTGCAGCCCCTGCAGCGGTGAGAACGATCCGCTCATGGCGTCAGTTTGGTACACCATGCCCGCCGTGTCATACGAGGTGGCACGGGGGCGGCGCATGATGGCCGCGACATGGGCAACTCGGGCACGGGTGGCCACCAGGGTCGGACACGCCTGACCGTCGTCGCGGCGCTCCTGGCCCTGATCCTGACGGGCGCATGCGGTTCCGTCCTGCCCACCGATACGTCCACGCCGGGCCTTGGGCTGGTCGGGCCGGGCGCCACCGCGACCGCCCAGCCGACGGCGCAACCTGTGGCGACACCCGCGCCGATCGCCGCCCCCACGGCCTGCCGGGGGGCGATCCCGACCGGCTCGGCCGCGCTCCAGGGGCCGCTCCGCAAGCCCCTCGGACCGACCAGCACGGCGGTCATCTGGTACGTGGTCGACGGCGACACGATCCGCCTCACCAACAAGGCCTACGTGCGGCTCATCGGCATGGACACGCCCGAGACCGTCAAGCCGGGCACGCCGGTCCAGCCGTACGGGCCGCAGGCCAGCGCGGACCTGAAGGCGCTCCTGGCCGGCCACTCCACGGTCGTGCTCGAGCGCGACCTATCGAATACCGACTTCTACGGCCGCCTGCTCCGCTTCGTCTGGATCAGGAACGGTGCCGCGTGGTACCAGTTGGGCTACGAACTGGTCGTGCGCGGCGATGCCCGCCTCGACACGGTCAAGCCGGACGTGCGCTACGCCTCGGACTACGCGGCAGCCCAGTCGGTGGCCCAAGCCCACCACGTCGGCCGCTGGGCGACCTGCTAGGCGGCCACGATCTCGCCGAGGGCCGTGATAAGCCGCTCCACCTCGGCAGCGGTGTTGTAGTGGGCGAGCCCGATGCGGAGGACCCCGCCCGCGTCGAACAGGCCGAGGCGCTCGATCAGCCCCTGGGCATAGAAGTCACCGTTCCAGGTCGTGATGCCCCGCTCGCCCAGTGCCTCCGCGAGCTCGCGCGGCGCACACCCGTCGATGGTGATGGCCGCCGTGGGGGTCCGTGAATCGAAGCGGTCGCGATCCCGGATGCCCCACAGGTGCAGGCCGGGGATCCGCTCGAGCCCCTCCACCAGCTCGCCAAAGAGGTCCAGCTCGTAGGCGCGGATCGCGCGCATCGCGGTCTTCACCGCCAGGCGGCGGCCGGTCCACCGCGGGTACTCCGCGCGGTACGGCTCCCCGAAACGCTCGCCGACCCACGCCAGGTAGTCGATCGCGGCGAGCGTCCCGGCGATGCCCTCCAGGTTCGGCGTCCCGGTCTCGAAGCGGTCATGCGCCGGCCGCACCTTGTAGGCCGGCAGCGCGTCGAGCAGCGCCTCCTTGCCGTACAGCGCGCCGAGGTGGGGGCCGAAGAACTTGTAGGCGGAGCACACCAGGAAGTCGGCGTCCATGGCCTGCACGTCGATGGGTCCGTGCGGCGCGAAGTGGACCGCGTCGATGTACGCGAGCGCGCCGGCGGCATGGGCCCGTCGGATGATCTCGCCGACCGGGTTGATCGTGCCCAAAGCATTGGAGGCGTAGCCGACCGCCACGAGGCGCGTCCGATCGGAGAGCTTGGCCCCCAGGTCGTCCAGGTCCAGCGTGCCGTCCTCGGGATGGATGTCGACCGTGCGGACGGTGACGCCGCGGTCCTCGGCGATGGCCCGCCAGGGCGACACATTCGCCTCGTGGTCCAGGGTCGTGACCACGATCTCGTCGCCCGGCCGCCAGGTCTTGCCGATCGACCGGCTGATGTGGAATGTCAGCGTGGTCATGTTGGCGCCGAACTTGATCTCGTGGCCCGATCGCGCGTTAAGGAAGTCGGCCACCGCTTCGTGCGCACGTACCGTCATCGCGTCGCTGCGGTGGCTGGTGAGGAACGCGCCACCTTCGTTCGCGTTCGACGTTTCGTAGTAGCCCGCCACCGCCTCGATCACCGCGCGCGGCACCTGCGTGCCACCGGGCCCGTCGAAGAACGCCACGGCCCGGCCGTCATCGTGCATCGCGAGCGCGGGGAACCGGGCCCGGATCTGGGCCACGTCGTATGCGGACGGTTCGGTCGTGTTGCTCATGGGTGCCTGGAAGGATATGCGCCCTGCGCCCCGAGGACTGCCCGGGCCCGTTCGAGGTGGCCCCTGCGGCTAGCGCGGGGTCATGCGGAGCAGGCCGAAGGCGGCGCCCTGCGGGTCGCTCACGATGGCGAAGCGGCCGCCCGGGAAGTCGGTCGGCGGCATCATCTCGTGGCCACCGGCGTCGAGCACGGTGCTGAAGGACATGTCCACGTCCGCCACGCCGAAGTAGATCAGCCAGTAGCTGGGCATCTCGGCGGGGACCATCGGGTTCATGGCCTGGCCGCCCGCGACGTTCGTGCCGTCGAGCTTGAAGGTGGTGTACGGCGGTTGGCCCTCGCCCATCGGCGCCGACTCGGCCGTCCAGCCAAAGACCGTGCCGTAGAACGCGACCGCCTTGTCGAGGGCGCGCGAGCTGAGCTCGGCCCAGCTGAACTCGTTGACGCCGTCGGCGTGGAAGCCGTCCATGGCGGACGGCTGCCAGGCGGAGACGAACGCGCCGCTGGGATCCTGGAAGACGGCCATGCGCCCCTGGTCGCCCACGTCAAAAGCTGGTGCGATGACGGTGCCGCCGGCGGCCGCCACCCGCTCGCCAAGTGCCGCCGCGTCGGTCGTGCCCAGGTAGACCATCCAGCTGGGAGGCGTGCCCGGGGTCTGGATGGGACCGATACCGGCCACGTCACCGTTGCCGTCCTTGGCGATCGCGTAGCCACCGTACTGGGGGTCCGGTGACACGGCGACACTCCAGCCGAAGAGCCGGGTGTAGAAGGCGGCGGACGCGGCCACGTCAGGGCTCGAGAGGTCCACCCAGGCTGGCTTGTTGGCGTACGGTGCGGC
>DATBOX010000039.1:0-16792 GCA_036561685.1 Candidatus Limnocylindrales bacterium | reverse complement strand
GGTTCACGGGCACCGAGCACAGCACAGACTGAGAGGTCCGACATGGCGACCAAGAAGAAGCCGGCGGCGCCGGAAGGCGTGGGGCCCAAGGTCCACAACGCCGGCGAGGAAGACGTGGAAGGCCACAGCTTCCTGATCCATCCCAGCACCAGCCAGGAGCTGGCGCGCTACAAGAACGCTGACCTGGAGCGGCAGGCGCGTCAGCGCCAGCTGGCCAAGGAAGCGCGCCCCAACAAGAACCGCTGATCGAGCCGGCCCACGCGGGCTGGCGGTACGCTACCTCCTACGACCGGGCTCGCACGGGCCCGGTCGTTCCCTGCCTAAGCGGCGGAGTCGGGCTCCGTCGTCCCGGTCTCGGGGGCCGCGGCGGGCGCCGCGGGCTCCGTGGTCGAAACGTCGGCTGAAGGCGTCGTCGTCGGAGCGGCGGCGCCTTCGCCGCTCATGCTGCGGCGAAGGTCGCTGGCCACGTCGCTGGCCTTGCGCGCCAGCCGCTGGCCCAGATCCTCGGTCGCGTCGGCCACGCGATGGGCCACCGGGCCGGCCTTGACCCCGGCGGCCGCGGTGACCTCGGCGGCGCGTGCACCGACCTCGCGTACGACGGGCGCGGCGCGCTTGGCGAATTCGTCGACGGCCGACGTCACCTTGTCCATGATCGCTTCGCCGGACCCGGCCCCCTCGGTCGCGGGCTCTTGATCGTGCGGCACCAGCGGTTCAGTCATCGTCCACCTCCTGTGCTGTGCAGTCTGACTCAATGGCGGAAATGGCGGACGCCGGTCGCCACCATGGCAGCCCCGGCCCGCTCGGCGGCGGCCACGACCTCCGCGTCCCGCACCGAACCGCCCGGCTGGATGAAGGCGGCCACGCCGCCGGCCAGGCAGGCCTCGACGCCGTCGGCGAACGGGAAGAACGCGTCCGACGCACACACCGACCCGCGCGCCCGGTCCGGGCCGGCCTTCTCGACCGCCAGTCGCGCGCTGTCGACCCGGCTCATCTGGCCCGCGCCCACCCCCACGAGCGCGCCGTCCCTGACCAGCACGATGGCGTTCGAGTGGACGTGCCGCACGAGGCGCCACGCCAGGTCGAGGTCGGCGGTCTCGCGCGGCGTCGGGGTCCGCGAGGTGACGACCGACCATCCGTCCGGCTCATCGACCGCCGTGTCAGCCGTGGTCGCCAGGACGCCCCCACCAGCGCTGCGGATCTCCACGTCGGCCACGGGCGGGCGGCCCAGCCACGGGTCGACCACGACGCGCAGGTTGGGCTTGCCGCTCAGGACGGCCGCCCCGTCCGGCGTCAGCTCGGGCGCCACGACGACCTCGAGGAAGATCGCCGCGAGCCGCTCGGCGAGCGGGCCGTCCACGGGGCGCGTCACGGCTGCCACACCACCGTAGGCGCTCACCGGGTCGCCGGCCAGGGCCCGGTCCCAGGCCCGCAGGATGTCGTCGCCCTCGGCCGCGCCGCACGGGTTGGCGTGCTTGACGATGACCGCCGCGGCCCCGCGCAGGTCGCGCGCGACGCCCGCGGCCGCGGCTGCGTCGAGCAGGTTGTTGTAGCTGAGCGCCTTGCCCTGGCGCAGGTCCACCCCCGCCGCGAACGGGCCGCTGCCCGCGGGCGCATCGGGGCGGCGGTAGAGGGCGGCGACCTGGTGGGGGTTCTCGCCGTAGCGCAGGGGTTGGACGCGCTCCAGGTCCAGGACGAGGCGGGCCGGCAGCGTCTCGCCGGGCACCTCCACCGTCGCGTCGACCGCTCCGCCACCCAGGCGCCGACCCAGCTCGGCGGCGATCCGCCCGTCGTACGCGTTCGTGCGCCGGAAGGCCGCCACGGCCAGCCGCCGGCGGGTCCCCTCCCCCACGGCACCGTCGCGCTCCAGCTCCTCGATGACCGGCCCGTATTGCTCCGGGGAGGTCAGGACGGCCACCGAGGCATGGTTCTTGGCTGCCGCCCGCACGAGCGCGGGCCCGCCGATGTCGATCTCCTCGATGAGCTCATCGAGGGTGATGGCCGGCCTCTCCGCCGCCGCCTCGAAGGGGTAGAGGTTGACGATCACGAACTCGAAGGGCGCGATGACGGAGGCCGCCAGCTGCACGCGATGCTCCGCCAGGCGCCGGTCGGCCAGGACGCCGGCGTGGATCCGCGGATGGACCGTCTTGACGCGGCCGTCCAGCATCTCGGGGAAGCCGGTCACATCGGCCACGTCGGTCACGGGCAGGCCCGCCTCACGCAGCGCCCTGGCCGTGCCGCCGGTGGAGACCAGCTCGACCTCGCGGGTCACGAGCTCACGGGCGAGCTCCAGCAGCCCGGTCTTGTCCGAGACCGACAGCAGCGCACGTCGCGGCCAGGGCACCTCGGCCGCCGCGGCCGGGTCGGTGGCCACGCGTCCGTCGTCGCCCAGGCCCACCGCGCCGACCGCCAGGAGGGCCACGGCGCGCGGCAGGAGCCGGTGCTCCACGGCGTGGAGCCGCGCGGCCAGGCTTGCCGCGTCGTCGCCGGGCCGGACCGGCACCGCCTCCTGGAGCACGATCGGACCGCCGTCGAGCGTCTCGTCGACCAGGTGCACGGTCACGCCGGTGATGGCCACGCCGGCCGCCAGCGCGTCGTCGACGGCATGCCCGCCGGGGAACGCCGGCAGCAGGCTGGGATGGACGTTGAGGATGCGGCCGCGAAAGGCCGCCAGCACGGCCGGGCCCAGGACGCGCATGAAGCCGGCCAGCGCCACGAGGCCGATCTGGGCCTCGCGCAGGGCGGCGGCCAGCGCCGCGTCCCACGCGCCCTGGCCGGGCGATTCGACGGGCCGCAGCAGCAGGGTCGGCACGCCCGCCGCCCGGGCGATGCCGAGGGCGGGGCAATCACGGTCGGCGAAGACCAGCGTGACCCGTCCGCCGAGCGCCCCTCGCCGCTGGGCCAGCAGGAGCGCCGCCAGGTTGGAGCCGGTGCCCGATACGCCGACCGCGACGGCCGTCGGTGCCATCAGGCGGTGGTGCCGGTCTCGAGGTATCGGGCGCCGTCCGCCGTGGCGACCGGCACGACCGTGCCCACCTCCCACGCGGCCACGCCCAGCCGCTCCAGCGTGCCACGGGCGACCGTGACGCCGTCCGGCGGCACGACGAGGACCATGCCGAGGCCGCCGTTGAACGTGGCGCGGAGCTCGCCATCGTCGAGGCCGCCGAGTGCGCCCATCAGGCGCATCACGGAGGGCATCGGCCACCGGCGCACGTCCACGCGGGCGGCCAGCCCGTCGGGCAGCACGCGCGGCAGGTTCCCGGGCAGGCCGCCTCCCGTGATGTGGGCCGCGCCGCGCAGGTCGTGGCCGGCCGCTCGCAGGGCCGCCCGCACCTGGAGGACGACGCGCGCGTACACCCGGGTGGGCGTGAGCAGGACGTCGGCGACGGTGGCCATCTCCTGGCCCGGCTCGGCCGCCAGGGCCGTGTCGGCCGCCGGCCCCCCGAGCGTCCGGCTCAGGAGCGCCTGGTAGGGTCCCTGGAGGTCGATCTCCCACTGGCTCACGAGGGCCCGCACCAGGGAGAAGCCGTTGGCGTGGAGGCCGGAGGCGGCCAGGCCGAGCAGGACATCCCCGGCCCCGGCCGTGGTCCCATCGAGCAGGTCCGAGCGCTCGACGACGCCGATGCAGCAGCCGGCCAGGTCGAACTGATTGGCGTCCATGAGCCCCGGGTGCTCGGCCGTCTCACCGCCGACCAGGGCGCAGCCGATGGCCGCGCAGGCATCGGCCACCGAGCCCACGATGGCCGCCACGGCCTCCGGAACCAGGCGGCCGACGGAGAGGTAGTCCAGGAAGGCGAGTGGCTCGGCTCCGCTGCACACCACGTCGTCGGCGCACATGCCGACGACGTCCGCGCCGACGCCGTCGAAACGACCGGTGGTCGCGGCGAGCATGGCTTTGGTGCCGATGCCGTCGGTGGAGGCCACCAGGAGCGGCTCGCGATAGCCCGCCGGGACGGCGATCGCGCCGGCGAAGCCGCCGAGGCCCCCGACCAGCTCAGGCCGTCGGGTCCGCTCGATGGCGGGCCGCATCAACTCGACGGCCCGTTCACCCGCCGCCACATCCACACCGGCCCTGGCGTAGGCCGGCCGCGGCGCCGCCCCTTTGGTCACCGGACCCCCGCCAGCGGCTCGTCCTGGGGATCCTCCAGGACGAACTTGTGGCTGGCCACGTCGTAGGGCACGGGCACGGGATAGAGGCCGTCGAAGCAGGCGAAGCAGAAGCGCTCGCGCGGCAGCTCCAGCGCGTCCAGGACCCCGCCGATGGAGAGGTAGGACAGCGAGTCGGCGCCCACGTAGTCGCGGATCTCGTCCAGGCTGTGGGTCGAGGCGATCAGCTCGGTCTCGATCTGCGTGTCGATGCCGTAGAAGCACGGGTTGAAGATGGGCGGCGCGCTGATCCGCAGGTGGACCTCGCGGGCGCCGGCCTTTCGCAGCAGGTTGACGATCTGCTTGGTCGTCGTGCCGCGCACGATCGAGTCGTCGACCACGACCAGGCGCCGATCCCGGATCTGCTCCCGCAGGGGGCTCAGCTTGACGTTCACGCCGCGCTGGCGCAGGGCCTGACTGGGCTGGATGAAGGTCCGGCCGGCGTAGCGGTTCTTGATCATGCCCTCGCGGTACGGCAGGCCGCTCGCCTCGGCGTAGCCGGCCGCGGCCGGGGCGCCCGTCTCGGGCACCGGCATGACGATGTCCGCGTCGGCCGGCGCCTCCCGCGCCAGGGCCTCGCCCATGCGCCGGCGCGCCTCGTACAGGTTGCGGCCGAGCATGTACGAGTCGGGCCGGGCGAAGTAGATCAGCTCGAAGACGCACAGGTTCTCGTGACCCTCGGCGAAACGCACCGAGCGGGGCCCGCCGGGCTCGCCAAGGACGACCATCTCCCCGGGGGCCACATCGCGCACGAAGTCGGAGCCCAGGATGTCGAGCGCGGCGGTCTCCGAGGCCAGGACCCACCCGTCGTCGGGCAGCCGCCCCAGGACGAGCGGCCGGAAGCCGTGTGGATCGCGCACGCCGACGAGGCGCTGCCCATCCATGACCACCAGCGCGTAGGCGCCCTCCGTCCGCGGCAGGACCCGCAACAGCGCCTCCACGAGGTCGGCCGCGGGCTCATCGGCCAGCATCGCGGTGAGGACCTCCGTGTCCGTCGTCGCCGTGAGGCGGCCGCGCCCGCCCGGCAGGTCCTTGAGGAGCTGCCGCGTGTTGACGAGGTTGCCGTTGTGGCTGATGGCGACCGGCCGGTGCGGCCCGATGCGGAAGGTCGGCTGGCTGTTCTCCCAGCTCGTCGAACCGGTCGTCGAGTAGCGGCAGTGGGCGCTCGCAAGGTGCCCCCGCAGCGAGGGCAGGCGGCGCTCGTCGAGCACCTGCGCGACCAGGCCGAGGTCCTTGTAGACCATCACGTTGTGGCCGTCGCTGACGGCCACCCCGGCCGACTCCTGCCCGCGGTGCTGGAGCGCGAAGAGGCCGAGGGCGGCGAGCGGGGCCGCCTCGTGGCCGGGGCTGAAGACGCCGAGGACGCCGCACATGGCTCAGGCCTCCTCGCCGAGGGCCCGGGGGAGGCCCGCAGTCCAGGCGTGCTCGAGCGCGCCGACCGGCACGTCGACATCGTCGGCGACGCCCGCGCCGCGCTCCTCGGCGGCGCCCGTGGCGGCCAGGCCGATCAGGCGGATGTGCAGCCGGTCGCCGCCGACGCGGCCCATGCGCTCCAGCGGCACGCCACGACCGGCGGCGAGATCGGCCAGGCGCTCCCAGGCCTCGGGTGTCGTGGAGACGACCGCCCGGCTGGGCGCCTCGCCGAACAGCTCCAGGGCCGGCGTGGAGCCGACCGCCAGATCCAGCTCCGCTCCCAGGCCCGACCAGATGCAGCCCTCCGCGATGGCGATGGCGAGGCCCCCGCCCGAGACGTCCTGGGCCGACGCCAGCAGGCCCTGCGCCGCGGCCTCGATGAGCAGCTCCTGCAGGGCCCGCTCCCGGCCCAGCTCCAGGCCGGGCGGCCGGTCGTCCAGGCTCGCCCCGGCGAGGCTGGCGTAGACCGATCCGGCGAGGCCGGGGGTCGTGCTGCCCAGCAGGCCGATGACATCGCCGGCCGACCGGAAGACCGGGCCCACCCGTCGGTCGATGTCGTCGAGCAGGCCGACGACGCCGATCTGGGCCGTCGGCGCGATGGCCCCGCTCCCCGACTCGTTGTAGAAGCTGACGTTGCCGCCGGTGACCGGCAGCTCCAGCGCCCGGCAGGCGTCGGCGACGCCGCGGATGGCCTCGGTGAAGGCCCAGAAGGCCTCCGGGCGGCCGGGGTCGCCGTAGTTCAGGCAGTCGGTCACGCCCAGCGGCCGGGCCCCGGTGACCGCCACGTTGCGCGTGCACTCGGCCACCGCCAGGGCCGCCCCAAGGTACGGATCCTGCGATGCCACCCCGGCACACGCGTCGGTGGCCATGACCAGCGCCCGCGGCGTGCCTCGCACCCGCAGCACGGCCGCGCCGTGCTCGCCGGCCTCGACCGTGTCGGCGCCGACCGTCTCGTCGTACTGCGTCGTGAGCCACGCCCGGCTGCACAGGTTGGGGTGGCCCAGCAGCGCCAGCAGCACCGCCCCCGGATCCATGCCTCGCTCGGGCAGGCCCGGCTCGGTCTCGAGGAGCTCTCGGTGCACGCCGGGGGCCGGCGCCGCCCGCTCGTGCACCGGTGCCCGCGCCTCCCGCTGGTACACGATGGCGTCGCTGGTAAGGGCGGCGGCCGGGATGCGCGCCAGCTCGGTGGCGCCGCTGACGATGCGGATCGCGCCGTCGTCGGTGACCCGACCGATGACGGTGGCGTTGATGCCCCACCGCCGGCAGACGCCTTCCACGTCGGCCACGAGCGCCGGCCGCACGATGGCCAGCATGCGCTCCTGGCTCTCGCTGATCATGACCTCCACCGGCGTCATGCCCGTCTCGCGCCGGGGGATCACATCCAGGTCGACCAGGATGCCGGTGCCAGCGCGGTCCGCCGTCTCCGACACGGCGCAGGTGATGCCGGCCGCGCCAAGGTCCTGGAGGCCCTCCACGAGCCCGCCCTCGATCAGCTCCAGGCTGGCCTCGATGAGCAGCTTCTCGGCGAAGGGGTCGCCCACCTGCACCGTCGGGCGCTTGGCCGCGCTCGTCTCGTTGAACGTGGCGCTGGCCAGGACGCTCGCCCCGCCGATGCCGTCACGACCGGTGGCCGAGCCGAACAGCACGACCGCGTTGCCCGGGCCGGGCGCCGCGGCGCGCGTCAGGTGGCGCTCCTCCAGCAACCCCACGGCCATCACGTTGACCAGCGGGTTATCGCGGTAGCTGGGGTCGAAGACGAGCTCGCCGCCGACCGTGGGCACCCCGACGCAGTTGCCGTAGCCGCCCACGCCATGAACCACACCGCGCACGAGGTGGCGAGTCCGCTCGTCGTCGGGATCACCGAACTTCAGGGCGTCGAGGACCGCGATGGGGCGGGCCCCCATGGTGAAGATGTCGCGCAGGATGCCGCCCACCCCGGTGGCCGCGCCCTGGTACGGCTCGACCGCACTGGGGTGGTTGTGCGACTCGAGCTTGAAGGCCACCGCCAGGCCGTCGCCGATGCTGATGACCCCGGCGTTCTCGCCCTGGCCGGCCACTACCCCGCGGCCCGCGCCGGGCAGGCGTCGCAGCCACGGCCGCGAGCTCTTGTAGGAGCAGTGCTCGCTCCACATGACGCTGAACATGGCCAGCTCGAGGTCGTTGGGGGCGCGGCCCAGGCGGGCCCCGATGGCCGCCAGCTCCTCGTCGGTGAGGCCAAGGGCGCGGTGGAGCGGCGTGGCCAGGTCCGTGGCTGGCACGGCCGTCTCCACGATCGTCATGCGGCGGCGGCGGCCAGGCCGCCGGCGACGAGCGAGCGCAGCAGCAGCAGCCCGTCGGCCGAGCCAAGGAGCGGCTCGGCGGCCCGCTCGGGATGGGGCATCAGGCCGCAGACGTTGCCCCGCCGGTCGATCACCCCGGCGATGTCGCGCGCCGAGCCGTTGGGGTTGCCTTCGGGCGGTGCGTAGCGGAAGACCACCCCGCCGCGCGCCTCCAGGGCGTCCAGCTCGGCGTCGGGCAGGAAGAAGTTGCCCTCGCCGTGGGCGATCGGGAGGCGCAGCGTCATGCCCGCCGGGACGGCCCGCGTGAAGGGCGTGTCGGTGCGCTCGACGGCGAGTCGGACCCAGCGATGCTCGAAACGCAGCGAGGCGTTGCGCAGCAGTGCCCCCGGCACCAGGCCGGCCTCTGCCAGGACCTGGAACCCATTGCAGATGCCGAGCACGAGCCCGCCGCCGGCGGCATGGTCGCGGACCGCCTGCATGACCGGGCTGAAGCGGGCCAGGACGCCGGCCCGCAGGTAGTCGCCGTAGGCGAACCCGCCCGGCAGGATGACGACCTCGGCGCCGTGCAGGTCGGGCTCCTCGTGCCACAGGGCGACCGGCTCGCCGCCCGCCAGCTCGACGCCGTGCAGGGCGTCGCGATCACAGTTGCTGCCGGGGAAGACGACCACGCCGACCCTCATGCGACCGGCTCCCCCAGGGCCTCGACCCGCCACGCCTCGATCAGCGGGTTGGCGAAGAGCTCCCCGGCCAGGCGATCCACGATCGACCGGGCCGCCCCGGCGTCGGCCGCATCGACGGCCAGTTCGATGCGCCGGCCGACGCGCACGTCGTGGACCTCGGTGGCGTGGAGGTGCGGCAGCGAGCCCTCGACCGCCCGGCCCTGGGGGTCCAGGATGCCGGCGCGCGGCATGACCGCCACGACGAAACGGAACGTCGTCACGCGATGACGTCCTCCGCCAGATAGCGCTCGAAGCTCGCGCCGGTGAGCCGTTCGAAGGCCTCCACGTAGCGCGTCCGGGTGCCGGTCACGACGTCCGGCGGCAGCTCCGGGCCGGGCGGCGTCTTGTCCCAGGCCAGCGTCTCCAGGTAGTCACGCACGAACTGCTTGTCGAAGGACGCCTGGGCCCGCCCCGGCTCGTACGCGGCGGCATCCCAGAAGCGGCTCGAATCGGGCGTCATGACCTCGTCGATGAGGAGCAGCTGGCCGCTCCCATCGTCGATCCCGAACTCGAACTTCGTGTCAGCCAGGATGATGCCCTTCGACTCGGCGTGGGCCGCCCCGAAGGCATAGAGCGCCCGGGCGGTCTGGCTCACCCGCTCGGTCAGGTCGGGGCCGATGAGCTCGGCCATGCGGTCCAGGCTGATGTTCTCGTCGTGGCCCTCCTCCGCCTTGGTGGAGGGCGTGAAGAGCGGCTCCGGCAGGCGGTCGCTCTCGCGCAGGCCGGCGGGCAGCGGGATGCCGCACACGGCCCCGACCCGCTGGTAGTCCTTCCAGCCGCTGCCCGAGAGGTAGCCGCGGACGATGCACTCCACCGGCAGCACGCGGGCGCGACGGCAGATCATGGAGCGGCCGCGCAGCTCATCCGCGGCGTCGGCGAACTCAGGTGGCAGCGTCGTGACGTCCGTGCCCAGGACATGGTTGGCGACGAGGCCGTCGGTCTGGGCGAACCAGAAGCGCGACAGGCCGGTCAGCACCCGCCCCTTGTCCGGGATGGGCGTCGGCAGGACGACGTCGAAGGCGCTGATGCGATCGCTCGCCACGAGGAGCAGCCGTCGGTCGTCGACGCTGTAGAGGTCGCGGACCTTGCCGGCGCGGACGAACGATTCAGCGAGCACCATGGGTCACCTCCGGGATGGGTTGCAGGGCCTCAAGGCGCGCCAGCACCTCCGGCACGTGGCGCAGATGGGCGTCGTCGTCGAAGCAGGCGGCCAGGGCTGCCTCGCTCAGCGCGGCCGTGACGGCCGGATCGCCGGCCAGCGACTCCGCCAGCGAGCGCTCCTCGTCGGCCGCCCGCAGGGCATGCCGCTGGACGATGTCGTAGGCCGCCTCACGGCTCAGGCCGCCCTCGTCGACGAGGGCCACCAGGACGCGGCCGCTGGCGTGCAGCCCGTGGCCGCGGGCCAGGTTCTGGCGCATCCGTTCGGGCCGCACGACCAGGTCGCGGATCAGGCCCGTGAAGCGCACCAGCATGTAATCGAGCAGGCAGGTCGCGTCGGGCAGGGCGACCCGCTCGACCGAGCTGTGGCTGATGTCCCGCTCGTGCCACAGGGCCTCGTCCTCCAGCCCCGCGTGGGCGTAGCCACGCAGGAGGCGGGCCATCCCCACGAGGCGCTCGGAGAGGATGGGGTTGCGCTTGTGGGGCATCGCGCTCGAGCCCTTCTGGCCGACGCGGAACGGCTCCATGACCTCGCCGATCTCGGTGTGCTGCAGGTTGCGCACCTCGGTGGCGAAGCGCTCGATGGACCCGCCGGCGACGGCCAGCGTGGTCAGGAACGCGGCATGCCGGTCGCGCGCCACGATCTGTGTGCTGACCGGCTCCGGCTCGAGCCCCAGCTCGGCCAGCACCTCGCGCTCGACGGCCGGCTCGAGGTGGCTGTAGGTGCCCACCGGGCCGCTGATCTTGCCGACGGCCAGCCCGGCCATGGCCGCCCGCAGGCGCTCGCGGTCGCGGTCCAGCTCGAAGGCCCAGCCGGCGAGCTTGAGGCCGAACGTCGTCGGCTCCGCGTGCACGCTGTGGGTGCGCCCCATCATCAGCGTCGCGCCATGCTCGCGGGCACGGGCGACGACGGTCGCCACGGCCGCGTCCAGGTCGACCAGCAGCCGTTCGCTCGCCGCGCGGAGCTGCAGGGCGAGGGCGGTGTCGACGACATCGCTGCTGGTCAGGCCCAGGTGCAGGTAGCGGCCGGACGGCCCCACGGACTCCGCGACCTGGCTGACGAAGGCGATGACGTCATGGTCGGTCGTGCGCTCGATCTCGGTGATGCGGGCCACGTCGACACGCGCCGACGCCTCCAGCGCGGCGAGGGCGTCGGCGGGGATGAGACCCCGGCGGGCCTGCGCCCGGGCGACCGCCAGCTCGACCAGCAGCATCGCCTCGAAGCGGGCCTGGTCGGTCCACAGGGCGCCCATCTCGGGCAGCGTGTAGCGCGGGATCATCGGCCGACCACGGCGGCGACCCGTCCGACGTCGCGCCGCAGGTGAGCGCCGGCGAACGTCAGGTGGCCTGCCGCAACGTAGGCGGCATCGGCTGCGGCCGCCAGGTCGGGGCCCCGGCCGACCACGGTCAGCACGCGCCCGCCGGCCGTCTGGAGGCCGTCGGCCGCCCGCTCGACGCCGGCGGTGAAGACGAGGCCGCCGGCGCCACGCGCATCGGCCAGGCCGGTGATCACGTCGCCGCGGCGCGGCCGCTCCGGGTAGCCCGCCGCCGCCAGCACGACCGCCACGCAGGCCTCGGGTGCCACCGGCAGGACGGCTCGCGGCGCCAGGCCCGATCGCGCCGCCACGGTCGCCAGGCGCCCCTCCGCCGCGGCCGCGAGGAGCGGCGCGAGCGGCACGGCCAGCCGCGGCAGGACGGCCTGCGCCTCCGGGTCGCCAAGGCGGACATTGAATTCAAGGAGGCGCGGACCGCCGGCGGTGAGCATCAGGCCGGCATACAGCACCCCGCGGAAGGGGATCCCGCGCCGGGCCAGTTCCGCCAGGACGGGGGCGTGGATGGTCTCCAGGGTCCGTTCGACGGCCCCCTCGTCCAGGTCGGGTACCGGTGAGTAGGCGCCCATGCCGCCGGTGTTGGGGCCGTCGTCGCCGTCCCCCAGCCGCTTGTGATCGCGCGCCGCGGGCAGGGCCAGCACCGCCGTCTCGTCGCACAGGGCCATGACACTGGCCTCCGGCCCGAAAAGGCGCTCCTCCACCACGACCCGCGAGCCGGCGGCGCCGAAGCGCCCCTCCTCGAGCGCCTCTCGCAACGCCGCGGCCACGGTCGCCTCGTCGTCGCACACCGTGACGCCTTTACCAGCCGCGAGACCGTCGGCCTTGACCACGACCTGCCAGTCGAGGCCGGCGGCGAAGTCCAGGGCCGGGCCGACCGCCTCGAAGACGGCCCCGGCGGCCATCGGGACACCTGCCGTGTTGGCCACCGCGCGAGTGGCGGCCTTGCTCGCTTCCAGGCGCGCGCCGGCTGCCCCCGGCCCCAGGGCGTGGAAGCCGGCCGCCCGGAGCGCGTCGGCCACGCCCGCCACCAGCGGCGCCTCGGGGCCGCTGACGACCAGGTCGGGCTGCAGCTCGTGGGCCAGGTGGACGACCGCCCCGACGTCGGCCGGGTCCAGGCCGGGCACGAGGTCCAGCCCATCGGTGGGGGCCTCCGCCATGCCGGCGTTGCCTGGCGCCACGATCACCCGTTCGACACCCGGTTCGCCGGCCAGGCGCCAGGCCATGGCGTGCTCACGGGCGCCACCGCCCAGGATCAGGATCCGGTGGGGCGTGGCGAGCGTCATGCGGCCACCGCCGGCCGGGAGCCGCGCGTGATCGTCTGCGTCCGTTCCGGCCCCACGCTGACCAGCGTGATCGGGGCACCCGCACGTCGCTCGAGGGCCTCCACGAAGGCCACGGCGGCGAGCGGCAGGTCGGCCATCGAGTCCGCCGCGGAGAGGTCGGCCGTCCAGCCGGGGAAGGCCTCGTAGACCGGCTCCGCCCGCTCGAGCTCGGCGACGGTCAGCGGCCAGCGGTCGACCAGTCGACCGTCGAGCCGGTAGCCGACGGCCATGCGCACCTCCGGCAGGCCGGAGAGGATGTCGAGCTTGTTGAGCATGATCTCGCTCACCGTGTTGACCGCCACGGCGTGCCGGATGGGCACCGCATCGAACCAGCCGCAGCGCCGCGGGCGGCCGGTCGTGGTGCCGAACTCGCGGCCCCGCTCGCGCAGGTGCTCGCCGGTCGCATCGTGCAGCTCGGTCGGGAAGGGGCCGGCCCCCACGCGCGTGACGTAGGCCTTCATGACGCCGACGACGCGGTCGATCTGGCGCGGCCCGATGCCGCTGCCGGTGGAGGCGCCACCGGCCACAGGGTTGGAGCTGGTGACGTAAGGGTAGGTGCCCTGGTCCAGGTCCAGCAGGGCACCCTGGGCGCCCTCCAGCAGGACGCGCTGGCCGGCCGCGAGCGCGGCGTGCAGCAGGGCCGTCGTCTCGGTGAGGTACGGCGCCAGCCGCTCGCCCCAGCCCGTCGCGAGCGCCACGAGGGGCTCGATCTCGAAGCCCGCCTGCCCGAACCGGCCGCGCAGGATGGCGTTGGCCAGCGGCACGCTGCGCTCGAGGCGGGCGCGCACCAGCGCCGCGTCGGCCAGGTCGCCCATGCGCAGCCCGACGCGCAGGGCCCGGTCGGCGTACGCCGGACCGATGCCGCGGTTCGTCGTCCCCAGCTCTCCGCCCGTGCGGTCACCCTCCAGGGCGGCGTCCAGGGCGAGGTGGTGGGGCAGGATCACGTGGGCCGCGCTGCTGACGCGCAGGCGGGAGACGTCCACTCCGCGGGCCGTCAGGGCGTCCATCTCCTCGATGAGGCGCGCCGGGTTGATGACGACGCCGTTGCCGATGACCGGCGTGATGCGAGGATCGAAGACACCGCTCGGGACGAGGTGCAGCTTGAAGACCTCGTCGCCAAGGACGATGGTGTGGCCGGCGTTGTCGCCACCCTGGTAGCGCACGACGTACGACACGCCGGCCGCCAGGAGGTCGGTGGCCTTGCCCTTGCCCTCGTCGCCCCACTGGAGGCCGACCACGACCATCGCCGGCATCAGCGAGGTCCCTGCCGGAGGGCCGGCGCGGACATGAAAAAGCCCCGCGGCCGCGGCCCCGGGACCTGGATAGACTGCCCCCTACCTCGGTCCGCCGCGACGTCGCGACTGGACCCACGGGCGAAGGTGCGGACGGACCTCACGGGGTCCGCGCTGCCCCTTCCTCGAGCAACGGCTCCTCCCTTGCGGGTGGCGGGCAAGCCCGCGGGTTGGGTAAGGTCGGATGATAGCAGGCCCGGCGTGCCGTCTCGGGCGACCTCGGCGTCGAGACCCTTCGAGCCCGTGTGCTGGGATGCACCGCACCTTCGGGAGGCCCCGCCCGTACCTTCGACCGACCGGCCAGGGCCCCCTCCGACCCCTACGCTAGCGGCACCGGGATCGACCCGTGGCCGCGTCGTATGGCGCGACCGTCATCATCCGCGCGCCCTCTCGGACGCGCCCCGTGGTCATAGGGGAATCGTTGCTGCGACTCCTGCGCGCCGTGGGCCTGCTGGCCCCGGTTGCTGTCGCCCTGAGCCTGATCGTGCTGCCCTCCGTGCGGGACGAGGCGACCATCGCCATGAGCGACCCGCGCGCCATCGCCCAACTCATCGTGGCCGCCCTCACCGGGGCCGGCGTGATGGCCCTCTTCGTCGGCCTCTTCGTCGGCGGCTGGGCCGACCGGCTGTCGCGCTCGGTCGACCGGATCGCCGCGGGGGACTACGGCGTGCGTCTCCGCGCTCGGGGGAACGGTGTCGAAGGCCGCCTGGCGCATTCCCTCAACTCCATCGCCGAGCAGCTGTCGGAGAAGCACAGCGCCGCGACCGTCGACCGCCTCACGCTGGTGGCCAACCGCCAGACGATCCTGGCCGAGCTCTTCGACGAGGTGGAGCGGACGAACCGCTACGGGCGGCCCCTCTCGGTGGCCTTCGTCGACATCGACCACTTCAAGCAGGTCAACGACACCTACGGCCACCAGGTCGGCGACATCGTGCTGCGGGAGGTGGCGGGCACCCTGCACGAGCACATCCGGGCCACCGACCGCATCGGGCGGTACGGCGGCGAGGAATTCATGCTCATCCTCACCGAGACGGAGATCGAGGCCGCGGCGAGCCTGGCCGAGAAGCTGCGCATGATGGTCATGCGCCAGCGCATCCCCATCGAAGGCGGCCAGACGATCAACGTCACCATCTCCATCGGCCTCGCCGGCGGCACCGGCGACGTCGTCCGGTTCGACACGATCGTGCGCGACGCCGACGCCGCCATGTACAGCGCCAAGAGCCTCGGCCGGAACCAGTCCTATGTGTTTGCCGAGCCGGACGAGGATTCGCGCATCCCGCGGGCGCCCATCAGCGCCGAGGGCCGCGCCGAGGCCACCGAGATCGGCCGCGCCGCCCGCACCGCCGCCGAGGAGTGGCTCCACGCGGCGGTCAGTCCCCTGCCCCACTACCGCGGCAAGCCGTCGGACCTCATCGCCTCGCTGGCCACGGCCATGGCCCGGTCGCTCGACCTGCCCGACGCGGAGGTCGACCGGATCCGGGCCGCCAGCCTCCTCCACGACGTGGGCAAGATGGCCATCCCGTCGGACATCCTGGAGAAGCCGGCGCCGCTCAACAGCCTCGAGTGGCAGAGCGTCATGCAGCATCCCCGCTTCGGCCAGCTGATCCTGGAGCAGGCCGGCTCGCTGCGCGACGCGGTGCCGATCATCCTGCACCACCACGAGCGCTTCGCCGGCCATGGCTACCCGTACGGCCTGCGCGGCCAGGACATCCCGCTCGGCGCGCGCATCGTGTCCATCGCGGACGCGTACGACGCGATGATGCACGACCGCCCCTACAAGTCGTCCATCGGCCACGACCGTGCCATCGCCGAGCTGCGGCGCTACGCCGGCAGCCAGTTCGACCCCGAGCTGGTGGACCTCTTCTGCGACCTGTACGCGGCCGGCGTCCCGGGCTGGGAGTTCGTCGGCACGAGCATCCAGCCGAACGGCCTCCTGGACCTGAGCAGCGCCCGTGGCCGGCGCCGTCGGGGTGGCGCCGCCGCCGGCTGAGCCGGTCGCTCTAGGCGCGGTCCTGCCGCACTATTCGTGCGGCGGTTGTCCGGACCGCTGAGGCGCGCGTCCCGGGCGGTTGAGGGGGACTCGTTGGCTGCTCCAGCCGCCTGGCGCATCGAGCGGCCATCGAACCGTGCTACGGGGTGGGTGACGATGCTCCCAGTGGTCCCGACAGTCGCCAGCTGCATACGAAGCTCACCTGAGGGGCACTGCCGGGCAGGCGTGCTGATGTGAGGTACGTCTAGACTCCCGGTCGTGTCCGGGCTCAATGACTCGCTGGAGGTCGAGGCCGACGACCGGGCGACCTGGCGTGCGTGGCTGGAGGCGAACCACGCAACGGCCCGCGGGGTCTGGCTCGTGACTTGGCGGGCGAGCTCCGGGCGGTCCAGCCTTGCGTATGAGGTCGCGGTCGAGGAGGCGCTCTGCTTCGGCTGGGTCGACGGCATCGGCGGGCGGCTCGACGCGGACCGCGGCAAGCAGTACTTCGCGCCCCGCAAGCTGCGAAGTGCGTGGGCGGCGACAACAAGGCCCGTGTCGACCGGTTGGTCGCCGGGGGACGTATGGCTCCGGCCGGCCTAGCTGCCATCGCCCGGGCGAAGGCGAATGGATCGTGGGAGCTGCTCGACTCCGCCGAGCGGTTGGAGGTGCCCGCCGACCTGGCGACTGCGCTCCGGGCTCGGCCGCCTGCCGCGACGAACTTCTCGGCATTCCCGCCCTCAGTACGCAAGTTGCACCTGACCTGGGTCGCGCTCGCGAGACGACCCGACACACGCACGGCCCGGATCCAGGAGATCGCGAATGCGGCTGCCCGCAACCAGCGTGCCCGGACCGGACGCCGCGCGCGCGGAAGCGGCGGGCGCGTGAGGGGGCAGCGCGCCCGCCGCGAGAGGAAAGGCTCAGGCGATGGCAGGCTCGAGGATGCGGTCCAGGACGTCATCGTCCGTCGCTTCGGGGTCGTCGTCGTCCGGCTCGTCGGGGTCGTCCGACTCCACCGCTGACGCCGGCGAGAAGCCCAT
This sequence comes from Candidatus Limnocylindrales bacterium, assembly GCA_036561685.1. Lineage (GTDB taxonomy): Bacteria > Chloroflexota > Limnocylindria > Limnocylindrales > CSP1-4 > DASPUH01. The sequence goes on along the minus strand of DATBOX010000039.1, from coordinate 126 downwards.
GGCCTGGGCCTGGGCCGCGAGCGCCTCGGCCGCCGACTCGGCGGCGTAGTCCTTCTTGCGCCGCCCGGAGAGCATCTCCACGTGTGCGGCAACGATCTCCGTCTTCCAGTGCCGGGCCTTCTTCTC
>DATBOX010000038.1:0-6442 GCA_036561685.1 Candidatus Limnocylindrales bacterium | reverse complement strand
CGCCGACGAGCTCCTGGCGGCGGCCCTGGGACAACTCGATGACGGCGCGGACCTGGTCAAGCTGTACCTCGACGGCCCGGACCCGGACAGGGCGCCGTGGACCGCCGCCGAGGTGGCCCGCGTGACGGCCGCCGCCCACGCGCGCGGTGCCCGGGTGACCGCGCATGCGGGCGACCTGCAGGGCGCCCGCGCGGCCGTGGCCGGGGGTGTCGACTCGATCGAGCATGGCTTCGAGCTGGACGCCGACGTCGTGCGCGAGATGGCCACCCGCGGCACGCGGCTCATCAGCACGCTGGCCGTGATGCACTCCTGGCAGACGTTCGCGACCACCACGCGGATCGACCGCTTCACCACCCCGGAAGGCCGCGGCCGGATCGCCGCGCGACTGGAGGCGGCTCGGGCGAGCGTCCAGCTGGCGCACGCGGCGGGGGTCGCCATCGCCACCGGGACCGATTTCGGGGGCGGCTCGCTGCGCGCCAACCAGCTGGCGTGGGAGGTGGAGGCGTTGGTCGAGGCGGGTTTCGAGCCCTGGGAGGCGCTGGCCGCGGCCACCTGGCAGGGCGGCGAGCTGCTCGGGGAGCCCGAGGCGGGCGTCATCCGTGAGGGCGGCCCGGCCGACTTCATGCTGGTGCATGGGGACCCGCTGGTCGATCCGGCTGTCCTCTGGCGGGTATGGCGGGTCGCCTGGGCCGTCTGAGCCGTGACGACTCCGCTGCCACCATCGACGTCGCCGCATGGGATGCGCACTTGACCTCCGATATCGACCGGTTGATGGCTGAGACCCGCGCGGGCCACGATGATCCAGATCAACCTGGCACGCTACCCTTCCGGTTCGCTCGCTCGCACAGATCCGTTCACGGAGGAGACTGGGAGGATTGCAGCGCTCACACACGGTCACGACCTGGGCAACTTCGAGGGGTCATTCCCCTTCTCCCTCTTCCGCAACCGCGCTGACAACGACCCGTTCCGGTATCTACTCACGACGGCGGATGGGTTCGAGAGCGTGCCGCCCAGTGTCGACCTTCAGGCATACACCACGCGGCCCGGTGGCGAGGTGGACTTTGTGATCGTGTTCGGGACGTCCGCGGCGGCCGCTTCGACGCTCGCCTCGACCGCTTGGTCGACGCTGTCGGCTCAGCTTGCCGACGGCTATCGGCTGGTGGCGGGGTCGTCGGGTGGGCTGGCTACGGTCTACGAGCGCACGGGCAGCCCAGCGGCCGCCGCGGGCGCGGCACTCCGAGCTGCCACGAGCGCGCCCGCCTGCCATCCGAATCCGTGAAGGCAACCACCTCCACCGGCACCGTCCATGCCCTCAGCCAGGTGACTGCTGATGGGGGTGAGTCCGCGACCCATCGATTCGATGGTGCCCGGCGCCGACAGTTCCTGCTCGGTCCGGCGCGACCGCGATCGATCGACGGATGGCAGTCAACCACCGTGGCACCTGGCAGCCTGCTCGAGTCGGGGGCCGATCTGACGGTCGCGCAGGCGAGGGTCGGCGATCGTGAGCTGACCATCCTCGGATTCATCCTTGACCCAACCGATCCGAGTCGAGATGACGGTGATATCGCCCGTGAACTGGTGTCGGTGGCATCACTCGACGCACTGCCCCTCGCCACGTCGCGCTTCAGCGGCAGGTGGGCCATCATCGCCCGCCACGGAGGGGCCGGCCTCGTCTTCACCGATCCGGCAGGTCTTAGGCAGGTGCACTACGCGCTCGACCGGTCAGGCCAGATTTGGTGCGCTTCACAGGCCCGACTGTTGGCACGAGTCCTGGATCTGCCGGTGGACGACGACGCTGACGAATTCGCACGATCGGTCTACTTCCGCTCCTACGCTGAACCCTTCTGGCCCGGGGAGGCATCGCGTTACCGCGGCGTTCTGAGACTGCTCCCCAACCACACCCTCGATCTCCGTTCTGGACGAGTCGCCAGGTTCTGGCCGACGCACGCGCTACGCCGCGACCCGACGGCCGACCCGGTCCATGACCTCGCCGCGCTGCTCCAGGGCTCGCTCCTCGCGGCGAGCCGGCGTGCCCCGCTTGCCTTGGCCCTCACCGCAGGGTGGGACAGTCGCACGCTGCTCGCGGCGTCCCACGGCCTCGCCGCTGACCTCCTCTGCTTCACCATCGACAACCGGGTCGGCGGCGACAACGGGATCGACGTTCGGATCGCCCGGCGGGTGACTGGCCGATCGGGCGTGCGTCACTTGGTAATCGACGGCCAGGCGGTCGAGCCGGGGTTCTTCGATGCGTTCCAGGCTAGCGTCGACACGCCCCACCGCTACTGTGCGGGACATGCCTGGGGACTTCTGCGCGACCTTCCCGCGGGCAGGCTGGCGGTCACGGGCAACCTCAGCGAGTTGGGACGCAGCTACTTCCAGACACACTACCCAGGCCTGCCGATCACCGCCCGGGGCTTCGCGAACGTGCTGAACATGCAGCGCAGCCCATGGGCTGTCGCGACGATCGGTCGTTGGTTGGACGACGCCATGCCGGTGGCCGCCAGGTACGGGTTCGACCCCGTCGACCTGTTCCACTGGGAGCTCTACTGCGGCACGTGGTTAGCGGCCGGCCAGGCAGAGTGGGACATGGCAACCGACACGTTCTCGCCCTTCAACGGTCGGCTCGTCCTGGAGACCGTGCTGTCCGTGGACCCTGCACGGCGCAAGCTGCCGGAGAACGTCCTGCATCGCGACCTTATGCGGGAACTCTGGCCCGAGGTTCTCGCGGAGCCGATCAACCCGGAAGCGGTCCGTGGTCGTGTCGCTCACGCCACCAAACGCGTCGCCGCCGGGCTTCTCCGTCGCTCGCGCTTATACGATCGCGTTAGGGATGCGTATCTCGAAGCTCGCAGCCGGCGGAGCGCGCGCTGATCCCGGTCTGGTTAGGTGCTCTTCGCCAGGAGCTACCGCGCCAAACGAAGGGGGACGAGTCCGCGGTCCTCCCCGTGGCCCAAATCGCCGTAATGGCGCAGGCGGCCTAGGACGAGTTCGCGTGGGCCGTCTGCGTGAACGGCATGGCCATCTTCGAGGTCGTCGTCCGATCCGAGTGACGGGCCCGACCGGGTCACGTACAATCCCGGTTCGGATCGACGGGCGGCTAGCTCAGCTGGTTAGAGCACTTGCTTGACATGCAAGAGGTCACTGGTTCGAGTCCAGTGTCGCCCACCATATGCAACGCGTGAGCGGGACCTGACGGTCCACGGGCGCCCCAGAGAGTCCGGGCCATGGCTGGAAGTCCGGATGGCATCACCCGCGCACCGCCACCACCCGTGAGCGGCCGGCGAACCGGCCCGGGCGTCGCCCGTTAGCGCGACTCATGAGCGTGCGTGGAGCGGCCTGCCAGCCGCCACGCAAAGGCGGGTGGAACCGCGGGAGGCCGGCCTCTCGTCCCGTCAGGGCGAGACGGTCCTTTCCCCCGGAGGCGCGCCATGAGTGAAGTCCACGACAGTCCCGATGAAGAGGTCCTGGAGGCGCCCGCGCGCGGGTCGGCGGAGGAGCTCCTTGACGCCCACGCCGGCGATCCCCTGGATCCGATGCGCCACTCGGCGGCGCACGTCATGGCGGAGGCGGTGCTGGGGCTGTTCCCGGATGCCCGCCTGGGCATCGGGCCGGCCATCCGAGACGGCTTCTACTACGACTTCGAGCTGCCCCGGCCCGTCACGCCCGACGACCTCGCGGCCATCGCGGCCGGCATGCGCGCCTCGATCAAGGCCGACCACCCGTTCGTGCGCCACGAGCTCCCGCCGGCCGAAGGCAGGGCCTTCTTCGAGGAGCGCGGGCAGCCCTTCAAGGTGGAGATCCTGGACGACCTCGGGCGCGCCGCGGATGCGGCCGGCCAGCCCCATCCCGTCGTCTCGACGTACACCCATGGCTCGTTCGTGGACCTCTGCCGTGGTCCGCACGTGGCCTCGACCGGCGCGATCGGGCCCTTCGCCCTGCTGAGCGTGGCCGGCGCCTACTGGCGCGGCGACGAGAAGCGGCCGATGCTGCAGCGGCTCTACGGCACCGTGTGGGCCACGCAAGAAGAGCTGGACCGCTACCTGTGGCGCCGCGAGGAGGCGAAGAAACGCGATCACCGCCGCCTCGGCGTCGCCCTGGACCTCTTCAGCTTCCATGACGTGGCGCCGGGGTCGGCCTTCTGGCACCCCAAGGGGCAGCGCCTGTGGCGCACCCTGGAGGACGCCATGCGCGGCCTCCAGGCCCGCTACGGCTACGACGAGGTGAGCACGCCGATCCTGGTGCACCAGAAGCTGTGGCAGCAGTCGGGGCACCTGCCGCTGTACGCCGACACGATGTTCCTCTTCGACATCGAGGGCCAGGGCTACTCGCTCAAGCCCATGAACTGCCCGGAGAGCACGTTCATCTACCGCAGCCGCGTCCGTTCCTACCGCGACCTGCCCTTGCGCTACGCGGAGTACGGGCGGCTGCACCGGAATGAGCTGTCGGGGGCGCTGTCGGGGCTCACGCGCGTGCGCCACTTCGTCCAGGACGATGCCCACATCTACGTGCGGCCCGATCAGCTGGAGGAGGAGCTGCGGCAACTCTTCGCCATGACCGCGGAAGCGTGGAGCTGGGTGGGCATGACGCCGCGCTACATGTTCGCCACCAAGCCCGACAAGGCGCTCGGTGACCCTGCTCTGTGGGCCCAGGCGGAGAAGCTCATCCAGCAGGCCCTGGACGCGGCCGGGGTGACATACGGGGTGAAACCCAAGGACGGCACGTTCTACGCGCCCAAGATCGACCTGTACGTCGACGACGCCCTCGGGCGGGAGTGGCAGATGGCGACCATCCAGGTCGACCTGGTCATGTTGCCCGAGCGCTTTGACCTGACCTACATCGACGAGGCCGGCCAGCCCCAGCGCCCCATGGCCATCCACCGCGCCGTCTACGGCTCCCTGGAGCGGTTCATCGGGGTCATCACCGAGCACTTCGCCGGCGCGTTCCCGTTCTGGCTGGCGCCCGTGCAGGCGGTGGTCGTGCCGATCGCCGATCGCCACATCGACGGCGCCCGGGAGCTGGCCGCGGTACTCGCCGCGCGGGGCCTGCGCGTGGAGGTCGACGACTCCAGCAACCGCATGCAGAACAAGATCCGCCTGGCGCAGGAGCAGAAGGTGCCCTACATGCTGGTCCTGGGCGACCGCGAGCTCGAGGGCCGTACCGCCGCGCCCCGCACCAGGGCAGGGGAGCAGCAACCGGTCGAGGCCTGGGACGCCCTGGCCGACCGCCTGGCCGCCGAGGCCGCGGCGCGCCGCCCCTGAGCCCCGGCCGGGCCGCCCGGGCGATTGCCGCTCGCGAAGAGTGCGTGCTATAGTCCGCCGGCAACCGCGGTCGGGGTCGCTTCGCTGTTCCCGTCAACGGTGTGATGGACCGTCGCATGGATGAGGAACGAGCCTGAGCAAAGATCTGCGCATCAACGAGATGATCCGCGTCCCGCAGGTGCGAGTCGTGGATGACGAAGGGCAGCAGCTCGGGGTCATGCCCACCCACGAGGCCCTCCGTGTCGCGCAGGAGCGAGGCTTCGACCTCGTGGAGGTGGCGCCACTGGCGGCACCTCCCGTCGCCCGGTTCCTCGACTACGGGCAGTTCAAGTACGAGCAGGCTCGCCGGGACCGGGACGCACGTCGTCACCAGCGCTCGGTCGAGTTCAAGGAGATCCGCCTCTCGCCGAAGATCGGCGTGGGCGACTTCGACACCAAGGTCCGCCGCGCCATCCAGTTCCTGGAGGCCGGCGACCGCATCAAGGTCTCGTGCCGTTTCCGCGGCCGGGAACTCACCCACGCCTATCTGGGCCGCGACCTGCTGATGAAGTTCGCGGACCTGGTCAAGGACCACGGCCTCGTGGAGCGCCAGCCGCTCCTCGAGGGCAAGTCGATGTCGATCGTCATCACCTCGACCCATAAGGTCAAACCACTGCCGACGGCCGAGGATGGCCGAGCAGCCTCGGCCCCCGCCGAGACCGCGCCGCAGGCAGCCCCAGCTGCCCCGGTGGCTCCGGCCGCCGAGGCCAGGGCCGCCGAGGCCACGCCCGAACCCGCCGCACCCGCTGCACCCGCCGCAGCAGCCGCCAAGCCGGCTGCACCGAAGCCACGAACCACCGCGTCGCCGGCCGTGCCGGCCGCCACAGCCGCCCCGGCAGCCCAGCCGGCAGGAGAGCGATAGTCGTGCCCAAGATGAAGACCCACAAGGCCGCGGCGAAGCGGATCGGCATCACCGGCGGCGGCAAGGTCGTCCGCGGCAAGGCGTGGCGAGGCCACCATCTCGACATCAAGTCGTCGCGCCGCACGCGCCGCTACGAGGGCAAGGCGCTGCTCGATCCCACGGCCGCCAAGCAGGTCCGGCGCCTGCTGCCGTACCTCTAGGAGGCTCGTCCGATGGCACGCGTCAAGCGCGGCGTCACCGCCCATCAGCGCCATAAGCGGCTGCTCCAGGATGCGGAGGGCCG
>DATBOX010000037.1:0-12729 GCA_036561685.1 Candidatus Limnocylindrales bacterium | reverse complement strand
CGTGGTCAGCGCCCCGTCGAGGATCGCGGCCGAGTCGGCGCCGCGCACCGCCTGGTCGTAGTCATAGAGGCCGAAGGTCGCGAACTGGAACCCGTTGAGCGTCTGGTCGGGTGGCTTGGCGGGGTACTCCTCGAGCCACAGATAACCCTTCGGATCGAGGCGCGAGACCCAGGGCAGGGTGCGGACGCCGGGGTCTGCCAGGCTCGCAAAGAGCAGCTTCGCGTTTGCCAGGTGGGCGTCGTCCCCGGTCGCGAGGAACAGGCGGACGAACAGGGCCAGGGCCATCCCCTGCGCCATCGCGGAGTACCACGGAGCGCGCAGCAGGTCGGCCGCGCGGCCATGGAGCCTGAAGTCGAATGAATAGCCCAGGTACAAGCCACCTCGGGCCTTCCGGCCGGTGCTGACGAGGCGCCTGGCGATAGCCTGCGCCTGGTCGCGGTATGTCAGGGCGTGCGTCTGCGCGTAGCTGTCGACCAGTTGCAGGCCCATCGAGGCCAGATCCACCGGGTGCTGGACCACTACGGTGCCGCGCTTGATGATCGGCACGCCGTCACGATCGACGGGCCACGCCGGACGCGCCGGCAGGATGGGCTGACGACTGAAGTAGCGATCCTCGAGCGGGATGGAGACGCCGCGGATGCCGCTCGTGTGATACGCGACGGCCGCGGTGGCGCTCGGGCTCGGGCTCGGCGAGGGCGCGGGGGCCACCGCGCCAGGCGTCGGACTCGGAGTGGCTCGGGCCACCGTGTCGGTGCCGGAGGGTGTGGCCCCGGCACTCGGTCCCGGGTGGGCTGCCAGCTCGACGAACCCGGTGCCGGCCACGAGGCCTGTCACCGCCGCGCCTCCCACGGTCACCAGGAAGCGGCGACGGCTCCATTTCGGGCCGGCTGGAGGCTGCGCCATCGGGGGGCATCCTACACGCCGCCGTGCGGTGGACCGGTACACTCGGGCCCAGGCCCGGGTGGTGGAATGGCAGACACAGCAGACTCAAAATCTGCCGCTCGCAAGGGCGTGCGAGTTCGACTCTCGCCCCGGGCACCAGCCATTCGGCTCGGAGGACGATCCATACGTGACCTTCGGAGCGACGCTTTAGGGCCGTCCGGCACTACCTCGACGCCGCACGCGCTCGCCACGATCTGGGCGAAGGGGAGTAGACCCGTCGCTCGCGCGACGCGGGTGGATCGACATACCCGGCTTCGGCCCGGTCCCCCAGCCTCACCCCGAGGCGGACGAGACCTTCGACCATTCTTCGCGTGGTTGAGGTTGCCCACTAGGTAGGCCTGCCGCAACGGGGAGAGAAGGGAATGAATACGAGCCGAAGGATCGCCGTCGTCGCGGGTGTGCTGTTCATCCTTGCGACGGTTGCAGACCTGATCTCGCGCCTGGTGTTCGTGACACCGATCGTGAGCGATCCGGTTGACCTCGCCAAGATCTCGGCCAACGAAACCCAGGTCCTCCTTGGTGCCCTCCTGTTGTTCATCGGGGCTGTCGCGGCTGCCTCGATCGCTATTTCGCTGTACCCGGTCTTGAGGAAGCACAGCGAGGCCCTGGCGCTCGGATCGGTTCTCTTCAGGCTGATCGAAGGAGCGCTCTACATCGGCATCGTCGTCTGCTTGCTCTTGCTGGTGACCCTGAGCCGGGACTCTGCGAACGCTGGAGCTGCGGCTGCATCGGCCTACGTGGTCCCGAGCGTGCTGTTGATGGCAGCGCGTGATTCGCTGGGCGAAGTGGCGGTGTTGGTCTTTGGACTCGGGGCGCTCATGTACTACTGGGCGTTCTATCAAACGCGACTGATCCCTCGGTGGCTGTCGGCCTTGGGCCTCCTGGCCATCGCGTCGCTCATGGCTTCCGCCCTCCTCGTCATGCTCCGCTTTATCGAGCCTCTCTCACCGCCCCAGGTTGTGCTGGCGCTTCCCATCGCCGTGCAGGAGATGGTCCTGGCTGTCTGGCTGATCGCGAAGGGCTTCAACCCATCTGCGATCGCTGCCGAGTCTGCCGGAAGGACGTCAGTGCCGCGGGCCGCCGCTTCGGGGTCAGCAGCGTAGAGGCGGCACCGTCGGTGCTCAGCTCACCACTGCACGAGCGGCGGCACGCCACCAACGACTGCCGGGCCGGGACAGGAGCGATGTGATGGTGAGGACGGTCGTCGGCGTCCTGCCCTGGGCAGTCGTGCTGGGGGTGATCGGCGGTGCGGTTTGGTGGCTGCTGGCGCGGGAGCTGGGTGCGGGTCGGTGGTTACTGGCGGCCCTGCTGATCGGCCACGGCGTCGTCCACGCCCTGTTCGTCGTGCCCGTGCCCGCGGCGACTGATGGCGGGCCCGACTGGCCCTTCGCCATGGCCCGATCGTGGGCCATCACCCGCGCCAGCCTGGACGCGAAGATGGTTCGGATCATCGGGGTGGGCCTGATTGCCGTGGTGGTCGTCGGTTTCTCGTTGGCCGCGTTGTCCACGGTCGGGATCATCGTGCCGTCAGGCTGGTGGCAGCCCATCGTCGCGGTGTCGGCCGTCACGTCGGCGGTCCTGCTGCTCCTGTTCTTCGAGCCCTTACTGGTGCTCGGCCTCGGGATCGACGCCGTCCTGCTGTCGGTGGTCGCGGCCCGAGCGTGGGTGCCCTGAGCGGCCTGGCATGGGCCGCGCGCGGGTTCTCCCTTCTTCCTCGCCCGAGGCGAGCCACGTTGCCGCCCTGGTCCTTGATTCTGACCGCGTGGTCGCCCGCCTCACGGCCACTCGTCTGGGAGGAGGTCGGCCATCACATCGTTGGCACCGCTCACGCCGATCCTCAGTGCGGGAACCCCTCAGTCAGGCGTCTCTCTGACGGGCGTGGCCATCTCGGCGCGGGGGTAGCCTCGCGGGCACCGAAGGGCGTCTCTCGCTCTGCTGGTCAGATAGTGGCGCACCGGTAGAGGTCGCCGGGGGCGCCGGCGTCACGGTGTGCGGCCGTAGATGTGGCGCGAGCGCACGTCGGCGATAGGGTCCCCGAGCGGTCACTTGGCTACCTCCTGGGATGCGCGTCAAGCCGTGCGCGCGGATGCTCCGTGACCACGGGTGGCAGCGGCCTTTCGGGCGTCTCGATAGCCTTGCAGATGCGTGCCGTCAGGAAAGGGCTCAACAGTGAGGCCTCGCGGCGTACGGACGGATTGCGCACCGGCGCGGGGCGATGTGGGCCTCGATCGGCATGGCGTGAAGCTAGCGGCATCTCGGCGGGCCGCGCAGGGCCGAACCGCCCAACCGCCCGGGCCATCCGGCCTAGTTAGGCGCCATTCCGTGAATCGCTACCGCAAGTTGGTTGACCGCCTCGCGAGCGATGCCGGCCAAGGCCTCGCCGAGTACGCCTTGATCTTGGCCTTGATCGCCATCATCGCCATCCTCGCCCTCATCTTCCTGGGCAGCCAGATCGCGGGCATCCTGAGCAACGTCGGCACGTCCGTCTAGCCTCACCCGACCCCGCTCCGCTCCCCGCCAGTAGCTGGGCTCGTTGGAGGGTCACGAGGCGGGGACGGGCGACCGTCTGGAGGCTCCGCGTTACGCCGATGTCGTGGTGACCCTCGCGTGGCCGCGCAGGAGTGCGGCGAACCCCTGCTCTTCGAGCCGCCAGTAGGTCGCCAGTTGGGTCCCGTCAACACCGGTGATCGGGAACGCCGGCGTCGGGTTCACGTCCACGACGTAGAGCCGGCCCGATGGCCCGTCACGCAGGACGTCGAGCTCCGCCCAGTCGGCGCCGATGGCGTCGCATAAGGCCAACAACCGCGTCTGCTCGTCGGCGCTGAAGTAGGCGTCCGCGTCCACGACCACGGCCAGGAGGTTCCTACCGCTCTGCATGAACCGATCACCGAGCGGCCGGTACCGACGGAAGGTCCAGGCGATGCCGCCATCCTTGACCGAGACGCGGAAGTCACTCACGAGGTGCTCGTCCAAGCGATTGTCGATGAGGCGTTCGGTGACCATGCCCGGGGCACCCGACGGGCGATCGACGATGCGGCCGTCGTGGGTCGAGTTGGTGTCGGACTTCTCGACGACCTCGGTCGCGCCGGGCTCTGGACCGAGGTCGTAGCCGAAGACCTGACCGTGCACCTCGCCCACGTGGCGCTTGCTGATGTCGCACACACGGGCATTGATGGCCCGCGGGTCCAGACCCGGAGGTGGGTCGTTGCGGATGGTGACATCGGCCCAGTGCAGCACCACATCGGCCTCGGCCAGCGGCACGACATCCACATTGAGGCGCACGCAGAGGCGATACGCCGCATGGAAGTACCGTGGTGCCTCGGGCGTGAACGCGATCCGTAAGGGGAAGCGCTTGCGCCGGCGGTGCTCCACCTGCCAGGCGCGGCGCCGGGTCTCGTACACCACGTGCGAGCGATCGACCGAGTGCCAGGTCGCGCTCAGCGCGGGTGCGGCACGCCGGATGCCGGGTGTGGCCTGCAGCACAGAGCGCGACCGCTCGATGAACTCCATCATCGCCACGAGTATGGCAGGCGCCGATACGACCCCAGACTAGGCGCCACCCACTGACCTCACCGCGGCTCGGCTGCGGGACCGACCGGTCAGGGGACTCCGCGTCAACGCGAGCGCGCCGCCGTGAGCGCAAGCGGCTCGGGGCCAGAAACCACCGGCCCCTTCGGTCGATCCGAAGGGGCCGATATCCAGGCGGTCAGATGGCTAGTTCGAATGGTGCGATCGCGCTCCGTGACGATGGCCCGAGTGGTTCTTGGTCCCGTCCGCGCCCGATGGCCCACTCGCGTGCTGGACGGTGGCCTGATGGTGTCCCTCGGTGGAGTGCTTGACCTGCGACGTCGCTGCGTCGCCCGCGGTCGTGGCGCTGGTGTTCGCGGTGATGACCGGCGGTAGCGCGCCCAGGTTCTTGCCTCCGGTGGCGAAGTAGCTGACGCAGTCGCCCTGGTTCTTGAAGTGGTTGCCGGCGTTGTCGATCATCGTCTGCCAGCCGCCGTCCTTGCAGTCGGCTTTCGTGGGGACGGTTTCGGTGATGACGACATCGTCGAGGGCTGGGCCGAAGAAGCCCACCGTCGTGCTGACGAAGCGGACGGTCGTGCTCGCGCTCGTCGCGAGGAGCGTGTAGGACTCCGCCGTCCAGTTCATGTTGGTGAGGCTGTTCCCAGTCACGTCGTAGGTGTAGCTGGCTGTGGCGCCGCCCGTCGCGCTGACGTCGAGCGTCTTCACCGTCGGAGGCCCTGCCGGGTTGCCGGAGAGAAAGAACGAGACGGTGTAGGTGTTGCCGATCGTCGTCGCGAGCGTCTGGCTAAGCGTCCCGGCGTCGTCCCCGCTGAGGTCGAGGCTCATCGAGCCGTCCTGAGCCTGCCAATACGTGCCGACCCAATCGACGCTTCCTGCGTCCACGGTCCAGCCCGTGATACTGGTGTCACCGGCGTTCAGTGTTTCATAGCCGGATCCGCCGTCGACGTAGGTGCCGGTCTCGAAACTCCCGTTGGTCGGCCCGGTGAAGGCGAGCGTGACGCCTGAGAGTGCGATAGCAGCCAAGCCTCCGATGGCAAGGCCCAGGCCGGATCGTCTTGTCACGGGTATCCTCCTGCCTGTCGCAGTGGCCGGACGAGCCTGATCGTCTTAGGCCGTCGTCGGTGCGGCAACCATGATGTCGTTGCCTTCCCCGAGCGTGACTACCGTAGGCCCGAAAGAGACCGCGTAAAGCGGGCAAATGGTCCGGGCGACGTGGACATGAGGTCCGGTGCTTCGTGGAACCGATGGTCCGCCGGCACGTCGAGCCATCGCGGCCGTGCTCGGACACTGGAAGGTCGAGGGCACCGGGGGCCCCAACACGCTGCCCGACGTTCAGCCGTTCCGAGTACGACCGAGCTATTCACTAATCGGTTGGACACTCAGACGATCGTGACATGCACGCCGCACCGGACCCGGCACGGAGAGCCCTCGTGCTCCATGACCGGCCTCTCGTGGTCGACCTCATCGGGCTGACCCTCAACCACGGTGTCTTCGTCGTTCAGGCGGCTCGCAACCTGGTTCAGGCCGAGGCGATCCTGGCCGCCTGGCATCCTCACCTCGCGGTGGTCGACATGGAGCACGACGACAGCACGACGCTCCTCCAGCGGCTCGCGGCGTCGGACGCGCTCACCCGGGGCGTCACACCCGTCCTGGGCCTGACCCGTCGCGGTGATCTCCAGACGAAGCTCCGAGCGTTCGACCTGGGCGTCGACGACATCCTGACCACGCCCTTCTCACCGGAGGAGCTGCTGGCGCGGTCCATCGTGGTCACGCGGCGCGCCTCCGGGACCGATCGACCCATCATCCCCACGATCAGGGTCGGCGACATCGAGATGAGCATCGTCGATCGCGAGGTCCGCGCCGGCGACGCGATCGCCCACCTCAGCGCGATCGAGCAGAGCCTCCTGTACCTGCTCGCGAGCCGTGCTGGCCGCGTCGTCACCCGGGACGAGATCCTGGACGCCATCTGGGGTACCGACTTCGTGGCCGAGAGCAACATCGTGGATCGCCATGTGCGGACCTTGCGCACCAAGCTCGACGATGACTTCCGCCACCCGCGCTTCATCGCCACGGTGTCGGGCAAGGGCTATCGGTTCCTGCCCATCGTTCACAAGCCGCGACGGGACGAGGCCCGGTCCTAAGCCGACTGCGCCGGCCTGGACACCGCTGAGGCTTGGTCCGCGAAGCCCCATGCCGTCGGTTCATGACCGACCGTCATGACGCGCCGGTGGCGCACCAGCACACTCGGCCAAGTCACGCGGGTCGCTGGCGCGACCCTGGCTGTCCGCACGTGGCGGACCGGACGTGACCGGTAGCTCGGGTGATGATCATGCGTCGAGTGTTGGGTGTCCTTGTCACTGTGGGGGTCCTGCTGCTCGGCTCCTTGGGGCTCGCCAGCGGGGCGGCCGCGGCGACCATCGCCTCGACCACGTCGTGCAGCAACGGCGTCGACAACACCGGCGGCCTCGGCCTCATCTGCCAGGTCACGATCGCCAACACGTTCACCGCGAGTGGCGGCTCGGCCACGGTCACCGTGCGCGAGTGTCACGGTGCGGCGGGCAACCCGCAAGCTGCCTGCGTCATCACGAAGAAGAGCCTCACGAAGCCGGTCACGGCGGTCACCCAGTGCAACAGCTCGATCAACGGGGGCGGCGGCACGCTGCGCTGCAGCGTCACGGTCACCAACACCTTCGTCGGGATCAACCCTGCGGCGACGGCCGCCACGGTCGACCAATGCGTCGGCTCGGGTGGGGGCATCACGACCGGCTGCGACCCCTTCCCGGCGACCACCAGCGGCGCCACCATCACGCAGTGCAACGGCTCGGCCAACGGCGGCACACTCGTAGGCCTGACGTGCACCGCCTCGGGTACCAAGGCCGCAGCCCATGCCGTCACGATCAACCAGTGCAACGGCTCGGCCAACGGCGGCGGCGCACTCGTCATCTGCTCGGCGAGCATCGTCAACCGGACGGGGGCCGCCGCGACCCTGACGGCCACCACCACCGGCGCCACCTCCGACCTGCCTGGCTCGGCTTCGCCGCTCGTGTTCCTGACGATCTTCCTGCTCGCGTTCACCACCGTCCTCGTCAGCCGGCGGTCATGGAAGGCGAACCGCAACGAACGACTCTGACGATCGCCGCCCAGGCGATCGAACGGAGTAGCGGTTCGTGTTCCCAACTGAGTACCTGCTTCAGGAACGCCTCCGCGCGGACCGACTCGTGGAGACCGGTTGCTGTCCTCTTCGGGATGCTGCCGGCGGGCCAGCGGGCGCGGGATGACCCAGCTCGCGTGACAACCTGACGCCACGGGCTTAGCTCGCGAGCGCCGCCCGAGAGTCTTGCGCGACGATCCGCTCCGGACGGCCCAGCAAGTAGCCCTGACCGAGATCGACGCCGAGCGTCCGGAGACAGGCCAACTCCTCCGAGGTTTCGATGCCCTCGGCGACCAGCATGAATCCCGCGTCGCGCGCGAAGTGGACGAACCCCGCGATGAGCGCCCGGCGCGACGGGTCCGCGTCCACCCCCGAGACCAGGCCGATGTCCAGCTTCACGTAGGCCGGCTTGACCTCGAGGATATGACGCAGGCTGGCAAAACCGGCCCCGGCATCGTCGACCGCCAGGGAGCGTCCGGGGCCGAGGCGGCGCATGGCCGCGAGGATCGGCCCGTAGTCGTCGATCGCTTCGTGTTCGGAAAGCTCGATCACGAGCTGCCGCCGGATGGGGGCCGTCAGGCGATCGAACTCCTCGCCGCCGGCAAGCATGTCCGCCGAGGCGTTCACGCTGAGCCACACACCCGGTGGAAGGTCCGGCTCGGCGGCGGCGATCGCCGCGAGGGTCGCCGCCTCCAGGTCGCGCAGCCGACCAAGGGCGGCGGCTTGGGCGAACAGGCGTTCCGTGCCCGTCGCGGTGTCGAAACGACTGAGGGCTTCATAACCGACGATGCGCTGGGTGGCGAGGTCACGCACTGGCTGAAAGACCGGCCAGTAACGGTGTTCGCGGATGATCGCGTCCAGCTCTTCGGCCGCGGCGGTCCGGCCGGTCAGCGCTCTCAGGCCGGGGCCGAGTGCGACGCTCGACAGCGCCGCGGCTTCGACGAGGATGGGCATCTGTTCGGTCAGCGTGCTGATGCCACCAGATGCCTCGTCGAGCGAGGCGGCCAGCACCCCGAGCCGCTGCCCCTCGTAGACGAGGGGCACGTATGCGACGGCGTCGACACCGTGGGCCGCCAGGTCCTGCGTGTAGGAGTCGTCGTCGGTGCGGACTTCCCAGCCGGTGATCCAGGCTCCTGCGGCAGTCCGCTCCCGGAAGATCCGGTTGCGGGCTGCAGGCATCGTCTGACCTGATGCCACCGCCGTGGTCAGGGCGTCGCCGCCGAGGGCGAGCATGACCGACTGGTCGTCATAGGTGAACCAGATCAGCCCCACGTTGCGGAGCCCTGGCAGCGCCACGAGTGGTTCGACGAGGGCCCTTGCCGTGACGAATGGATCGGCGCTCGGGGTCACGCGCATCATCTCGGTGAGCGCCTGCCGCCGACTGTCGAGGAAGGACTCGATGACCGTCCGAATGCTGGCTGCACACGCGGTCCCGATGCCGATGGCCGCGACCGGGAGCAGCGCCTGTGGCCCGATCGGGCCGAGGACCATCGTGCCGAGCAGCACCGCCGCGGCCGACACGGCACCCCAGGCGACCGCCACCGGCAGCGGCGAGGCGAAGCCGATGAAGCCGGCGGCCACCAGGGCCACCCGCGCCACGGCGTCGCCGTAATACGTGGACCCATCAGCCGACCAACCGGCCAGACCCAGGACGAGGAACCCAAGCGGCCAGGCGACGAGGACGATCTCGTACCGGCGATCGGGCGCGATGGGATGGCCGAGCCCCCCGAGGAGACGGTCGACCGCAAGCTGGCCGACGGCCAGGGCGGCCAGCGCGAGATAGAGCGGCGGGTCACCCATGCGCAGGGCCGCCGCCCCAAGCATGGCCGCAGCGACGATGCCCGCCGCCGGATGGGCCAGGCGATTCCGGAGCAGACGCCGGATGCCCGTCGGATCCTCGGTGGCGGTGACAGCGCGTGCGAACCGACGGGTGATCTTCTGGCCGATGGTGCCCGTAGTCACAAGGCCCCCACTGTGGGCCGGATCATGACCTGCGCCACTCCCCCGAGAGGTCCGACGCGGTGGGACTATCGGCCCTTGTGCGCCATCGGGCGCCCGCGATGGGCAGGATGACGCTAGCGTATCGCCGTGCTTCCCCACATCGACGTACGAGCCCTGCGCGGCTTCCGTTCGGCAGCCGTCGCTCGACTCGGGCTGGTCGGCATCCTCGCCATCGTGGGGCCCGGCCTGGTCAGCGGCTTTGCCGACAACGACGCCAGCGGCATCACGACCTACTCGTTGGCCGGGGTGCATTTCGGGTATGCGCTGCTGTGGGTGATCCTGGCCAGCCAGATCGTCCTCTTCTTCACCCAGGAGGTCGGCGCCCGGTTGGGCCTGGCGACCGGTCAGGGCCTGACGGGGCTCGTGCGCGATCGCTTCGGCGTGCGCTGGGCCGCCTTCGTGGCGGTGACGATGCTGGTGGCCAACTTCGGCACGACCCTCGCCGAATACGCCGGCATCGGGGCCGCCCTGGAGCTGTTCGGTGTGCCTCTGCCCGTGAGCGCCGTGGCCGCGGCCGTCCTCATGGTGCTGCTGATCTCGAAGGGCAGCTTCAACAAGGTCCAGTACCTCTTCATCGCGGTCGGGGCGGTCATCTCCGGCGCGTACGTGGCTTCCGCCTTCCTGGCCAAGCCCGACTGGAGTACGGCGGCGGTCAACCTCTTCATCCCCCACCTGAGTGTCGCTCCGGCGTACTGGCTGGCCGTCGTGGGCACGGTCGGGACCACGATCACGCCATGGGGCCAGGCGTTCATCCAGGCCTACGTCGTGGACAAGGGCCTGCGGCCGGAGGACCTGCGCGGATCGCGCCTGGACGTCGCCCTGGGTTCGGGCATCACCAACGTGGTGGCCGGGTTCATCGTGGTGGCCTGCGCCGCCGCCTTGTGGGCGACCGGGCAGACGACGGTCACCGACGCGGCGGGGGTGGCGCTGGCGCTCGGCCCGCTGGCCGGACCCCAGGCGACCGCGCTCTTCGCGTTCGGCCTGCTGGCGGCGTCGCTCCTGGGCCTGGGCATCGTGCCGCTGTCGAGCGCCTATACCGTCTGCGAGGCGTTCGGCTGGGAAGCCGGTGTGGAGTGGCGCTGGCGGGAGGCGCCCGCGTTCTACGCCCTGCTGGCCGTGTTCGTGGGTGGCGGCGCGCTGTTCGTTCTCACCCCGGGCCTGCCGCTGCTGTCCGTGATGTTCCTGGCCGCGGTCCTGAACGGACTCCTGCTGCCGTTCATCCTGGTGTTCGTGATGCTGCTCGCCCGCGACACAACCCTTATGGGACCGCTGCGCAGCGGGTGGAAGCTGGCGGCCCTCGGGTGGGCGTTGACGGTCGTCCTGGTCATCATGTCACTGGTCTTCGTGGCGGCGACCGTCGGCGGCAGCAGCTGACCTTACTGCCCGCCGCGACGCCTCCGCGGTGGTCGCTGGCCAGGCGGCGGGGTCCAGGGCGGCGCCTCGGCGCGCTCCCTCAGCTCGACCCGATCCACCCCGATCATCGCCCGCCGCATGATGGCCGCCTTGCGGCAGGCCAGGCACATCGGTTCGCCGGGGTCCCGCCTCAGGCCCGCCGGCGCCGGGGACTGGCGGCGGCACAGGGACCACGCCCCCGAGTAGGCGTGCCATGTGCGGGAGCCCGGAGGGAGTGCCCACCCATCCATCGCCGCCAGGGTAGGCGGCTGCTCGTGCCAGCTTGACCGACGCCGCTTCTCACGCCGTGGCAGAGACCGCGCTCACGGATGGTCGAGGAACATGCGCCTCTCGTCCGCGAGGTGGGTCGCCCACTCGAGCCGATTCACGCCCGCGAACCGGAGGTACGCGCGCAGGGCCTCGCGCAAGGCGTCGGCGAACCCCTCGGCGCGGCCAGGGACAAAGCCCTCCTCCCACCAGAGGCCGGCCACCTCCACGCAGTCGCGCTCCCGGTCGATGCGCGGTTCGATGCGGCCCACGAAGCGGTCGCCGAAGGTGATCGGCAGCACGTACCAGCCCCAGCGGCGCCTGGCCGGCGGGAAGAAGCCCTCCCACACGAACTCGAAGTCGAACAGGTTCGCCAGGAGGGCGGTATCCCACAGCAGTGAGTCGAACGGGGCGATGAAGGCGACCGAGGGCGCCGGCTCCGGCGGTGCCTCCAGCAGCCCGAGCTCGCCGGCCAGGACGAAGCGTTTGCCGCGCACGCCCTCGACCTCGACGGGCACGAGGGCGCCGTCGCCGACCAGCTCCCGGTGCAGGGCGTCGCGCCCCGGCCGCCCGGGGGTCGATCTGGGCGGGGCGATACGGTCGAACGTGCCGCCCGCGCCGCCCGCCCCGAGCAGGCCGTGGGCCAGGTAGCGCGACCGGAGCCTGTGCCTGAGCTGATCCTGCACAGGGACCTCGCGCGCCAGCACCTCGGCCGGCAGCAGGCGCTCCACCATGTCGTAGTAGCGGAGGTTCCCCTCGCGCCGGGCCAAGCCGATCTCGCCCATGACGACGAGTGACTCCAGCACGCCCCGCACCGCGTTCTCGGGCATCCCGAACCAGTCCTTGGCCGCGCCCGGCGCGGGCTCGAGATCGAGCGTCGAGAGCGGGCCCTCCGCTCGGATCCGCCCGAGCACCCGCTCAGCTACCGCGGCGTTCTCGGCGAGGATCGCGGCGTGGAAGCGGCGTCCCTTGCGGCCGATGCCGTAGCGGTACCACGGGAACTCGCTCGTCAGGATGAACGACAACGCCTTGTTGGTCACTTCGAAGATCTCGCGGCGCTCGTAAAGCTCGTCACACCACGCCGGCTCGTACCCGGCCACGCGCGCGTGCAGCACGAGGTCGTGGTTCCGGCCGGCGACCGCGAGGGGGTCGAACTGGATCGACCCGAGACGCCGCAGGACCTCGAGCACGCCATCGCGTCCGCCGGCGACCGACCGCGCCGGCGCGAGGCCGTGCCGCGCGACAAGGAAGCGCCGCGCCGCCTCCGCAGTGACCTTCACCCGGTGATAGTAGGTGGCCTCTGAGCGGTCGCCTGCGGTCCCGGAGCGACGGCCGTAGACTCGCGACTTGACCGGCGACCGCTCCTCCCCAGCCGCCATCGAGCTGCACGACGTCCATCGGTCCTTCGGCCAGGTGCACGCGGTCGACGGCATCGACCTGCACCTCGA
>DATBOX010000036.1:0-55383 GCA_036561685.1 Candidatus Limnocylindrales bacterium | reverse complement strand
GTTGTTGTGGCTCCAGACGGCGGGCAGCACCTCGTCGTAGGCGGCCATCGTGGCCGGTGACAGGTCCGTCAGGTGACCGCCCCCCTCGACCAGGACGTCCGTGGCGAGCACGCCCGGCCCGCCGGCGTTGGTCACGATGGTTAGATTGGGGCCCTTGGGCCGGGGCTGCTTGGCCAGCACCTCGGCCATCCCGAACAGGTCGGAGATGTGGTTCACCCGCAGCACGCCGACACGCCGGAAGGCCGCCTCCAGGACGTCGTCGGATCCGGTCAGGGAGCCCGTGTGCGAGGCGGCGGCCTTGGCCGCCTGGCCGGTCCGGCCGGGCTTGATGACGATGATCGGCTTGGTCAGGGCGACCTCGCGGGCAGCGGACATGAAGGCCCGTGCATCGCCGATCGTCTCCATGTAGATGAGGATGCTCTTGGTGTGGGGATCGTCGCCCAGGTAGTAGATGACGTCGCCCCAGCCGACATCCAGCATCGAGCCGAGCGACACGACCGAGCTGAAGCCCACGCCCTCGGCGGCGCTCCAGTCAAGGACGGCCGTCAGCAGCGCCCCGCTCTGGCTGATGAAGCCGACCGAACCCGGCGCGGCCATGCCGGCCGCGAACGTCGCGTTGAGGCCGCCGATGGGGTTCATCACGCCGAGGCAGTTGGGCCCGATGACGCGGATGCCCGCTGCGCGCGCCTCGGCCAGGACGGCCGCTTCCAGCGCCGCCCCTGCCGGGCCGACCTCGCGGAAGCCGGCGGAGATGATGATGACGCTCTTGACGCCGGCCTCGGCGCACTCGCGGACCAGGCCGGGGGCGGACTCGGCGGGCGTGACGATGACCGCCAGGTCGACCGCCTCGCCCGTCGCGGCAAGGTTCGGATAGGCCTTGATGCCGAGGATGCTGGGGCGCTTCGGGTTGATCGGCAGGACCGTGCCGCCGAACGGGTTGCTGATGAGGTTCCACAGGACCGTCCGCCCGACGCTGCCGGCCTTCTCGGTGGCCCCGATGACCGCCACCGATCGGGGCAGGAAGAGCGGGTCAAGGGGGTGGCGGGAGGCCCGCAGGACGTCGGAAGCCTTGTCGGGCGCGCCGCTCCGACGGGCGATCGGTGGTTGGGAGACGGTCACCGGTTCAGGGTAGCCCGGTTGGCCCTACCACGAGCGGGGACGCCTATCGCACCCGCTGGCGCGCCACCTGGTGATGACGGCAGGACCGTCGTCCGCCAGCTCGAATCGACCCTGCCGTTCGAGCCATGTCCAGGTGCGTCGTCAAGCCTCACGCCACCCGATCCCGAGCCCCGCCCTAATGCAGGCGGCGCTGAGTTGCAGGAGGTTCGGGTTGGGACCATCGACCCATTTCACATGCGGCGCGCCCACCCATACGCTGGCCACCCACGCACGCAGAGGGAGGAATCGACATCAGCGGGTCTGTGGTTCCCCGCCGTGCACGACCGGTCCTGCTTCTGCTCGTCTTCGCGGCCTTCCTCGTGATCGTCGGCGCCACGGCGACCGGCCAGGCCGCCCTCGTGACCGCGGATTCGTCAACCACGCTCGTGAATGCCGCGGTTGGGTCCGACGTGGCAACCGTGCGGAGCTTCGTCCAGCTCAATCTCACCCCCGCTGACGTGCAGCCGGGTGGTCTCAGCGCAGACCGCGGGGCCGCGCTGCGGAATGGTCTCCATCTTCTGGTCGAGGATGGCGCGTTCCTGCACGCGGCGCTCCTCGCACCCGACGGGACCGTTCTCGTGAGCGACGGGGGCGAGGCGATCGGCGAGCGGGCGCCATCGAATGCGGGGCTCACCGCGGCCATCCAGAACCAACAGGCTGCCGCCGCCATCGTCGACGCGGCGTCGGCCGGCACGCTCGCCCCGGTGACGGTGGATTCTGTGTTGCGCGAGTATCTGCCGATCATCCAGAACAACCACGTGTATGCAGTCGTGGCCGTCTGGCGTGACGCCGCCCCGATCCTCGCTCAGCTCGAGGAGGGCCGCATCCATATCGTCGCGATCACGCTGACCGCAGCCCTCGTGAGCGTGCTTCTGCTGTTCTTCATCTTCCGCGCGGGCCAACAGCGTCTGACGCGTCAGGCACGCCAGTTAGTCGAGTCGGCACGCCTCGATCCGCTCACCGGAGCCCTCAACCACGGGGCACTTGTGGAAGCGCTCGCGGAGCAGGTGGAGACGGCCCGCTCGGGCGGCGGAGCGATCGCGGTCGCCTTGGTCGATATCGACAACTTCGGCTTGCTCGACGACACGTATGGCCATCCGGCGGGGGATCACATCCTCCTCGAGCTGGCGCGGCTCCTTGAGGCCGAGATGCCGTCCGGCGTGACTTGGGGCCGCTACGGGCCTGACGAGTTCCTGACCATGACGGCAACGGGCGCCGCCGCGATCCTCGAGCCGGCAGTCGAGCGGCTGCGCACCGCCTTGGGCGACCTCAGCCTGGTGTTCGAGGGCTCCGAGCGGCTCCCTGTCACGATCAGCGTGGGCCTCTGCTCCTACCCCGCGAACGGCGAGTCTGTAACCACGCTGCTTTCGATGACGGCACTCACGCTTGATGAGGCCAAGGCGAGCGGCGGTGACGCGGTCCGGGTCGCGGGCGCCGGACTCGCCTCCGCCGCTTACGTCAAGACCTTCGACATCCTGCAGGGCCTGGTCATCGCTGTCGACACCAAGGACCGCTACACGCGACGCCACTCGGACGATGTGGCCCGCTATGCCACCTTCCTCGCTCAGCAGCTCGGCCTCGACCCAGACCTGACGCGGGCCATCCGTACGGCCGGCCAGCTGCACGACATCGGCAAGATCGGCATCCCGGACGTGATCCTGCGCAAACCGGGGCGCCTGACGGACGAGGAGTACGCGATCGTCAAGCAGCACGTCGCGCTGGGCGATGCGATCGTGCGGGACCTCCCCGCGATTGATCTCGTGCGAGCCGGTATCCGGCACCACCACGAGCGCTGGGACGGCCACGGCTACCTCGATGAGCTGGCAGCCGAAGAGATCCCCCTCATCGCCCGCATCCTCGCCGTCGGCGATGCCTTCTCGGCCATGACGACCACGCGGCCGTATCGCAAGGCGTTCTCGGTCGAAGAGGCCCTCACACGGCTCGAGGATGCGGCTGGCAGCCAGCTCGATGCGCACCTCGTGCAGGTCTTCGTGCGGGCGATCTGGACTGCCGCGGACGCGCCGTTACCCGGCCAGCCCTCGTCGGCGGCCATCGAGCCCCGAAGTTCGCCCCAGCGCCAGGTCGCGTGAACGTGGCGTCTGGACTCAGGCCGGCGGCGTTGGCGGCGCTGCTCGTGGGCCTTGTGACGGTGGCTGGTGGTCCCGCGCCCGTCCGGGCGGCAGCTGCGCCGTGGTCTATCACCCTCTTACCTACGACGATGATCGAGGGGATCGCGACCACGGTGACCGTGCGCGTGACGTCCGGTAGCCAATCGATCGGGTGCGTGGCGCTGAGCGTGCCGGCGGGCTTCACCGTGCTCGCCACTAACGTCGTGAGCGTGCCAGCCGGTTTCATCTGGACGTCCTCGGGCGCTGGTGTCGGCCCGACGCTGGTGACCGTGAGCACGACGAAGGATTCGTGGCGTATCAAGAACGGTGCGCAGGCCGTCTTCTCGGTCCAGGTCCTGGCCACGACGAGTCCGGCGCCGGCGTGGGTCGCCAACGCCTACCAGAAGTTCTCGGTCGACTCGAAGGAGATCGCCACGGGACCGCTCCTTCGGCCCGGGCCATTCATCATCGTTCCCGCGCCCACCCCGACCCCCACGCCCCGGCCAACCCCGTCGCCGCCCCCCACCGCCACGCCGTCGCCGACGCCGCTGCCCGGCAGCACGCCGACGCCCGGCCCCGCGATGACCGTCGCGCCATCAGGGACCAGCCCTGCGGCGAGCGGTAGCCTGCTACCGGGCGTGACCGTGGCGCCATCGCCCTCTGGGTCGGCACCGCCATCCAGTTCCTCCGTGCCCGTCGCAGGCACGGGGCTCACCCTCGGTCAGGGCAACGCAGGGGGCGGCTCCAGCAGTGGTTCGGGGGCCGCGCTCGGCGTGCCGAGCCTACCCGCTGGCGGGACCATCCACCTCGACGATCTGCAAGGGATGGGGGTCGTCGGGATGTTCGCATGGCTCGTTCCCGGTTTGCTCCTGAGTCTGCCGGGCCTGCTGATCCTGATCGTGCTGATTGCACAGGTAGGCTTCGCCACCGCGTTCATCCCGGTAACGAGGCGCGTCCTCGGTTCCCGGAGAGGCACGGCGGGCCCACCTGATCGAGGGCAGAGCCCAGGGTGACCCACCCTCGATGGGCCATGACAGTGGGCCAGAGGTCAGCGGAGGTGGTCCACGAAGGGGTTCAAACACCCCGATTCGTGCGTAAAAGCGTGGTGAGCCGGCTGGGATTCGAACCCAGGACACGAGGATTAAAAGTCCCCTGCTCTGACCGCTGAGCTACCGGCCCGTGCGCGAATGGTAGGGCGTGCGCGATCAACGAACCGCGGCTACCATGCGCCAGGCTCGCTGCGACGAGCCCGGCGGAGTCCGTGCCACGGAGGCGAGGATGTCGGTCCCCATAGCCCTCGCCGGTGCGCGACCCCCAGTCCGCGCCGGCCTCGTCCCCGCGGTCTGATCGCCCCCTGACCTCCTGATCTGGCGGGCGCCCGACCGCCCGTCCTGCACTGCCGGCATCGCCGGCCGGAGGTCCTCGATGTGTTCCGCCTTACCTTCGCGCGCCCGCGCGCCGTCCGCGCGCGCCTCACCCTGCTCGGCCTGCTGGCCATCGTCGGCCCCGGGCTCGTCTCGGGCTTCGCCGACAACGATGCTGGTGGCATCACCACCTACTCGATCGCCGGCGCCCAGTTCGGCTACAGCCTCCTGTGGGTCCTGCTGGCCTCGCAGCTGGCCCTCATGGTCACCCAGGAGGTCGGGGCACGGCTGGGCCTCGCCACGGGGCACGGCCTGTCGGGCCTGATCCGCGAGCGGTTCGGCGTCCGCTGGACGGCCTTCGCGGTGGTCACCATGCTGGCCGCCAACCTGGGCGACACGGTGGCCGAGTTCGCCGGCATCGGGGCCGCCCTGGCCCTCTTCGGCATCCCCATCCAGCTCAGTGCCCTCGTCGCCGCGGTGGCCATGGTGCTACTGCTCGCCCGCAGCGACTACCGGCGCATCCAGCTGCTCTTCGTGCTGGTCGGCGTGGCGGTCTCGGTCGCCTACGCGGTCAGTGCCGTCCTGGCCCGGCCCGACTGGGGCCACGCGCTCACCTCGCTGGTGATCCCCGGCGGCCACCTGTCCGACAGTGGCTACCTGCTGACGGTCGTGGGGGTCGTGGGCACCACGATCACCCCGTGGGGCCAGTCGTTCATCCAGTCCTACGTGGTCGACAAGGGGCTGGGCCCCAAGGACCTCCTGGGCTCGCGCGTTGATGTCACGCTCGGGGCGCTGCTCACGAACCTGGTGGCAGGCTTCATCGTGGTCGCCTGCGCGGCCACCCTCTTCACCCACGGCGTGATCATCACTGACGCCGCCGACGCCGCGCAGGCCCTGGGGCCGCTGGCCGGTCCGGCCGCCACGACGCTCTTCGCCGTGGGCCTGCTGGCTGCATCCCTGCTGGGCCTGGGGACCGTGCCCCTCACCTCCGCCTACGCCGCGTGCGAGGCCTTCGGCTGGGAGGCCGGCCTGGACCATCGCTGGACCGAGGCCCGCGCCTTCTACGGCCTGCTGGCCTTCTTCGTCGGCTTCGCGGCGCTGTTCATCCTGATCCCAGGCCTGCCGCTCATCGCCGTCCTGTTCCTCTCGCAGGTCTTCGACGGGCTGCTCCTGCCGATCATCCTGGTCTTCGTGATGCTGCTCGCACGGGATCGGCGGCTCATGGGCGAGCTGCGTAGCGGACCCCTCCTGACCGTGCTCGGCTGGACGGTCACGGCCGCCATCGGGGCGCTGTCGGTGGCGCTGGTCGTGAGCCAGCTGCGATGATGCCGACGGTCTCCCGCGGTAGCGCGACTAGCTCACCGCAAGCGCGGCGATGCCGACGACGACCAGGACCGCGCCGGCGAAGCGCTCCCGCGACACGCGCTCGTGCAGCAGCACGGCCGCCATCGCCGTGGCCATCACCACGCCCGACTCGCGCACCGCGGCGACCGAGGCGGCCGGCGCCAGGCGCAGGGCCAGCAGGACCAGGCCATAGGCGCTGATCATGAGCGTGCCGGCGACCACGGTGGAGGGGCGGAACTGGGCGCGCACGTAGGCGTGGCCGCGCAGGTAGATGACCGCCAGCAGGTAGAGGACGCCGGGCACGATCATGGCCAGCTCCAGGTACGTCACCGCCCCGGCCAGGGTCACCCCGACGCGGTCGACCAGCGTGTAGCCGGCGATGGCCGCCGCCGTGGCCAGGGCCAGCAGCGCCCCGACCGTGTCGCCGCCGCCCCGCAGCCCGCGCACGAGCAGGACGCCGGCCCCCACCAGCAGCACGCCGAGGCCGCCGGCGACCGTCGGCTGGACGCCGAGGAGCGCCACCCCGACGACGAGGACGATGACCGGCGCGCTGCCCCGCGCGAGGGGGTAGACCAGGCTGAGCTCGGCGCGCCGATAGGCCGCGGCGAGGAGCACGAAGTAGATCAGCTCGAACGTCCAGGTCGCCAGGAGGTACGGGATCACCGCCGCCTGGACGCTCCACGTGACCACCATGAGCGGCGACAGCACCACGCAGCCGGTGCAGACCATCAGCGCCGTGCTCGCCTCCGTGTCGTCCGTGCGGCGCAGGAGGAGGTTCCACGACGCGTGCAGGAACGCCGCGAGAAGCGCCAGGCCCAGGGCGAGCGGCGGCATCAGCGGGGACGGAGCGGCGGCCTCACCGCCGCGGCGCCACCTCCGGGTTGACCGGCGCCGGGAGCGCCTCGCCGCGCAGGCCGGCGAGCAGGTTCGCGGCGGCGATCTCGGCCATGCGCGCCCGGGTCGCCCGAGAGGCCGAGGCGATATGCGGCACCACCAGGCAATTGGGCAGCGTCAGGAGCGGGTCGTCCGCGCGCATCGGCTCGGGATCCGTGACGTCCAGCGCCGCGCCGCCGATGACGCCGTCGCGCAGCGCCTCGTAGAGGGCCGTCGGCTCCACGACGGGCCCGCGGCTGGTGTTGATGACGATCGCCGTCGGCTTCATCTTGCGGAACGCGTCGCGACCCATCATGCCGCGCGTCTCGGGCGTCAGGTTGACGTGCAGGCTGATGAAGTCGCTGGCCGCCAGCAGCTCGTCCAGCGGCACCGACCGCGCGCGCAGCGCGGCCTCATCCGCGAGCGAGGCGCGCACGGCATCGTGGTACAGGACCGTCATGTCGAAGCCCGACGCACGGCGGGCCATCTCGCGGCCGATGCGCCCGAAGCCGACGATGCCCAGCGTGGCGTGGTGGACGTCCGTGCCCTGGAGCAGGAGCGGGCCCCAGGTCTTCCAGCGGTCGGCGCGGACGTAGTCGTAGCCCTCCGCCAGGCGGCGGGCGGCGGCCATCAGCAGGGCGAAGGCAAGGTCGGCGGTCGTCTCGGTCAGGACACCCGGCGTATTGCCGACGGCGACCCCACGGCGGGTACAGGCGGGCACGTCGACGTTGTCGAAGCCGACGGCGTAGTTGCTGACCACCCGCAGCTGTGGTCCGGCGGCATCCAGCAGTTCGTCGTCCACGCGGTCGGTGAGCAGGGCCAGGAGACCGTCCACACCCGCCACCCGGCGCAGCAACTCGTCGCGCGGCGGCGGCAGGTCATCCGGCCAGATGTCCGCATCCGCGAACTCCGCGATGGCCCGCAGCCCCTCCTCGGGGATGCGGCGACTGACGAAGACGCGCGGCCGAGCGGCGCTCACGCGGCGTCGACCAGCGGCTTGACCTGGCCGATCAACCGCTCCAACGTCTCGATGTCGTACGGCGCGGGCACCTCCACGATGACCGACTCGAAGCCGACCGCCACCATCTCGCGCAAGCGCTCGGCGATGGCCGCCGGCGGCCCCAGGAGCGGCCGTGACGGCTCCAGGGAGTCCTCCAGCGGCGTCTTGTTGTGGACCATCGCCGCCGCCCACGCCGAGCGAGCCTGTGCCTCCGTATCGCGGATGACCATCCACAGGTTGCCCGTGCGCTCGATCTCGCGCTCGTCCCGCCCCACGGCCAGGCAGTGCTCCTTGAGGATCGCGTCGAACTCGGCCAGCTCGGCGGGCGTGCCCTGCGCGTTCCACATGTCAGCGTAGCGGGCGACCGTGCGGAGCGTCTTCTTGCGGCCCGTGCCGCCGATCATGATCGGCAGGCGCTTCTGGACCGGCAGCGGTTCCTGGTGCAGCTGACGGAAGGCGTAGTGCGCCCCGGGAGCGGAGGTGACGGTCCCGCCGTCCAGCAGCGTGCGACACGCAGCCACCGACTCATCCAGCCAGTCCAGCCGCTCGCCGAAGCCACGCCCGAAGGGGATGCCGTGGGCCGTGTGCTCCGGCTCGAACCACGCCCCTCCCAGGCCCAGGATCGCCCGGCCGCCACTGATGTGGTCGAGCGTGGTCACCGTCTTGGCCACCAGGCCCGGGTTGCGGAACGTGTTCGCCCCGACCATCAAGCCGATCTGCACCTTCTCCGTCGCCATGGCCCATGCGGCCAGCGTCTGCCAGCCCTCGAAGATGGGTTGGGCGGGGTCGCCGAAGATGGCGAACAGGTGGTCCCAGGCCCACGCGTGCTGGTAGCCCAGGCGTTCGACGCGGCGGCCCACATCCAGGAGCTCGGCCCAGCCAACGGACTGGCTCCACGGCAGGATCCCCAGCTTCAGGTTCGCCACGTCAGGCCCTCACGCCAAGGCCGGCCACGACCTCGCCGAAGCGTTCCAGGGCCAGGTGCAGGTTCTCCCGACTGTTGGCGTAGCTGACGCGCAGGTGCGTCGCCCCGATCCGCCCGAATGCGGTCCCCGAAAGGACCGACACGCCGCCCTCGTGCAGCAGGCGATCGGCCATGCCCGGCCCGTCCAGGCCCGTGCCGCCGATGTTGGGGAAGGCGTAGAACGCCCCGTGGGGCATGCGGCAGGTGACACCCGGGATGGCGTTGAGGCCCGCCACGACCAGCTTCCGCCGGGCGTCGAACTCCTGGACCATGGCCTCGACCGAGTCCTGCGGTCCCGTCAGCGCCTCCACCGCGGCGACCTGCTCGAACGAGGCCACGCAGCTCACGCTGTTGATCACGAGGCGGCCGAAGGCCGGCACGAGCGCCTCCGGCAGGATGCCGTAGCCCAGCCGCCAGCCGGTCATGGCATACGTCTTGCTGAAGCCGTCAAGGACGATCGTCCGTTCGGCCATGCCGGGGAACGAGGTGATCGAGTGGTGCTGCGCGCCGTCGTACAGGATGCGCATGTAGATCTCGTCGGCGAGGACCGTGATGTCGTGTTCGCGGGCCACATCGGCGATCCCCTCCAGGTCTTCAACCGTCAGGACGCCACCCGTCGGGTTGGCCGGCGAGTTGAAGATGATGAGCCTGGTACGAGGGCTGACGAGGCGCCGCAGCTCGTCCACATCCAGCCGGAAGTCGTTCTCCTCGCGCAGCGGCAGCGGCACCGGCGTGGCGCCCACGAAGCGCGTCATCGACTCGTAGATGGGGAAGCCGGGGTCCGGGTAGATCACCTCGTCGCCGGGCTGGGCCAGGGCCAGCAGGGCGAAGAACATGATCGGCTTGGCCCCGGGCGTGACGACCACCGTGGCCGGGTCGACGGTGACCCCGCGACGGGCCGTCGAGTCGGCGGCGATCGCCTCGCGGAGCGCCGGCAGGCCCATGAACGGGCCGTAATGGGTCCACCCGGCGTCGAGGGCTCGCTTGGCGGCCTCACGCACGTTGGCGGGGGTGTCGAAGTCGGGCTCCCCGATCTCCAGATGGATGACCTTCCGGCCGGTCGCCTCCAGGGCCCGCGCGCGAGCGGCGGCCTCGAAGGCGGTCTCGGTCCCGATGTCCACGACGCGGTCGGCCAGGCGCATCGGTGCATGCTAGCGCCGGCCCGGCGGCGCCGTGGGAGAATCAGACCTTGACTCGTTTCTACGACATCGACGACGCCACCGCCCGGCTGGAGGACATCCGGCCGCTGCTCGAGGGCCTGCGGCGCGACCGCGCCCGCATCGCCGAGGCCCAGGCGGAGCTGGAGGTCTTCCGCGGCACCAACGGCAACGAGAAGCACGCCGATGAGGTCCGCCGTCGCGAACGCGAGATGGCCGGCATCGTGAGCCGGATGCAGGCCGCCGTCCAGCAGCTCGAGGACTGGGACGTCACCCTGCGCGACATCGGGAGCGGCCTGATCGACTTCCCGGCCCTCGCCAACGGCCGGCCCATCTGGCTCTGCTGGCGCCTGGAGGACACCACCGTGGGCTGGTGGCACGAGACCAACGAGGGGTTCGCCGGGCGCAAGCCGCTCGCCGAACTGACCTGACGCCCGTCCCGTGACCGCGGCCGGGCGGCGCCGAGCGCTGGCCATCGATGTCGGCACCGGCACGCAGGATGTCCTGCTCTTCGATGCCGACCAGGAGATCGAGAACGCCGTCCGGCTGATCCTGCCTTCGCCGACCGTGATCCTGGCCGAGCGGATCCGGGCCGCGACCCGCGCTCGACGACCGGTGCTCCTGACCGGCGGCCTGATGGGCGGCGGACCGGTCGCGTGGGCCGCCCGTGACCACGCCGCCGCGGAGCTCGCCATCGCCGCCACAGCCGAGGCGGCAGGCACGATGGACGACGACCTGGAGCAGGTGCATGCGCTCGGGATCCAGGTCGTCCCGTCGGATGGGGTGGCCGGCCGGGCGGCCGTGCCGGGGACCGTGACGGTGGACATGCGGGACGCCTGGCTGCCCGAGCTGGCGCGTGCGCTGGCCCTGTTCGACGTGGATCTCAGCACGGTCGACGCCGTGGCGATCGCGGTCTTCGACCACGGCGCGGCGCCGCCCGGTGTCTCCGACCGCCGCTTCCGCTTCGAGCGGCTGCACGACCGGCTCGCCGCGGAGCCGGACCTTGGCCCCGTCGTCTTCAGCTATCTCGACGTCGACGTGCCGGCCGCCTTCACGCGACTGGCCACGGCGGCGGCGGCGGTTCGCACCTGGCTCGACGTGGCGGGCCGGCCGAACGTGCCGGTGCTGGCCATGGACACCGGCCCGGCGGCGATCCTGGGGGCGCTGGACGACGCGCGGGTGGGCCACGAGCTCGAACGTGGCCGACGGATCGTGGCCGTGAACGTCGGCAACTTCCACACCCTGGCGATGCGCCTCGAGCCGGGGCCGCGCATCAGCGGCATCTTCGAGCACCACACCGGCGAGCTGACGCGGCCGCAGCTCGCCCGCTTCCTGCACCAGCTGGCCGACGGCACGATCCGCGACGACGATGTGTTCGGCTCACAGGGCCACGGCGCGCTCGTGGTGCCCGGCGTTGCCGTGGGGACGGCGTCGCGCGAGACGCCGCCGTTCCTGACCCTTACGGGGCCGCGGCGCGAGCTCCTGGCCGGCCACGTCGTGCGCGGCCTTGGCCGGCCGCACCTGGCCGTCCCGCACGGCGACATGATGCAGGCCGGCCCGTTCGGCCTGTTGCGGGCGCTGGCGTGGCGCGTCCCCAGCTGGCGGGAGGCGGTGATACGCCGCCTCGGCTGAGGCGCGCCGGCGCCGGTCGCGCTCGCCAGAGCCACCCCGACAGCTGCTCGCGCCAGCTCGGCTCCATCGCGGGCCTACGGCCCGTGCCTATCGCCTCCAGTGTTGATCCGAGCACAAGCGACATGCATAAGGGCGGACCTCCCTCGTCCATTCCCTCCCTATCCGTCGCCCTAGCACCCCCATTCATGAAATGGGCCGAGATGGGGCTTAAGCACGGTGTCTGGAGCGCCTTGCCAGTCGCGACCAGGGCTTAACGAACCTCCTTGTGCTCCCAGTAGCACTGGGGGTGGTATGACCCCGCCCAAGACTGGTGGGACCCGCAGCACCGATATCCGAGTCGCACTGACCTCGCTGCGGTGGTCACGGCCTGAGCGTTCGCCCCCTGATCAAGGCCGATTCGTCCCCGTTTGCTCGTGCGGCGAGCGCCTGGCCAGGATCAGGGCGCTTTGGCGCTCCCTGTGCTCACCTGGTGGGCGCCTGGCGGAAACGCGGCGCGTGGCAACGATCAGGTTCAGCGAGCCGGACCGGACCCGGCCGCTCGCGTCAGTCGCCGAAGTACTCGTCTCCTCGCGGCGCTCGGTAGCGGCCGCGGCTGAGTCGCTCCAGCAGCCGCCGGGACGCTTCCGGCCGGGTGTAGATCACACCCACGGCGATCAGCAGGATGAAGTTCGTGCCGCCCACGATGCCCGCCATGACGTAGCCCAGTTGCGCCCCCACGCCGCCCTTCACCGAGAGGCCCGGGATGGTGGCCCCGATGAGGCCGAGGCGGAAGAACGGCGCCGCCGGCGCCAGGTTCGCGCGGTACGAGCCGGTCTGGGCGGCCGTGTCACCCTGGCCGCCGATGATCAGGGCGAACGAGCCGGCCACGGCGCTCGAGGCCTGGGCGACGGGCTGCGCCAGGTCGGTCTGGTCCAGGTGGTTCCACTGGCTGATCTGGCCGGTCGTCGCGTCGGGCACCGTCCAATAGACGGTCGAGGTGGGCTTGCCGTCGGCGCCATCACCGCCGGGCACGTAGAGGGCGCCGTTGGCGACGAAGCCGCCGAACTCGGTCCGCGGGGCCGGCAGCGAGGAGGCCCCCACGCTCTGCCCCCAGCCGATCGCCCGGCCCTGGCCGTCGACGGCGGGCTCGCCGATGGCGTTCAGGGTGAGCAGGAAGAGCTGGTCGGAGACGCCCTGCGGGCCCTCACCGCCGATGAGGAAGATCTGGCTGCCCGTGGAGAGGGCCGTGGCGTGCTGGCGGGGCGCCGGGTTGCCGCTGCCGTCACGGAGGATCAGGGCCGGCTGCTCCGCGAAGGGCTTGAGGACCGGCGGCTTGACCGTGTTGTCGAGGACGGAGCGGTAGAGCGTGGCGGACAGGCCGCTGGGCGTCTTGCCACCGATCAGCCAGAGGCCGGTGCCCGTGGCCACGGCGGCCGCCCCGGAGAGCGGGGTGGGCAGGGCCAGCGAGTCGTTGGCCTTCCAGCCCGCCAGGTTGCCGCCCTGGATGTCGCCGACGTAGACGGTGGAGGTGGGCTTGCCGTCGGCATCAAGGCCGCCGATGACGTAGGGCGTCCCGTTGAAGCTGGCGATGGCGAAGTCGGTCCGCGGGGCCGGGAGGGCCGGGCCGTTCTGCCAGGCCCCGAAGTTGCCGTCGCTGGTCGTGGTCGTGACGAGCACCGAGTCGGTCGCCTTGCCGCCGACGAGGCCGCCCACGACGAACAGCTGGGTGCCCGACTGGAACGTGCCGGCCTGGGCCCGCGGGGCGGGCAGGGCCAGGGTCGCCGGGCTCGCCTGCCACGGGATCATCGCCCCGCGCGGCGCCGGGCAGGGCAGCGACTCGTTGCTGCCATCGCAGAAGTTGATGGGGCTGAAGACGTTCTCGCCGATGTCCAGGGCCGGCTCGACCGTGAAGTAGTAGGCCCGGTCGGGCAGGTAGCCCAGCATGAACAGGATGAGGATGAACCAGAAGAGGGCCTTCCAGAAGGCCGCCGGCCAGCCGTCGGCGTCGAGCAGGCCAAAGAACGTCCGCCGCTGGGTCGTGCCGGGGGGCAGCGCTTGCTGGGCCATCGGGCGGTCTCCGGTCCCTAGGGCACGATGTCGATGTCGCCGTGCATCGACGAGTAGTGGCCGGGCAGCGTGCAGGCGAACTGCAGGGTGCCGCTGGCGGGAACCGTCCAGGTGAAGTCCTGCGTGCCCGACGAGAACGGCGCGATGCCCTGCAGGTTGGCCCGGCTGTCGGCTGACAGGTCGGCCGCCGCGCCGATGTAGAAGTCGTGGTCGAAGCCGGCCGAGTTGGTCACCTCGAACGTGACGACCTCGCCGGCCTTGACGGTGATGGCCGGGACCTGGGCGCCGCTGCTGTCGGTGATCTGCAGCGAGCCGTTCTCATCGAGCTTGATGACGCGCGGCGAGGCGGCCGTGCCCGGACTCGTCACCGTGCCCGGCGTCGACGAGGCCGACCCGCCACCACCGCCACCGATGACCCCGCTGGGGTTGCGCCAGCACGCCGGCGGCGTCGCCTGGCCGGCCGCGGGCTTGTAGCTGGGGTCGGTCCAGCCGGTGACGGTCTGGGCCGGTGGCGCGGTCGCCGCGGCGTTCGGCGCGGCCGGTTTGTACTGGAAGGCGACCGTGTTGGGCGCGGTGATCCAGTTGATCAGGTCGTTGATCTGGTTGTAGTTGAGCGGCCCGCCGTTGGCCTGCGACCAGATGGGCATGACGCTGTTGGCGTCCCCGCAGACGTAGCGGCCGCCGACCGTCAGGACGTTCAGGAGGTAGGCCGGGTTGAGGTGGCCGGTGCCCGCGCCACCGGTGGCCGTCAGCGCGTTGTACAGCTTGGCCTGGTCGTTGAGCGGCGGGCCGACGCCGCCCTGGCCGTGGTCGCCGTGGCACTGCGCGCAGTTGGCCAGGAAGAGGGCGTAACCGTTGGCCACGCTGGTGATGTACTGCTGGTCCTTGGTCTGGGCCATGGCCCCCGAACCGGCGATGAACGGCACACCCTGGTCGTACAGCCAGTAGACGGGGATGAACAGGACCACGAACAGGACGAACCAGAACGACCACCGTCGGGCGGAGCCGCTCTGGCGCACGATCCCCGCCGCGCGCTCCTCGGTCAGCTCGATGCGATGCGCCCGCTCCCCGGCGTCGAAGCGCTCCACGCTGGCCGACCCTGCCCGCGGCGTGACCAGCGAGCCGTCGCCCGCCTCGGGGGCGCGCGGCTCGAGCTCACGGCCGGATCGCTCGTCGCTCATATGCAGCCGGTGGGCGACTTGGGCGGGATGACGCCCGGCTGGCCGAGCGCAACGGGCAGCGGCCCCAGGGTGATCTTCGACGTATCGACGGTCAGCACGCCGGTCGAGTCGACCGACGAGGCGAAGCGGTCCAGGCCCCGGGGGGCCGGGCCAAGGCCCAGGACCTTGATGCCCAGCCGGTCGTAGCGCGAGCCGTGGCAGGGGCACTCGAACCAGTAGTTGATGGTGCAGAAGTTGGGCTTGCAGCCCAGGTGCGGGCAGCGCTGGTACAGCGTCCGTACGTTCGTCACGGCGCCGTCGCCCTCCGGACTGTCACCGGGCTGGAAGCCGCGGCCGGGGTCCAGCAGCGTGACGTAGGTGCGGGCGGCCTGGAAGTAGGACGGCGCGCCGTCCTTCAGGCCGCCACCGGTCACGGCCGGCGACGCGGCGACCGTGTCGAAGGTGCCCAGGGTGATCTTGGAGCCGAAGCCGCCGGTCAGGTTGGGCCACACGAAGCCGATCGTCCCGCCCGCCACCTCGGCCAGCCACAGGCCGACCGCGGCCCCGATCGAGCGGCGCAGGATGGTCCGGCGCGACATACCGCCGGTCTGGCCGTGGCGCAGCGACGCCAACGCTTCCCTGGTCAGGGCGCGCGGCTGGTCCGCGGTGGTCAGCTTCCAGTTGCCCAACGGTCGCTCGTCGCCCTACAGCGAGAATTCGAGGCCGAACAGGGGCAGCGTCCAGGTGTAGCCCGGGCCGCGGAAGATGGCGCCGAGGAACGTGACCGTCAGGCCGGCGATGCAGAACAGGGTGAAGAGCATCACCCCGACCTTGCGGTCGCGCGGCCGGGACGAGCCGCCGTCGCCCTTGGCGCCACGATCGATGAACGGCACGAGCGCCGCCCCGACCAGCACGAACGTGGGCGTCAGGACGCCGGCCACCGTGGGGTGGAAGTAGGCCAGCAGCTCCTGCAGGCCCACGAAGTACCAAGGCGCCTTGGCCACCGCGGGCGTGATGTTGGGGTTGGCCAGGTCCTCCAGCGGCGCGTTGATGAAGATGCCCATGAGGAGCAGGAAGACGCTCATCACACCGGCCGCGAAGAACTCGATGGCCAGCAGGTGCGGCCACGTCATGACGGTGTCGTCGGGTTCCTTCTGGACCCGCACGACGGCGTCCTGCTTGACCAGGGCGAGGAGGCGGTAGGGCTTGGCCGCCATGGGCACGCGCTGCTTGTCGATCTCCGTGGTGCGCCGCTCCGCGGGCGCGGCCGGCACGGTCGTGCGGCGCACCGGGGCCTCGGCCGCCGGCGCGGGCGTGACCGACGAACCGCCGGGCGTTTGCGGCTGGCCGGGCTTCTCGTCGCTCACAGCGGCCCCGAGATCCCGCCGTCCTTGCGGATGCGCCAGAAGTGGACAGCCAGGAAGAGCGCCCCCACCAGCGGCAGCAGGATCACGTGCAGCACGTAGAAGCGCAGCAGGGTGTTCTGGCCGACCTCGACGCCGCCGAGGAGGATGAGCTGGCTGGGCTTGTTGAAGATGGGCACGTAGGTGGCCATGGTCGAACCGATCGTAACGGCCCAGTAGGCGATCTGGTCCCACGGCAGCAGGTAGCCGGTGAAGCTGAGCAGGAGGGTCAGCAGGAGGAGGACGACGCCGACCACCCAGTTGAACTCACGCGGCGGCTTGTAGGCCCCGTGGTAGAAGACCCGCATCATGTGCAGGAAGACGAAGAAGACCATCAGGTGGGCGGCCCAGCGGTGGATGTTCCGGGTGAGCTGGCCGAAGACGACGCTCGAATCGATGTTCAGGATGTTCGTGTACGCCTGCCCGGTGTAGGGCACGTAGAAGAACATCAGGTAGACGCCCGTGATGACCAGCACGAGGAACAGGAAGAAGGAGAGCCCGCCAAGGCAGAACGTGTAGGCGAACTTCACCGCGTGCTGCCGCACCCGCACGGGGTGCAGGTGCAGGAACACGTTGTTCATGACGGCCATGGCCCGGGAACGTTCGTCGGCGGGATACGCCTGGCGGAAGATGGCGCGCCACGCCGCGCTCCGGCGGATCGACTCGTCGACCCGCTCCAGGAAACTCACCGCGACACTCCTCCAGTGACCGGGGCGTTACCGAGGCCATGGAGCCCCAACTGCGCGTCGCGGTAGCTCTCCTTGTAGAGCCGCCCGTCGTCGCTGACCTCCTGGAGCTCGAACCGCTCCATGGTAATCGCGTCATACGGGCAGCGTTTGACGCACAGCGCGCACCGGATGCAGCGCTCCTCGTCCAGCACCATGGCCGCGCCCTGGTCCCAGCCGTAGGCGTCGATGAGCTCGGGGAGCGGCCCCTCCGCCTTCATCTGGTTGACGTCGATCATGTGGATGACGCCCTCGGGGCACACGTCCGCGCAGGCCCCGCAGAGGACGCAGCGGAACGGGTCGAACCAGATGTTGTAGTTGCACATCAGGCAGCGGGTGGACTCGGCGACCGCGGCGGTGGCGCCGTAGCCCTCCTCCACGTGGGTCGTGAAGTTGACCGTCGGATCGGTCGACGGCATGCGCGCCTGGACCGGCACCATGGGGATGTGCTGGCGCGGCAGGACGTCGTAGAACTCGGGCATCTCATGACGCCAGGAGCTGACGACCCGCACGTTGGCGGCGACCTCGACCGTCGAGCGGCCGGAGAGGTACCGGTCGATGGCGTAGGCGCACTTCTTGCCGTGGCCGGCGGCCTCGATGAGCGTCGTGGGCCCGGTCACGAAGTCGCCGCAGGCGAAGACGCCCTTGACGTTCGTGGCATAGGTGCCGGCGTCGACCCGGACGCGGCCGCGGTTGATCTCGAAGCTCGAGGTGGACGGCAGGAACGTGTTGTCGGCGGCCTGGCTGACGGCCGGGATGACCGTGTCGGCCTTGACCACGAACTCCGATCCCGGGATGGGCACCGGGGCGCGGCGGCCCGTGGCGTCCGGCTCGCCCAGCTTGTTGCGGATGAAGCGCACACCGGTCAGCTTGCCGTCCTCGCCGATCAGCTCGACCGGGCTGGCGAGGAACTCCATGCGCACGCCTTCCCGCTCGGTCTCGCCCAGCTCCTCCTCGTCGACGACCAGCTCGGAGCGCGTGCGGCGGTAAGCGATCGTGACGTTGGCGGCGCCGTGACGCAGGCTGGTCCGCGAGCAGTCCATGGCCGTGTAGCCGCCGCCGATGACGACGACATCCTGGCCCACCTCGAGCGGCTCGCCCAGGTTGGCCCGCTTCATGAAATCGACGCCGTACTGGATGCCGCTCAGCTCGTTGCCGGGCACGTCGAGGGGCACCGCGTCCATCGCCCCGGCGCACACGGCGATCGCGTCGAACTGCTCCTGGAGCTGCTCGAAGGTCAGGTCTCTTCCGATGCGCACGCCGTAGCGGAAGGTGACGCCCAGGCGCTCGATGAGGCGGACGTCCATCTCGATGGCCTCGCGCGGCAGGCGGAAGGCGGGCACGCCGATGAGCATCGTGCCCCCGGCATACGGCAGCTCGTCGAAGACCGTCACGCGATGGCCGGCCACGGCCAGCTCGCGGGCCACCGCCATGCCCGCCGGCCCGGCCCCGATGACGGCCACGCTGGTGTCCTTTGGCGTGATGGCCGGCATGTCGTCGGGGATGCCGGACGCCTCATGCCATTCGACCAGGAAGCGCTTCATGGCCCGGATGGCCAGCGGCCGGTCGATGTCGCCCCGACGACAGGCGCGTTCGCACGGCGCGGAGCAGACGTAGGCGCACATGGCGGCGACCGGGTTGGGCTCCCGCGACAGGATGTAGCCCTCCTCGAACCGGCCCTCGGCGGCGAGGTTCAGGTAGCCGCGGCAGTTGGTGCCGACCGGGCAGCCTTCCTGGCACTCGATGTTGCACTGGAGCCAGGAGGCGTTGACCGGCTGGACCAGGAACTCCTGGTGGGGGTCGATCGTCACGGCGGCGGTTCAGCCTCTCAGGACGTCGGGGTTATGCGGAGGAGCAGCGCGCGAGATAGGAATCTAGCATCGGGCGGTGCCCGTCGCACGAGTTGACGCGGAACGAGCGCGCAGCTACGCTCGGGAACCGATGGTCCGATCGTCCTTCCAGCCGGTCCACCGCGCCCTGTGACCACGGGCGAACTCTTCTTCCTCCTCTTCGGGATCTCTGTCGGCATCGTCGCCGGGGCGGCGCTGCTGGACGTCGTGCGGGCCCACCCGACGCGTCCGGAGGTGCGCCTGACCGTGACTCACAATGCGCTGCCCCTCCGCGTCGTGCGACCGGAGACACCGGGCGAGCCGATCACCCTGCGGCGAACGGTTCGCGGACCGGGCCGCGTGACCACCGAGCCAGCCCTGGACCTCATGCCCGACCTGCGCGCCGCACCACGACGACCCGCCGCGCGGGTCCCCATCCCCGTCTCCGGCGGTGTCGATCCGCTGCTGCGGGCGATCGGCGGGGTGGACCTCCAGCCGGGTCGTCCGGTCGGGCGTAACCACGCAGGACGATCCGGGCCGGTGGCCCTCCTGGAACGCGCGGCGGGCGCGGTGGCCGTCGCCGAGCGCCCTGCCGGCGGCGTCGCGACCACTGAGCGACCCGTGGCCATGGCGCCGGCCAATGAATCAGCCCGCGAGGCCAACGCCGCGGCCCAGGCGGCCAGCTCCTCAGCGAGCGAAGTGGCCGCCGATCCGTGCGCCGGGGCGCGCCAGCTCGCCGGCGAGCGATGCGCCGTGGCCGAGCAGGCCCGCACGCACGCGGAGCGGGCGGCGGGTGAAGCGCGCGACGCGCGTCGCGCCTACGACACGGCCGTCCAGGAAGCCGAGGTGGCCGCTCGTGAGGCCGACCCCCGCGGCATCGCGGCGGCCAAGGAGGTGGCGCGGCGCGCCTTCCGCGAGGCGACCGCCGAGGCCCGGGATCGACATGCCCAGGAGCTTGCGGCGACGGTGTGGCTGACCGAGATCAACCGCATCAACGGTGACCGCCGCGCGTCGCTGGCCCGGGCCGCCACGGCGACGAAGCGCATGGAGCAGGTGCTGCCCACGATCGAGGCGCTGGCGCTGGCGGCCGACGCGGCGCGCATCACGGCCGAGACCGCAACCTCCGCGTGCAACGACGCCCGCAACGCGCTGGCGATCTGCGAGGAGGCCGGCGTGGATCGACGCGCGGCCGACCTGATCGCGAGCGTGCCTTGGCGCGACCGGCCGCCCACCGACCGACCGGCCGAGGAACCAGACGACGCCCGGATCATGGTCCACGAGGGTGGCCGGCAGCCCGCCATCTACCGCCTGCTGGACGGCGACGGCGAGACGATGGCCCGCATCGTTGAAGCGGCCGTCCACACGCCGGACGAACGGCGCCAGCTCCAGCTGGACCTCAGCGGCCTGGTCGACGCCATCGTCGCCGGCGCCATCGAACAGGCGTTCCTGGACTTCCCGCCCACCCACCGCTTCTGGGCCGGCCTGACACGGGTCGAGTCGCGTGAGGTGGCCGTGGGCCTGGCCGGGCTCGGCTACCGCTTCGACGGCCTCGGCGGCTTCGACGGCGGCCGCGTCCCGAGCGCCCGCGACCTCTCCCTGGCCGTGGGGTATGCCGGCCTGGACCCGCGCCGCATCCGCCAGTGGCCCACCGAGGCGGAAAGCCGCGAGCTGTACCGGGGCGTCACCGTGGCCGCCGACGAGTACCTCGCGAGCATGGCGCCGGAACTGTCGTTGAGCGAGCTCGTGGCCCTCCTGGGGCGCCGGTCCGAGAGGCTGGCCGACCTGTGGAACCAGTGGGGCCACGTGCGCCCGCTGTTGATGGCCACGGCGGGCTGACCTCAGGCGACGTCGAGGAGCCGGAAGCCCTCCGCTGCGGACGTGCCGATCCGCGCGCCGTCCTCGTTGGCCCACTGGC
Organism: Candidatus Limnocylindrales bacterium; assembly: GCA_036561685.1. Taxonomy (GTDB): domain Bacteria; phylum Chloroflexota; class Limnocylindria; order Limnocylindrales; family CSP1-4; genus DASPUH01. The sequence continues at coordinate 34,705 of DATBOX010000036.1, read as the reverse complement.
GCAGCCGCTGCTCCATGTCGGCCGGGTCGCGGATCTGGCTGGTGTGCGCGCGCAGCGCCGCCAGCTTGCGCTCGAACGCGTCGCTCGTGTCCACCCACACGTCGGCCTGATCCGTCCAGAACAGGTACAGCCACCGCACCGTGTGCGGCGCGAGGCCGGCGCGGGCCAGGTGCGGGAAGGCCATCGCGTTGCGGGCCGCCGGGTACACGGCGTCGACCGCCGCCATGGCCGCGGCGCGGTGGTCCGTGTGCTGGATCCGCCCTGAGCGGCTGAACAGCATCGAGGGGTCCATCGTCAGCACGGCGTCCGGGCGGAACTCCCGGATGGCTGCCACCAGTTGCTCGCGCAGGGGCAGGTCGTTGGCCAGGGCGCCGTCCGGCGCATGCAGGAAGGTCACCGCCTCGTAGCCGATGATCGCGGCCGCCGCCCGCTGCTCGGCTTCGCGGGTCGCCGCCAGGACGAGCGGGTCGATGGTGTGGTCGTCCGCGCCCGCATCGCCGCTGGTGCAGCAGATGAGCCGGCCGACCGTGCCGGCGTCGATCCAGCGGGCCATCGTGCCGGCCGGCCCGAAGTCGGCGTCATCGGGGTGGGCCACGATGACCATCGCCCGCTCGGGTCGGGCGGTGTGGGGCTGGATGGCGGTCGGGGTCGTCTCGCTCATGGGCGATCAGGCGGGGCGTCCGGCCTGGGCCACCTCGAGCGTCGCCAGCACGTCCGCGGCGTGGCCTTCCGGTTTGACCTTGAGCCAGACGTGCGCCACCCGCCCGTCCGGGTCGACGAGGAACGTGCGACGCGCGATGCCCATGTACGTCTTGCCGTAGTTGACCCGCTCGACCCAGCAGCCGTACGCCTCCGCAACGTGATGGCCCACGTCAGCCAGGAGCGGGAAGGAGAGGTCGAACTTGTCGCGGAAGGCGGCCTTGCTCTTGACGCCCTGGGGACTGATGCCCCAGACGGTCGCGCCGTGCTCCGCGATCACCACATTGGCGTCGCGGAAGCCGCAGGCCTCCGTCGTGCAGCCGGGGGTGTCGTCGGCGGGGTAGAAGTAGACGACCGTCCAGTGGCCGTGCTGGTCGGCGAGGCGGTGCACCGCCCCGTCCGCATCGGGCAGGGCGAACTCGGGAGCGACCTCTCCGACCGCCGGGATGTGGGGCTCTTCCATGGCCGGAACGATACATCCGTGGCCGCCGGGACCGGGCGAAGGGGTCAGCCGGCCTGCTGGACCAGCACGACGAGGACCACGGTGGCGACCGCGACGGCCAGGACGACGGCATCGAGCGGTCCGGCGTGGACGGGCCGATAGCGCGAACGCGGCAGGCCGCTGTCGAAGCCCCGCGCGTCCATGGCCAGGGCCAGCCGCTCGCCGCGACGCAAGGCCATCACGAGCACGACGAGGAGGCGCCCCGGCACGGCCGCCAGGCGTCCGGCGGGCGTCCGCGGCGCCAGGCCGCGTAGCCGGCGAGCCGCGCCCGTGGCTTGCCAGTCGGCCGCCGTTCGGGGCGCCAGGCCCATGGCCGCGACGCTCCCGTACGCCAGGCGATCGGGGAGGTGGAGCTGCTGCACGAGGGCATCGGCCAGGCGCGTCAGGTCGGCGGGGGCGAAGACCAGGAGGCTCGTGAGCCCGATGACCAGGACCCGCAGCGCCAGCGCCAGGCCGGCTTCGAGGCCAGGAGGCGTGAGGCGCAGGGGCCCCAGCGCGAGGAGCGTCGGCAGGGCGAGATCGCGATCGGCGGCATTGCCCAGGGCGGCGGTCAGGCCAAGCCCCAGCGCCCCAAGTGCGACCGGCCACATCCGCCGCGGCAACGGCCGCAGCGGGATGCCCGACCAGGCGACCAGGACGACCACCGCCGTAACGAGCAGCACGAGCTCGCCCCGCGCGTCGGGGATGGCGGCGGCCGCGACGAGCCACAGGACGCCCGCGGCGAGGCGCGTCACACCGGTGACCCGCGCCAGTGGCGCGTTCGAGCGGACCAGCAGTGGCGCGGGCAGGAAGCTCATGCGGCGCTGCCCACGGCGACGCGCGGCGGCACGCCCCCGAGCCGCCACGGCTCCGGCGGGTCGTAGGGCGGTGAGGCCAGGAAGCCGGCCGCCGGCCCATCGAAGATGACGCGGCCGTCGCGCAGCGCGACGACCCGGTCGCAGCCGGGCAGCAAGCGCGGATCGTGCGTCGCCATCAGCTGCGCCTGACCCGCGCCCCGTCCCTCATCGAGGAGGGCCGCCACCGCGTCACGGCCGCGCTCGTCCAGGCCGAACGTGGGCTCATCGAGGAGCAGCAGGGTCGGGCGCTGCCGCGCCGTCGCGGCCAGGCTGAGGCGCCGCTGCTCCCCGGTGCTGAGCCGGAACGGGTCCTCCTCGGCCAGCCCGGCGAGGCCGAACCGCTCGAGGGTCTGCAGCCCGTCCGGGCCGCCGACCTCGTCGAGCACGCGCCGGGCCACGAAGCCCACCTCCGGGTCCTGGAAGACGAGGGCAAGGCGACGTGGCAGGGCGGTCGAAGGCAGACGCGCCGGGTCCTCGCGGAGCCCGTCGGGATCGACCAGCCGGACCGTCCCCGCGGTCCGCCTTCGGAGGCCGGCCACGACCTGCAGGAGGGCCGACTTGCCCGAGCCGTTGGGCCCTACGAGGGCGACCCGCTCGCCCGCTCGCACGACGAAGCTGACCGCGTCGACGGCGGCTGGCGCCGGGCCCGCCGCGACCGGAGGGTAGGCCGCCGAGACGGCGTCCACCTGGAGGACGACGGGTGCGTCGGGGGCAGGCGGCGCCACCGCCGGCCAGGTGCGCCCGCCGGCCAGCGCGTCCCCATGACGAGCCGCTACCTCGCCTGGCGACCCGAAGGCCACCTGGCCGCCCTCCCCGTCCAGCAGCAGGACGCGGTCGGCGAGCGGCAGGAGCGCCTCAAGGCGATGCTCGATGACCACGATCGTCCGGTCGCGCCGGGCCGCCAGGCGGGCCAGGCGCTGCAGCACGGCGGTGGTGCCCGGCGGGTCCAGGTTGGCGGTCGGCTCGTCAAGCACGAGCAGGCGCGGCAGCGGCGCCAGGATGTCGGCGAGGGCGAGGCGTTGCTGCTCGCCGCCCGACAGGGCGCCCGTGGGGCGCGCCTCGAACCCGGCCAGGCCCACCTCCGCGAGGGTGGCGGGGACCGCCGCCAACATCCGGTCGCGGGGCCAGCCGCGGTTCTCCAGACCGAAGGCGACCTCGTCGGCCACGTGGGGCATGACGAGCTGTGTCTCGGGGTCCTGGAAGACCAGCCCGACCTCCTGCCCCAGGACGCCCGGCGGGGTGCCGGCGACATCCCGCTCGCCGACCATCAGGGCCCCGGTCCAGGCCCCGGGCAGCGCGTGCGGCACGATCCCGGCGAGGGCCCGCGCGAGGGTGCTCTTGCCACAGCCGGAGGGGCCGACGACCAGCAGGAGCTGGCCCGGCTCGAGGGTGAAGCTGAGGTCATGGAGGGCCGGCCGGGACCGGCCCGCATAGGTCCAGCCGAACCTCACGGCGCGGACGGCCGGCGGCGCTCCCACGGCCTCGCCGCGGTCGGTCACGCGCCCCCGGGGAAGGTGTCGAGGACGCCCGTGCGGCGAAGCGCGGTCAGGAGCCACCAGCCAAGGAACCCCGCCAGCACGACGCCGGAGACGACGTCCACCACGGCGATCGTGCCCTGTACGTCGAGGCCGAACTTGTCCGACGGGTAGTAGATGACGAGGTCGTGCAACGCCTCGCCGAGGGCCGCGGCGGCCCCCGCCAGCACCGCCGTCCGCAGGCCGAACGAGCGATACAGCCCGAAGGCGAAGATGAGCTCCGCCCCGGCCCCCTGGGCGAACCCCGACAGGATCACGTCGAGGCCCCATGGACCGCCGCCGAGGAGGGCCGAGAGGACGGCCGCCATGACCTCGGCGAAGATGGCTGCGCCCGGCTTGCGCACGATGAGGGGCGCCAGGACGGCCGGCAGGAGCCACACGCCGCTGACCACGTACTGCAGCGGCGGGGCGGCCGCGAAGATGGGCGTCGTGGCCGGCCAGACCGAGACGTCCCAGAACCAGAACACGACGCCGAAGACGACGCCGATGACGGCCGTTATGACGATGTCGAGCGTGCGCCAGCGGGAGCTCGACGGGAGCGCCGGGGCGGCAGCGGATGAAGCGGTCATGACGGTTCCTCCATGGGGTGGCTCTCCACGATGAGCAGGCGGCCGTGGTCGAGCGTGATGGCTGCATCCGCGCCGGTGCGGACGTTGGACAGGCCACGGCTGGGTCCGAAGGCGAGCGTCGCGCCCTCGAGCTCGTAAGCCAGGCCGGTGGTCCCGACGCCACGCGCCGGAGCGCCGAACGGCAGGATCGTGACGAGGTCGCCGGGCCGTCCGTTGAGCGCGATCGCCCCCGGGCCGCGCAGCAGGCGCACGCGGCTGGTCGCATCGAGCAGCGTCACGCTGCGCCCGCGGGCCGCCGGCACGGCCAGCAGCCAGACGGCCGCCAGGGCGTGATCAAGACGGGGCCCACTCAGGGCCCCCAGGATCGTCACCGGGCCTGTCGAACGGCGCAGCGCCGCCCGGAGGGCGAGCTCCAGGTCCGACTGGTCCTTTTCCACCGGCCAGCGCTCGATGGGCACGCCGGCCCGTGCCAGCCGGTCCGCGTCGCGGGGCGCGAGCGAGTCGAGGTCGCCGATCACCAGGTCGGGCTGCCAGCCCAGGGCGAGGGCGTGCGCCGCCCCGCCGTCAGCGCCGATCACCAGCGTCACGCCGGTCGCCCAGCCCGGCCATGCTCCATCCAGGGTGGCCCGCGCGGGCACGTCGCCGTCACCCACGACAAGGGTGGATGGACTGACCGGATCGGGCATTCGAGGCAGCGACCTCCGCGGTGCGGGACGGAGGTGGTGCCGGTGGACTCCCTTCGCTGGTACGGACCAGATCAGGTTCCAAGGGTCTGCGGTCGGATCCGCACTCTCAGCGCCGAACGGCGCTCCCCTGTCCCATGTGCTGTTGTGGGCGCATCGTAGCACCCGCCTCGGGCCGGTCAGCGGATGGCGGCGGCGACGACCTCCACGGCCGTCGGGGCGACCCAGCACGCCCCGGCGCTCTTGAGGCGGCCGCGGTCCGCCGCGCCGGTGAGCACACCGACGGGATAGGCCCCGGCCCGTCGGCTCATCTCCATGTCGTCGATGGCGTCCCCGACGGAGACCAGCGTGCTCGGCTCCAGGCGCAGGTAGCGACTGGCCAGCAGCAGGGGCGCGGGATCGGGCTTCTGGTGCGGCACGGCGTCGCCGTAGACGGCCGTGGCGAAGATGTCGCCCAGGCCTGTAGCCCGCAGCTCGAGCTCCACCCGGGCGCGGTGGCCGGATGTGACCAGGGCGAGGCGGGCGCCGCGAGCCTTGAGCGCCCGCAAGGCCTCGCCCACGCCGCGCACGAGCGCCGGCACCTCCGTCTCGTATAGCTCGACCCAGCGGCGATCTGCCGCGTCCCAGTGCTCGCGGGGCAGCCCGACGCTGCCGTACATCCGCTGCCAGGTGGGCGAGTAGTGCGCCCGGAACGTGGCCTCGTCGAACGGCACCGCGAACTCATCGAACAGCTGCTGGTAGACGGCCAGCGTCCGCGCCATCGAGTCGAGCAGCGTGCCGTCCCAGTCGAAGGCCCAGGCCTCCGCCTCGCGCAACCGCGCCACCACGGCGCGGGGCGGTCGCGGGCGACGGAACAGGCGCACGGACGGGCATGGTAGCCGCCAGCCCGGGACGCCGTCGGGACATGCCGGACGGCCGGGGGCCCTGCTAGACTCGGGCTCGTGTCCGAGACCCCCGCGGCGCACCAGCGCGTCCTCGACGCCGCCGCCCGCAAGGGGGTGACGCTCGAGATCGTGACCTTCCCCGAGAGCACCCACACCGCTGCGGACGCGGCCGCCGCGCTGGGCGTCGAGTTGGGCCAGATCGTCAAGAGCCTCGTCTTCGTGGCACCCGGCGACGGCGACGACCTGATCCCCTTCGTCGTGCTCGCGAGCGGCGCGAACCGTGTCGACATCGGCCAGCTCGCCGCGATCGTCGGGGAGAGCGGCATGCGGCGGGCCAGCGCGCGGGAGGCGAACGAGCTGACCGGCTTCCCCATCGGCGGCATCCCGCCCATCGGCCACATCCGGCCCATCCGGGTGGTGATGGACCCCGACCTGGGTCGCTACCAGGTCGTGTGGGCGGCCGCCGGCACCCCGACGTCCGTCTTCGCCGTGCCACCGGGGACCCTCCGGACGCTGGCCAACGCCACCGTCGCACCGATCGCCGAGCAGGCGTCGGTCGGCGTCATGGATCCGGAGGCCCAAGGCTCCGCGGGGCCCGCCCTGCCGGGGGCCGGCTCCTCGACCGCGGGCGCCGCCACCGGCGCGTGACGGCCGCCGAGCCGTCGTTCCGCGCCGTCCGATACCCGGGCGGGCTGCAGGCGCGCTATCGCTGGGTAGGCAGCGGCCAGGCCACGGCCCTGTTCGCCCTGACCGAGGCCGGCGGACCGCTGCACGATCACGGCCGGCTGGCCGGTCCCGAACCCGATCTCCTGTGCCGCGCCGAGCTGCGCGTGGAAGGCCCGGCCGCGACGTGGACGGTGCGCCTCGCGTCGCCCATCTTCGACGAGCCCGACGCCGTCCTCCTGGACACCGCCGCGCTGCTCGTGGTGCGCTACGGCTTCATCGGCTACGGCCTCGCCGTGCGGTCGGGTGACCTGGCCTGGCATCTCACGGCTGGCACCCCGTTGATCGCCGTCCTTGGCTCGTCGCGTCTCGACCACGTCCTGCTGCAGGGCGAGGTCGAGACGTTCGCCGTGCGCCCCGACGGGACGACTGCCTGGCGGCTGGCCCACGACGAGGTGGTGGCCGAGGCGGCGCTCGTGGCGGGCAGCCTCGTGCTCACCACGTATGCGGGTCGCACGATCGCCCTCGATCCGGCCACCGGCCTGGCGGCGTAGCCCGGGCCGACGCGGCTCGCGCGCCGATCGGGACCTCGTCCATGCATGCAGCGACCGCACGATCGGTCAGCTGCGGGCGCCTCGCTGTGGACGGGCGGTGGACAAGGGGCCGAACAGCCCCCGATCTTGTGGAGAGGGAGCCTTGACCCTGCCTGGCAGGCAGACCTATGGTTCTGACGTGCCCGGAGGGGCCGAAGCGACCGCTGGCGGTGCTGATCGCAAGATCGACACTCACGCAGCCGTGTGGTTCCTCTGGGCCGTTCCATGTCCGGCGGAGCCGCCTTCCTAACCCTTCGCGGGCTCCCATGGGCCGGGCGCCCCTGCCGTCGCGAGGATCGACTCCACGACCGCCGTCTTGGCATCGGCGTAGTCCTGGACGTGACGCCACGTACGTCGGGCGAGGTCGCGCTTGGCCGCCTCGTACCGGGCTCGGTCGGCATCGTGGGTCCGCAGCCAGTCGCGGAACATGAGCATGCGGGCGATCTCCGGGCAACCTGGCGAGAACACATGCACGTTCACGTCGGTGTCCGGGCCCTTGAAGACGCGGTGCTCGTACCAGTCCGGCTCGCGGATGCGCACCACGTAGCCCGCCGCCTCCATCGCGGGCACGTAGGCGGGCTCGTTCGCCGAGTTCGGGACGATGAGGAGGATGTCGATCCGCGGCTTGGCGGCCAGGCCCGGCACCGACGTCGAGCCGACGTGCTCCAGGAGCCGCACCCGCTTGCCGAGGGCACCGTGGATGCGGACTGCTTCCCGCTCGTAGAGGGCCGGCCAGCCCGGGTCGTACTCGGCAAGGACGATCGGGGCGTCGTGCGGCCGCAACTCGCCGACGGTCGCAGCCCGGAGCTCCTCGTCGCGAGTCTGGTGCGTCATCGCCCGATCGTGCCATACGGGCACGTCGTGCGGCCCTCGGGCTGACCCGGGACGTCAGGGCATTCTGACCTGGGAGGTTCGTATCGGACCTAGATCGGCCGCCGAGGCGCCGGATGTGCACGATGCTGACCTGCGACGACACGGAGGCGCATGGAACGGCCTCCACCGCCCCCGACGGGCCATGTCCCTGCCCGATACTGACCTGGGAGGTCAGCCGCCGGGTGGGATCTGGGGCGTCGGCGCCGGTAGGATCCGGGCGTCGGCCGCCGGTGGGATGGGGCCTCGTGGCGCCCGTCGGGCCCGCGGCCGACGGCTCGGCTAGCATCTCGCTGTGCTCCCCCTCCTGCTCGTGGCGGTCGGCCTCGGCCTCATCGCGTGCGGCCTCGTCCTGCTGAGCCGGCTCGGCCGCGCCTACCGCGTGGGCCGCCTCCTCGCTGCCGCGCCACTCATGCCCATCGCCACGGCCGTCGAGCTGGCCCGCTCCGGTGAAGCGCGGTACGTGCGCGTCCACGGCCGCATCACGTCGGCCGAGGAGTTCCCCGATGAGCTCGACCGGCCGCTGGTCTTCCGCCGTCGCCGCCTGGAACTGCGCACCGGCGGCCGCTGGCAGGACGTGTGGCACGAGCGCGAGGCGGTGCCGTTCGGGGTGGAGGAGCGGGCGACGTTCATCGCCGTCGACGCGGCCCAGCTGGAGCAGGGCCTCGTGGTCATCCCGCGCGAGTCGCGCGGCCGTGCCGGCGAGGTGCCGGAGCACCTGCCGCCGGGGACCGACCCGGCGGCTGAGGCGCGCTTCAGCGTGGACCAGATCTCGGCCGTGGAGCAGGCCGACGTGGCCGGCAGCCCGGTCGTCGGGCCGGACGGCTCGGCCATGATGACGGCCGGCCTGGGGCGGCCACTCATCCTCAGCACGCTCGACCGGCCGGAGGCGATGCGCATCCTCGGGGCGGGGCACTCCGGCCGCCTGCGGCTCGCGGCGGCCTGCCTGGCGGCGGGCGCCCTGAGCCTGGCCCTGGCCCTCGTGCTGGCGGCTGCGACCTGGACGCTGGGCGGTTCGGGCGTCATCGGCACCGTCCGTGCGGCTTCGCCCATCGAAGCCGACGTGTCGGCCCCCGCCACCGTCGAACCATCGGCGGTGCCCAGCCCGGCCGACACGCGGTCCAGCGGCGCCGGCCCCGGCCTCGTCGGCCAGCCCTTCCTGGCCGTGCTGGCGGTCGTCGGCGTGGCCGGCCTGGCGGTCGTCGCGGCCGCGGGGTACGCTCGACTCACCGCGTCCCGTGAGTCGTCGGACGAAGCGAGGCCGGAATGAGCGTCGGCCGTCGATCGGCGGAACGGCCCGGACCGGCGGCGCTGGGTCGATGGGACTTCCGCCCCATGGCAACTTTTGGTAGGTCACCATAGGCTGACGCGCGATCATCCAGGTCGCACTCGTCGAGGACACCATCACGCCGCCCCCCGCCTCACCGCCCGGCACCGTCTCCGTCACCCGCGCGGCCAGCATCCTCGGCGTCCACGCCAACACCGTGCGCACGTGGACCGAACAGGGGCGCCTGCCCTGCCTGCGCATCAATAGCCGCGGCGACCGGCGCTACCGCACGGCCGACCTCGAGGCGTTCCTGGAGCAGGCCACGCGGCGCGCACGACCGGCCCGGCTGGCCATCCCGGACCTCCGGCCGTGGACCGACCCCTCGTTCCCGGCCCGGCCGGCCGCGGGCGCCGAGGTGCCTCCAGGCGCCATCACCGAGCGCATCCTGGCCTCCTCGGCCCGGGACCCCGACCGGCGCGACGTCGAGCTGCGGGTGCTGACGGGCATCGCGCGCTCGATCGCCACCGCGACCGACCTCGACGTGACGCTGGCGGCCATCGCCCGCCTCCTGCGCGAGTCGTTCGGCTACCGCGTCGTGTCGTTCGCCGAGCTGACCGGCGACCTGCTCTGGCTGCGGGCGGCCGACGGGCTGGACGTGACGCGCATCCCGCCCATCGGGCGCGAGCACGGCCTCGCCGGCGCGAGCCTCACCGAGCGTCGCCCCATCTTCGCCCCGGAGGTCGATCGCGACCCGCGGTACGTGGTCAACCTGCCCGAGGTACGGGCGGAGATCGCGGTGCCCATCTTCATCGAGGGCGACCCGTGGGGCGTGCTGCTCGTGGGCGACGACCGCGTCGGCGCTCTCAGCGCGGAGGACGGCGAGCTCCTCCAGGCGGTGGCCGACCAGGTGACCGTGATGGCCCAGAACCTGCAGCTGGTCAGCCGCTTCCGGCGCCAGCTGGAGCAGGCCGAGGCGCTGCGCCGCGTCTCCGCCGACCTGAGCTCCAAGCTCGAACTTGACGTCATCCTGGGCGACCTCATCGACCACGCCGCGATGCTCTTCACGGCCGACCGCGCGGCCGTCTTCCTCCGCCAGCCGGACGGCGCGCTTGTGCCCCAGGTGTCACGCGGCCTGTCGGAACGCTTCCTGACAGCCATGCGCTGGTCCAACGCGCTCGGTCTCCCGGAAGGCGCGCTGGAGCGCCATCGCGCCTTCGCCAGCCACGACTGGGCCGACGGCCAGTCGGACGACGACGGCCGGGCGCTGGTCCTTCAGGAGGGCCTGGACACGGTGGCCGCGGCACCGCTCGTGCGCGGCGGCGAGAGCCTGGGCGTCCTCGTCCTGTACCACGACCGGCGCCATGCCTGGGACCAGGCCGAACTGGACGTCCTTGACGCCCTCGCGGCGCAGGCCAGCATCGCCATCGCCAACGCCCGCAACTACGCCCGGACGGCCACCTGGGCGGCGCAGCTCCAGTCCATCCAGAAACTGGGCGCGCGCCTCACCCGCCTGAGCAAGGTCCGCGAGATCGGCCTGGCCATCTGCACCGAGCTCAATCAGTTGATCGACTACCACAATGTCCGCGTCTACACGGTCGAGGGCATCGAGCTGGTGCCGATCGCCTGGCACGGCGAGATCGGCGAGTACGCCGACGAGGCGGAGGAGCAGCTGCGCCTCAACGTGGGCCAGGGGATCACCGGCTGGGTGGCCGAACACGGCCTGGCCCAGTACCTGCCCGACGCCGACGGCGACCCGCGCACCCAGACGATCGCGGGCACCCAGGAGCACCTCGACGAGTCGCTCCTCGTGGCGCCCATGAAGTTCGAGGACCGGGTCCTCGGCGTGATCGTCCTGTCCAAGCTCGGCCTGCACCAGTTCTCGGCGGACGACCTGCGCCTGCTGGAGATCTACGGCTCGCTGGCGGCCCAGGCGGTGCGCACCGCGGCCGCCACCGAGGGCCTCCATGCGCAGTCGGCCGCCCTGGAGCGGCGCGTCCGCAGCCAGCAGGAGCTGCTCAGCCTGACCGAGGCCATCATCACCACCCGCGATCAGTCGACCCTCCTGGAGCTGGTGGTCGACCGCCTCAGCCGGCTCGTCGAGACCGACACCATCACGGTCAACGTGCACGAACCCGTCGGCCACCTGCTGCGACCGCTGGTCGCCCGGGGCATCCATGCCGACCTGTATGGCACCCGCCCCCTGGCCGACGATCTGGGCATCTCCGGCTGGGTCCTCCACCATGGCGAGGCTCAGCTGGTCCCCGACGAGCTGACCGACCCACGGGTAGCCAACCTGGAGATCGGACCGGAGGCGGGGTCGCTCATCATCGCCCCCCTGCGCGGGCGTGACCAGGTCATGGGCGTGCTGCGCCTCGAGCGGCTCGGCCAGACCAGGCCCTTCTCGCAGGAGGAATTCGAGCTGGTCCAGCTGTTCGCCGCGCAGGCCTCCGTCGGCCTGCAGAACGCGCAGGCCCACCACCTCATGGAGCTACAGGCGCAGACCGACGGCCTGACCAAGCTGAGCAACCAGACGACCTTCCACCATCAGCTCCACGTATCCGTCGAGCGGGCGGAGCGGTTCAGCGTCCTGATGATCGACCTGGACGAATTCAAGGAGTACAACGACAGCTACGGCCACCAGGCCGGCGACGCGCTGCTGCGCCAGATCGCGGCCGCCCTGGTCGCCGCCTGCCGTGACACCGACGCCGTCTTCCGCTATGGCGGCGACGAGTTCACCATCCTCCTGCCCGGCGCCGACCAGGCCGGGGCGCTGGCGGTGGCGGAGAAGGTGCGTGCGGCCGTGACGGGTGCGGGCATCCAGACCGGCCATGCCGGGCTCCACTTGACCTGTTCGATCGGCGTCGCCTCGTACCCCGATGACGCGGCCGATGCCCCGGCCCTCCTCTTCGCTGCCGACCGGGCCGCCTACCTCTCCAAACGCACCGGCCGCGACCTGGTGTCGACGGCCGCCCAGGGTGCCGAGCGTGCCGCGAGCTTCATGCCCACGCCGCCCACGCCGGTCGACGAACCGTCGGAGCCGCAGCCTGGCGACCCGGAGCGGATCCCGCAGCCGGCGGTCGCCGCGCGTCCCTGAGCCGACGTACCATCGCCGGCATGGCCGCAACCCAGGAGGTCCGCGCCCCGCGGATCGTGCTCACCGTCCAGGCCCCCGGCATCGCCAGCGACCCGGCCGCCGCCCGTCGCAAGAACGGGCGTTACGTCGAGGCACTCGAGGCCCACGGGGCACGCTGCATCGTCCTCGACGAGATGGCCGACCCAGGCTCCCGCGCGGCGGCGTTCCAGGCGATGGACGGCCTGCTGCTGACCGGCGGTGCGGACATCGCGCCGGAGCGGTACGGCCATCCCGTGCGCGAGGCGGCGGACATGGAGCCGGAGCGCGACGCGCTGGAGCATGAGGCTTTCGCGGCGGCCCGCGCGCGAGGCGTGCCGATCCTGGGCGTCTGCCGCGGCCTGCAGATGCTCAACGTGCTGATGGGCGGCACGCTCGTCCAGCACCTCGAGGGCCACGGCAGCCCGAGCTACGGGACCGGGCCGGCCAACCACCATCCCATCACGCTGGTGCCGGGCACCCGCCTGGCGGCCATCCTGCGGCCGGGCCGGCCGGCCGGCGACACCGACGAGCTGCTCGTCAACACATACCACCACCAGGCGGTGCGCCCGGCCGACCTGGCGCCGGGATTGCGTGCCTCCGCCTTCGGTGAGAGCCCGAGCGGGCCGCTGGTGGAAGGCCTCGAGGCCGCGGCCGGCGAGCCGTTCTTCGTGGCCGTCCAGTGCCACCCGGAACGGACGGAGTCGACGCCGGCCGAGTTCGACCGCCTGTGGGAGGCGTTCGTCGCCGCCTGCCGCCAGCCCGTGGCAGTCACACCTGCAGCCGGCCGGCCTCGATGACGCGCTGCAGGAACTGCCGAGTCCGCTCCTCGCGCGGGGCGCGGAAGACCTGATCGGGGGTGCCCTCCTCCAGGATGGCGCCGCGATCAAGGAAGCACACCCGGTCGGCGATGTCTCTTGCGAAGCCCATCTCGTGGGTCGCGATGAGCATGGTCATGCCGCCCTTGGCCAGTTCGCGGATGACGTTGAGGACCTCCGCCACCAGTTCGGGGTCGAGGGCGCTCGTGATCTCGTCGAGCAGCATCAGGTCCGGCTGCATGGCCAGGGCCCGCACGATCGCCACACGCTGCTGCTGGCCGCCCGAGAGGCGATCGGGGTACTCGCGCGCCTTCTCCGCCAGGCCGAACCGCTCCAGCAGCGCCAGGGCCTGCGTCTCCGCCTCCGCTCGGGACTGGCCAAGGGCCCGGCGGGGCCCCAGGGTCACGTTGTCCAGCACCCGCAGGTGGGGGAACAGGTTGAAGGCCTGGAAGACGATGCCGATACGGCGGCGGAGGCGATTGACGTCCACGGTGACGCCCGTGATCGGGTTGCCGTCCAACTCGATCCGCCCCGCGTCGATGAGCTCGAGCAGGTTGATGCAGCGCAGCAGCGTCGACTTGCCCGAGCCCGACGCGCCGATGAGGCAGATGACCTCATGCTCGGCGAGGGTCAGGTCGATGCCCCGCAGGACCTCCAGCTGGCCGAACGACTTGTGGACCCCCTCCAGGCGCAGGACCGGCGGGACGGTGCTCATCGGGCCGTCGCCAGGAGACGGCGTCGGTCGCGGGCGATGAGGATGTCGACGACCCGTGTGAGCGGCACCGTGATGAGGAGGAACAGGGCCGCCGAGGCCAGGTACGGCGTGAAGTTGTAGGTCGCCGCCTCCTGGATCTGCGACTGGCGAAAGACCTCCACCACGCCGATGAACGAGACCAGCGCGGTGTCCTTCTGGAGCCCGATGAAGTCATTCAGCAGGGGCGGGATGACCCGCCGTACCGCCTGCGGCACGACCACGTACCGCATCGCCTGGGCCCGGCTCAAGCCGAGTGACCGGGCCGCCGCCTCCTGGCTTGGATGGACCGATTCCAGGCCCGCCCGGTAGACCTCGCCGACATACGCCGTGTAGAGGAGCACGAGCGTCAGGACGCCGAAGAAGAACGGCTCGTTCGGCACGCCCGGGATCCCCAGGGCGGGGACGCCGAAGCCGAACAGGAAGATGAACAGGACGCCCGGGACACCTCGGAAGAAGTCGGAGTAGATCACGGCCAGGAGCCGCAACGGCAGGAAGACCGCCCCCGGCGCGGTGCGCATGAGGGCGATGCCAAGGCCGCAGATCAGCACCAGCGCCTCGGATATCAGGCACAGCTGGATGTTGACCACGAAGCCCTGGGCGACGTAGGGCAGGGCCTTCCAGAAGTACTTGGCGTTGAAGAACGCGTCGCGGACCAGCGGCCAGTTGGGTGAGTTGACGACGACCCAGCCGAGCGCGCCAAAGACGACGACGACGCTGGCTACGCCGATCAGGACGCCCCGCCGCCCCGATGGACGGGACGCTGGGCCGAGCGGCCCTGACGGCCCGCCCTGGCTCACGGCCGCACCGGTCGCCTTACGGCGTCAGGACGGGGGCGTCACCCTCGGTCGCGATCCACTGCGCGCGCAGGTTGGCCAGCGTGCCGTCGGCCTGCAGAGCGTCGATGGCCTGATTCACGCAGGTGGTCAGGGCGCTGCCCTTGTTGAGGACGACCGAGAAATGCTCGGGCGCCCCGACCGTGGGCAGGGAACCGACGATGACGCCGTTGGGCACCTCGCCGTCGCCGGTGATGATGAAGGCCGTGCCCAGGTCCACCACGATGCCCTGGATCTGCTTGGCCTTGAGGGCCGCGATCGGCCCGTTGCTGTCGTTGTAGACCGAGGGGGCCTGCGTCGGCTGGATGTTGGCGGTGATATAGGAGTAGCTGGTCGTGCCCACTTGGGCACCCAGCTTGTAGGCCTTGAGGTCGCTCACCGACTTGGCGGTCGTGATCGGCGTGTCCTTGACGGCCACGACGGCCTGGCTGTTGTCGAAGTAGCCATCGCTCAGGTCGACCGCGTTGGCGCGATCGGCGCTGTACGACACCTCGTTGATGTCGAAGTCGAACTTCTTGGGCCCGGGCTGGATGACGTCGTTGAACGCCGCCACGACCCACACGACGTTGGTGGCCGGGAAGCCCAGCTTGTTGGCGATGGCGTAGGCCACCGCGCTTTCGTAGCCGTCGCCGCTCGTCGGGTCGCTCACCTGCCAGAGGCCGCCGTCGGGCGGGGTGCCACCGAACCACGGCGGATAGGCCGGATTGTCGGTCCCGATGGTGAGCTTGCCCGCGGTGAGCGTCTGGAGGTTGCTCGCGGAGCACGCGCTGGCGGTGGCCGACGGGCTGGCCGCGATCGTGGCGGAGGCGGCGGGCGTGCCGGTCGCCGCCGGCGTGCCCGTGGGGGCCGGAGTGGGCGTGGCGGTCGCGCCGGCCGTACAGGCCGCGAGCAGGACCCCGATGCTCGACATGGCCCCCAGCCGAAGCAGCGACGCGCGCATGACTCCTCCTCCTCCTCGTGCCCCCCCGACCGAGCCGCGAGTCTACACGAGCCGGTCAGCCCCCGGCGTCCTCGGCGCGGATCGTGACCCGGTCGTCCTCCTGCAGGCTCAGCAGGCTCGCGGCATCGCCCTGGTTGACGGCCACGCACAGGCGCCCGTACGAGTCCTCGTAGAGCAGCGGCAGGCCGGGCCCCACACGCCCGAACGTCTCGCACCATGGCGCGACGACTCCCTTCGGCGCGCTTCGCCACGACAGCCGCAGGGGCGCGCCCCAGGCCAGTTCACCGAGCGCCGCGTGCAGGTGGCCGGCTTCCGCGCCGAGCTTCAGGTTGCCGAACGTGTCGACGTACAGGACCGTGGCCGCCAACGTCCCGTGGCCGACCTCCGGTGCCGGCCAGGTCAGCCGCACCAGGCTGTCGAGGGCGAGTTCCGGGCCCAGCGCCGCGAAGGGGACGCCCGTCGCCAGGTGGGCCGCGGCGGGAGCGAAGATGTCGCGCCCGTGGAACGAGCTGGAGACCACGGGCAGGCGATGGGCGGTCGAGGCCAGGAGCCGCGCGTCGACGATCCCACCGAGCCGCTCCGCCGCGGGCAGCAGCAGGCCGTTGTCCGGGCCGATGAGGACGTCGCCACGGTGCACCCGCACGGCGATCGGCCGCCGCTCCGTTCCTACCCCCGGGTCCACCACCGCCACGTGGGACCCCACCGGGAGGTACGGGGCGGCGCACCACAGGAGGAGGGCGCCGTCGCGCACCCGGAACTTGGCCACGTCGTGCGAGATGTCGACCACGTTCGCCTGCGGCGCGATGCCCAGGATCACGGCCCGCATGATGCCGGCCGAGGGGTCGCGCAAGCCGAAGTCGCTGAGCAGGCTGACGAACGGCCGGTCGACCATGGGGGCATGGTAGGGCGCGCGACGGCGTAAGCTGCGGCGCCGATGCGCGTTCGTCTGTTCCAGCTCCGCCTCATCGCGGCCTTCCTGCTGCTGCTGTGGGCCGGCGCCGTCGTGGGCATCCTGGCCCTCTACCACCCGGGCGGGCCGGTCGACGGGCTGGTGGGCGTCGCCGCCCTTGGTCCCGTCGCCGTGGCCGCCGTCGCTGTCCGCTATCCGCCACTCGCGGTCGGCGACCGCTCGTCGGTCGTGATGGGCTGGCTCGGCGTGCTGGCCTGCCTGGTGCTGATCCCCGTCCTGTTCGGCGCCTTCGAGGCGGAGACATCCGGTGACGCGTTGCTGACCGTGCCGTCGCCGGAGGCGATGTACGCAGGCACGACCGCGCTCGTGCTGACCTGCCTGTTCGCCGGCCTCGGGATCGCGCGCCGGCTCGTCGGCGAGTCGGCCGACCGGCAGCGCCGCCTGATCGTGGGCGCCAGCCTGGCCATGGCCCTGACCCTGGCCACGGGCGGGCTCCTCGGCGGCGCGATCTTCGTCAACGGCTTGGCCCTGGAGGCGGCCGCTCCACCCTCCTCGATCTACGGGCCGGTCGGCACGGCGTCGACGCCACCCCTGTGCGAGGGCACGCTCACGGCCGGAGCCTACGCCGCGGTGGACATCACCGCCTCGGCCACGGTGGACCGCCGGGAGCGTGCCACGAGCACCGTCAGCGGCGCGCGCGCCGGCATCGACGAGCGCTGGCAGGCGACCGGCACCCGCGACGGCCTGACCTCTTCTCGCGCCTACGTCGAGGTGGCCGGGGCGGCCTGGCAGGAGGCCAGCGGTTCCGGCACGTGGCGCACGGTCGCGTTGCCCGTCGGTCGGACGGCCCCGGCGCCGACGCTTGACGACGCCGTGGTCCAGACGGCCCTGACGCCGGCCCTGCGCGTCGCGGCCGAGGACGTGGGGTTCGAGCAGGTCGGCGGTGCCACGGCGCGGCATTGCCGCACGCTGACGACGGGCACCCTGGCCCTGGGCGGCTTCCCGGAACTCGAGTGGCTGGCCGAGACGACCGCGGCGGGCGGCGTGCCGGACCTCCACGACTGGCGCGGCCAGCTGGACTGGTGGGTCTTCGCGGACGGCCAACTCGGCATGGCCTCCGTCCAGGTCTCCGGCCTGCCGCCCGATTCGTGGCCCGGCGGCGGCGTACAGGGCGTGCTGCAGGCGCAGCTGACCGCCACCCTGCGGTCGACGCCGGTGGCCATCCAGCCGCCGCCCGGCGTCACGGCACCGTAGGCTGTCCCCGATGGCGACACGAGGTGCGACCTGGGAGGCCCACGGCGGCAAGTGGGATCGGGCGGCCCGCTACCTCCGCGTGGCGATGATCCTGCACGGCCACCCCGACGGAATCAGCGCAGCCGACATCGCCGAGCAGGTCGGCATCTCCAAGCGCACCGCCTACCGGGACCTGGAAGCGATGAGCCTGGACGGGGCCCTCCCCATCTGGCAGGACGGTGGTCGCTGGGGGCTCGAGAGCGGCGCGTTCCTGCCGCCCCTCAATCTGACGCTCGACGAGGCCACCACGCTGTTCCTGGCGGCGCGCGTCCTGGCCAAGGCCAGCGATGAGCAGGACCCGGAGCTGATCGGCGCCTTCGTCAAGCTGGCGCACGTCCTGCCCGACGTCCTCGCCCAGCACATCCGGGCGACCGCCGACGCCTTCGCCAGCACCCCCGCCAACGAGCGCTTCACGAGCGTCTTCCGGGCCCTGACACAGGCCTGGGCCGGTCGGCGGGTCGTGGTCATCGACTACGACGCGGCGGCCTACGACCCCGAGCGTGGGCAGCGCCGCACCCGGGTGCGGCCGTATGCCCTCGAGCCGTCGGCGCTGACCCACGCGCTCTACCTGATCGGCTTCGACGAGGACCGGGGGGCCGTCCGGACCTTCAAGGTCGAACGCATCCTGAGCGCCTCACTGACGCCCGAGACGTTCGCCCCGGATCCGGGCTTCGACCCCTCGGCCGAACTGCGCCGAGCGTGGGACATCATGGCCGACGAACCGCTCGAGACGGTCGTCCTGCGCTTCGCCCCGTCGGTCGCCAAGCGGGTCGCCGAGACGCGCTGGCATCCTTCCCAGGAACTCGAGACGCAGCCCGACGGCTCGCTCGTGTGGCGCGGTCGTGTGGCGGGCGTCCGCGAGATCCGCCTCTGGATCCTGGGCTGGGGCGCCGATGTCGAGGTCCTGGGGCCTTCAAGCCTGCGCGCCGACATCGCCGCTGCGCTGCGACACGCCGCCGACGTCTACCAGAGCCCCGGCTGATGGCGACCCATGACCGCTTCGACCGCTTCACGGACCGTGCCCGGCACGTCCTGACCCTCGCGCAGGACGAGGCGCAGCGGTTCAACCACGGCTACATCGGCACGGAGCACATCCTGCTGGGCCTGATCCGGGAGGCAGATGGCGTCGCCGCGCGGGTCCTGGAGAACATGAACCTCGAGCTGCCCAAGGTGCGCACGGCGGTCGAGTTCATCATCGGCGCCGGTGATAAGCCCACGTTAGGCGAGGTGGGGCTGACGCCCCGGGCGAAGCGGGTCATCGAGCTGGCCATCGACGAGGCGCGCCGCCTGGGCCACCACTACATCGGCACGGAGCATCTCCTGCTGGGGCTCGTGCGCGAGGGCGAGGGCATCGCGGCTGGAGTCCTGGAGTCGCTCGGCGTCGAGCTGGGCAAGGTGCGCCACGAGGTCATCCGGGTGCTGTCACAGTCGGGACCGGACGAGCCAGAGATCGATCGGCCCGTCAGCTCCGGTGCGCACAGCTTCCAGACGAGTTTCGTGATCGGGAGGGCACCACGCGCGCTGGTCAGCTCGGGGTCGCCGTTCGAGGCCACGATCGGGTTCAGCCGGGCCGTGCGATCGGGCGATCGGGTCCTGGTCTCGGGCACGGCACCCATCTGGCCCGACGGGTCGGTCGACCCCGACGTGGCCGTCCAGGCGCGCCGCTGCTTCGAGATCATCCTGGCCGCCCTGGCCGAGGCAGGTGGGGAGCCGCGTCACGTCGTGCGGACACGGATGTTCATCCTCGACCCCGCCGACGGGACCGCCGTGGGCCGCGTGCACGGCGAGATCTTCGGCGACATCCGCCCGGCCGCAACGATGGTGGTCGTGGCCGGCCTCCTTGACCCGCGCTGGAAGGTCGAGATCGAGGCGGAGGCGCTCCTCGACAGCTGACCCGGGCGGCTCCCTTCGCACGCCAACCGGTTTGGTGGTACGTGCGATCCGGCTGGCGTCAAAGGCGGTGGAACGCCGGATCGAACGTGGAGGGGATCGCCCGGCACCCCCGATCGCCCGCCGGAGGCTCGTAGCACCAACCAGGCTGGTGAGCCGCAGGATGGTGTCGTGAGTCGTGGGATGGCGGCGCCGGCGGCCGGCCCGTCAGGCCTGCCGGGCGGCCTCGCGGAGGCGGCCGAACCAGTAGCGCCAGAGGGCGTCGTGGAGGTCGACCTGGCGGCGGCTCCGGAAGCCGACGTGGCGGATCGTCACGTGGCTCCGAACCCCGTGGTCGATGGCATCGAAAGCGACGATGGTGGGCGCCGCCAGCGGCGCGTCGGGGTAGTCCCAGCTGAAGCTCACGTGCTGCGGCGCGTCCACCGCCACGACCTTGCCCTCGACCACCGAATCCAGAAGCCGCAGGCGGACGGCGGCGCCCGGTTCGGCCCGGCCGCCGGCGAGCGCGGCCTCGTCCAGCCAGCGCCCGAGGCCCGCGGCGGTCGACACGAGATCGAAGAACCGCTCGCGGGGGATCGGCAGCTCGGCCTGCTGCTCGACGCGCGGAGCCCACATACCGGCAGGATAGCGCCCGGTATCCTGCACCGGGACAGGGAGAGACGAGTTGGGCCGCTTCCGCACATCGCTGCTACCGCTGCTCGACGTGCCGCTGATGCGGCGCGTGGCGTGGCATGCCAAACGGATCCGTGGCGGCCTGGACCGCCGGTTCGTGCTGTCGCTGGCGGGCGGGATCATCGTCCTGGTGGCGATCGCCGCCCTGCTCATCACCCTGGTCGAGAAGTCGTGGACGTTCGAGTCGTTCGGCTCGTCGTTCTACTGGGGCGTCACCACGATCTTCGGCCAGGGCGACTCGACCTTCGTCAAGAGCCCCGCCGGCTGGCTCATCAGCTGGCTGCTCATCCTCTTCGGCGTCGCCATGCTGGGCACGATCACCGGTGCCCTGGTCGCCGCCGTCATCGACTTCCTGCTCAAGGAGGGCCAGGGCATGGGCGCCGCAGGCTATCGAGACCACATCGTCGTCTGCGGCTGGAATGCCACCGCCCGCGACCTGATCCTGGAACTGCGCGGCGACGAGTACCGCAAGCGCATCGTCATCATCCATAGCGCTGACCGCAACCCGGGCGGCGATCACACCTACTTCGTGAAGGGCGATCCGACCGAGGTGTCTGACCTGCGGCGGGCCAACGTGGCCGAGGCGTCGGTGATCGTGGTCGTGCCGACCGACGACTCCAACGAGGCCGACATGCGCGACATCCTGACCGTGATGGCCCTCAAGGCCGAGGCGCCCGCCGTGCGGGTCGTGGCGGAGGTCAACAACCCCCGCCATGTCGAGCATTTCCAGCGTGCCCATGCCGACGAGATCCTCGTCACGAGCCTCCTGGCCTCACACCTCCTGGCGCGCTCGGCCCTCTATCCCGGCCTGGCCGAGGTCGTGACCGACATCGTCTCGGGCGGCGAGGGGTCGGAGCTCTACCGGGTGGCCCTGCCGGAGGCGTACGTGGGTCTCTCTGCCAACGAGCTCAGCGCCCGGCTGCGGGGGGAGCATCGGGCCACGCTGCTGTCGATCAGCCGCGGGGGCACGACCATCACCAACCCGCCGGCGGAGTACATCGTGCAGCCTGGCGACGATGCGCTCGTGGTGGCCGAATCGCTCGGCGAGCTGGCGCCGCTGAACATGGAGCGCGCCATGAGCCCCGGGCACGTCCGCGTGGAGGCCCCGCGCAAGGGCAAGGGGGCCCGCGAGGGCAAGGTCGCTCGGGCGTAACGCCGGCTGGCCCGCCTACGGCCCCGTCAGACCGCCTTGACCGCCGCCACCAGCTGGGCCAGGCCGTCCTTCGCGTCGGCGAAGAGCATGCCCGTCTTGGGGTTGAGGTAGAGCTCGTTGTCGATGCCGGCGTAGCCCGGCCGCATCGAGCGCTTGATGACGATGATGCTGTGGGCCTTGTCGACGTCCAGGATCGGCATGCCGTAGATGGGCGAAGCCGTGTTGCTGCGGGCAGCCGGGTTGGTGACGTCGTTGGCCCCCACCACGAGGGCCACGTCGGCCCGCTCGAACTCGGGGTTGATCTCGTCCATCTCCTTGAGCTGCGGGTAGGGCACGTTCGCCTCCGCCAGCAGCACGTTCATGTGACCCGGCATGCGCCCGGCCACCGGATGGATGGCGTACTTGACGTCGACCCCGCGCGCCTCGAGCAGCTCGGCCAGCTCGCGCACACCGTGCTGGGCCTGCGCCACGGCCAGGCCGTAGCCCGGCACGATGATGACGTGCTGGGCGTAGGCCAGCTGGATGGCGGCGTCGTCGGCGCCGATCTCCCGCACCGCACCGGCCGGACCGCCCGTCGAGGCGCCGGCCGCAGTGTCGCCGGTGCCGAACCCGCCGATCATGATGTTCAGGACCGACCGGTTCATGGCATCGGCCATCAGCTTGGTCAGGATCGCGCCGGAGGCGCCGACCAGGGCGCCGGCGATGATCAGGACGGGGTCGCTCAGCACGAAACCGGCCATCGCCACGGCAGTGCCGGTGAACGAGTTCAACAGGGAGATGACGACCGGCATGTCGGCGCCGCCGATGGGCAGCACCATCGTCACGCCGAAGAGCAGGCCGGCCAGCAGGATGACCGCGAAGATGGGCAGGCTGATGTTGCCGGCCAGGAGGAAGAGGGCACCGACCACGGCCACCACGGCCAGGGCGGCCGTCAGGATCCGTGAGCCGGGCAGGATGATCGGCTGGCCGCCGATGAGGCCCTGCAGCTTGCCCGCGGCGATGACCGAGCCGGTGAAGGTGATGCCGCCGATGATCACGTCGAGGACCGTCGGGATGGAGACCTCGAGGGGGATCGAGGCGCCCACCACGCCCGACAGGCGGATGTAGTCGTCGATGGCGATGAGGGCCGCGGCCCCGCCGCCGACCGCGTTGAAGATGCTGACCAGCTGCGGCATGGCCGTCATCTGGACGGTCCGCGCCGTGTAGTACCCAAGGCCCCCGCCGACGATCAGGCCGGCCGCGATGATGATCCATGCGCTCGCCTTGACATCGGCGTACGAGCCGCTGGCGATGAGCACGACCGTGCCGACGACCGCCGCGGCCATGCCGACGGCCGACAGGCGGTTGCCGTTGCGGGCCGTGGCCGGCGAGTTCATCTGGTGCAGGCCGAGCACGAAGCAGGCCGCGGCGGCGAGGTAGATGAGCTGGATGACGGTGTCGAGGGTCGACATCGAGTCGGTCGCCTAGCCCTTGTCGCCGTCGGCCGGCGCGGCCGGCTGCGGCGCGGTGGGGCGCTTGCGGAACATCTGCAGCATCCGGTCGGTGACGACGTAGCCACCCACCACGTTCATGGCGGCGAAGGCCACGGCGACGAAGCTGAGCACCTGGCTCAGCGGATCGGTGGCCTCCACGGCGATGACCATGGCCCCCACGAGCACGATGCCGTGGATCGAGTTGGCACCGGACATCAGGGGCGTGTGCAGCGTCGCCGGGACCTTGCTGATGACCTCGAAGCCGACCAGGATGGCCAGCACGAAGATCGTCAGCGCGGACAGGAGTTCGGGGCTCATGCGGATGCGCCTCCGGGAGCCGCGGGCGGCTCGAGCAACTTGGCCGTGGCGGCCTGCACGACGCGGCCGCCCTGGGTGATGACCGTCGCGGCCGTGATCTCATCGGCCGGATCCAGGGCCAGCGCCCCGTCCTTGACGAGGTGCAGCAGGAGCGTCGAGATGTTGCGGGCGTAGAAGGCGGACGCGCCGGCCGGCATCGTGGCCGGCAGGTTGTCGGGCGCCACGATCGTCACGGCGTTGTCGGTGACGACCGTCTCGCCGACCTTCGACAGCTCGACGTTGCCGCCGAGGGCGCTGGCCGCCATGTCGACGATGACCGAGCCCGGTCGCATGCCCCGCACCGCCTCGGCTGTCACCAGCACCGGCGGGCGTCGGCCGGGCACCTGGGCAGTGGTGATCACGACGTCCATCTGGGCGATGAAGCCGTTGAGCTCCGTTTGCTGCGCGGCCTGCTCTTCGGGCGTCAGGGCCCGCGCGTAGCCGCCCTCGCCGGAGGCGTCGGCGACCGACTTGAGGACCAGGAACTGGGCCCCCAGCGACTCCGCCTGCTCCTTGGTCTCGGCACGGACGTCGTAGGCCTTGACGACGGCGCCAAGCCGCCGGGCCGTGCCGATGGCCTGCAGGCCGGCCACGCCGATGCCCAGGATCAGCACGTTGGCGGGCTTGGCCGTGCCGGCGGCCGTGGTCAGCAAGGGGAAGTACCGGCCGAACGTCGTCGCCGCGATGAGGACGGCCTTGTAGCCGCCCACGTTGGCCTGCGACGAGAGCGCGTCCATGCCCTGGGCGCGGCTCAGGGTGCGCGGCAGGGCGTCGAGGCTGATGGCGGTCACGCCGCGGTCGGCCAGGGCCTTGGCCGTGGCCGGGTCGATGAGCGGCTGGAGGAGGCCGATGACGGTCTGGCCCTGGCGCAGCCGGGCGATCTCGTCGGCGCTGGGCTTCTGGACCCGCAGGATGACGTCGGCGGTGGCGTACAGCTCAGTCGTCGAGACGGGGTGGGCGCCGGCGTCGGCAAACGAGCCATCGGGGATCTGGGCACCTGCGCCGGCACCGCTCTCGATGAGGATCTCCAGGCCCGCTGCGGTCAGCTTGCCGATCGCGTCGGGCACCAGGGCGACGCGCCGTTCGCCGGGCGCGGTCTCTCTCGCAACACCGACCTTCATGGGGGACTCCAGTCACGGGCAGCGGGGTGCAGGTGTAAGTGGGGCAAGGATAGCCGAGCGCTAGACTCGCTGGGTCGGCCGGTGATAGAAAACCTTTAGGCAGCCAGAAGAGGGATCGATGCAACTCGGCCTCATCGGACTCGGGCGCATGGGCGCCAACATGTCACGTCGCCTCCTGCGCGGCGGCCACCACGTGGTCGGATACGCGCGTCACGAGGAGACCGTCAACGGCCTCGTGGCCGACGGCTCGCTGTCCGCCGGCGCGACCTCTCTGGAGGACCTGGTCACGCAGCTGGCGGCGCCGCGGGCGATATGGCTGATGGTGCCCGCGGCGGCCGTTGACGACACCATTGCCCAGCTCGCGCCGCACCTCGCCAAGGGCGATACCGTCATCGACGGCGGCAACTCCTACTACGGCGACGACATCCGGCGGGCGCACGGCCTTACGGACCGCGGCGTGCACTACGTCGACTGCGGCACGAGCGGTGGGGTCTTCGGCCTGGAGCGGGGCTACTGCCTGATGATCGGCGGGCCGGCCGAGGCGGTGGGGCGGCTCGATCCGATCTTCCGGACGCTCGCCCCTGGGATCGGGGATGTGCCGCGCACGCAAGGCCGCAAGGGACGTGCCGGGCCGGCCGAGCAGGGCTACCTCCACTGCGGCCCCAGCGGCGCCGGCCACTTCGTGAAGATGGTCCACAACGGCATCGAGTACGGGATCATGGCCGCTTACGCGGAGGGCCTCAACGTCCTGCGCCACGCCAACGCCGGCGCCGCCAAGGCGGAGGTCGACGCGGAAACGGCACCGCTCCGCGACCCGGAGCTCTACCGTTTCGACCTGGACCTGGCCGACGTGACGGAAGTGTGGCGCCGGGGCAGCGTCATCGCCTCATGGCTGCTCGACCTGACCGCCCACGCCCTCCTGGCCGATCCGGCCCTGGCCAACTTCAGCGGGCGCGTCTCGGACTCGGGCGAGGGGCGCTGGACGGTCCAGGCGGCCGTCGACACGAGCGTGCCGGCGCACGTCCTGACCGCGGCCCTCTTCGAGCGCTTCTCCTCACGCGGCGAGGGCGACTTCGCCGACCGCATCCTCTCCGCGATGCGCTTCGAGTTCGGCGGCCACGTGGAGAAGACGAGCTAGCTCGGCCCCGCGGCGCAGGCCGCGTGCAGGAGCCGCAGGTTGGCCTCGATCGAGCCCTCGGTGTTGTAGACGGCCGTGCCGGCCACGGCCAGCGTGGCGCCGGCGGCCTGAGCAGCGGCGATGGTGCCGGCGTGGATCCCGCCGTCGACCTCCACGGCCACGCGGTCGGCGAGGCCCCGCGCCTCGAGGAGCGCGTGGAGACGGCGCACCTTGTCGAGCGTGTACGGGATCAGCTCCTGGCCGCCGAAGCCAGGTTCGACCGTCATGACCAGGGCCATGTCCAGCTCGTCGAGGACCTCCTCCAGGGCCGTCAGCGGGGTGGCGGGGTTGATGGCCGCGCCGGGCCCGCCACCGAGCTCGCGGATGCGGCGCAGTGACCGGTGCAGGTGCGGCGCCGCCTCGGCGTGGACGATCAGCACGTCCGCGCCGGCCTCGCGGAACGGCCCCAGCCAGAGGTCCGGCTCCACGATCATGAGGTGCGTCTCCACGAGGGCCCCGTAGCGGTCCGCGATCGGCCGCAGGGCCGCCACGACCGTGGGCCCGATCGTGATGTTGGGCACGAAGCGGCCATCCATCACGTCGACGTGCAGGCGGCGCACGCCGGCCTTGAAGGTGGCCTCGACCTGGTCGGCCAGGTGGCCCTGGTCGGCCGCGAGGATGGACGGGGCGATCTGGATCATGCCGCGCGACCGGCGGGCCGATGCTCGATGCCGGACGGCCCGGCCACGATCAGGTCGGTCGCCAGACCGATGAACAGGCCGTGCTCCACGATCCCCGCGCGCCCTTCCAGGGTCTGCGCCAGCACCTCGGGTTCGTCCAGCGGCGCGATGGCGCAGTCCAGCAGGAAGTCGCCCTGATCCGTCTGGACCGGCCGCCCGGCGCCGTCGAGGCGCAGCGTGGGCCGCAGCCCGAGCGCCTCCAGGAACGGCAGCTGCGTCCGCCAGCCGAAGGGCGTCACCTGCAGCGGCAGGGCGTGGTGGGTGCCCAGTCGGTCGGACAGCTTGGATGCGTCGACCACGATGACCTCGCGAGTGCTGGCCTGGGCGACGATCTTCTCGCGCAGCAGCGCCCCGCCGCCGCCCTTGATGAGGCGGAGATGCGGATCGACCTCGTCCGCGCCGTCGATGGTCAGGTCGATGGTGGGCCGTTCCTCGAGGGTCACGAGCGGCAGGCCAAGGTCCCGCGCCACCACCGCGACCCGCTCGCTGCACGGCGCGCCGACGATGTCGCGCAGCGCGCCCTCGCGGAACAGGGACGCCAAGCGGCGCACCGCCAGCAGGGCGGTGGTCCCGCCGCCCAGGCCCACCACCATCCCGGGCTCCACCAGCTCGGCGGCACGCTCGGCGGCCTGGCGCTTCAGGTCGTCCTGGTCCATTGGCGAAGGATACCGGCGCGCACCCCGGCCGACGCTAGACTCCGGGCGTGGCCCACCCCCGCTTCGCCGCGGTCAACCTGATCAGCGACCCCATCCACGGCTACCTGGAGCTGACCAAGCGGCTCACGCCGGCCCAGAGCGCGGAGGCCGGCCTGCCCCCGGAGACGGTCGCCGAGGAGGACCTGCTCGACTCGCCGTGGGTGCAGCGCCTTCGCCGCATCAGCCAGCTGCAGAGCGCCCGATGGGTCTTCCCGACCGCCGAGCACAGCCGCTTCACCCACGGCCTTGGCGTGATGCACGAGGCGGGCCTGTGGGGTCGCTCGCTCTACCCGTCGCTGCGGGAGGTGCTGACAGCCGATGGGCAGGCCGTCCCTTCGGCCGGCCTGGTGGTCGAGACGCTGCGGGTCGCCGGCCTCCTGCACGACGTGGGCCACGGGCCCTTCGCCCACTTCTTCGACCAGCACGTCCTGGCGCGCTTCCCCGCGCCGCGCCACCCCAGCCGTGACCCCGGCAAGCGCCTCAGCCACGAGGACCTTGGCCAGGCCATCATCGAACGGTCGCTGGCGCCCCTCATCAGCGGGCTGCGGCGAGCGCCGGGCGACGGTGCCGACAAGGCGGCCTTCCGCGGGGCCGAGGCCATCGATCCGGCCTGGGTCAGCTTCCTCATCAGCAAGCCGCCCCTGGCCGACGCGGCGATGCCGCGCTGGGTGCGCCTCATGCAGCCGCTGTTCAGCGGCGTCTTCACCGTCGACAACCTGGACTACGTACGGCGCGACGCCTACATGACCGGCGTGCGGACCGTGCCCGTGGACGCGGACCGCCTGCGGCGCTACACCTTCGTCTCGCCGGGCGGCCTCGCCCTCTACGAGTCCGGCCTGGGGGCGCTCGAGATGTTCCTCACGGCCCGCCTCTTCATGTACCAGACGGTCTATTTCCACCGCACGGTGCGGGCCATCGACCTGGACCTGGCCGAGGCGTTCTGGCCGGCCATCCGGGCCATCTTCGGCGGCGCGAACCCGCTCGGGGCGCTGGACGCGTACGTGGCCCTCGACGAGTATGCCCTCCTGCACCAGGCCTCGCGCTGGGCCGATGGCCACGAGCTGGCGGACCGCCCCATGGCCGGCGACGGCCGCGTGACGCCCGCCGTGGGCCGGCTGTGGCGCGGCATCCTGCTACGGCAGCCGCGGTGGCGCGCCGTGAACGAGGTCCGGCGTGATTCGCGCCACGGGGGCCGGGACGAGGTCGAGTCGCTCCTGGCCGCCGGCGCGCGGCGCGGCGACCGGCTGGACCTGGCCGAGACGGATGCCCAGCCCGAGTACGCCCGCAAGCTCGAAGGGCGCCTCCTCGTCGCCCGGCGCGACGGCTCGGCCGACGCCGCGGCGATGGGCGAGTTGCTCGATCGCCTGCCGGCCGTGGTCGTGGTCGGGCGGGCCTACCGACGGGTCCGCGAGGCGGGCTGACGATGGGCGCCGGGTTCCTCGAGGCGCTCCGGGCGGCGCTGCCGGACCTGCGGGTCCTGACGGAACCCGGCGAGGTCGAGGCGTACCGCTACGACGAGACCGAGTACCTCCACCCCGGCGTGCCGCTGGGGGTCGCGTTCCCCGCCACGACCGCCGAGGTGGCAGCGATCGTGCGGCTGGCCGCGGCGCACGGCGTGCCGCTGGTGCCGCGCGGGGCGGGCACCGGGCTGTCGGGCGGGGCCACCGGCGTCGAGGGCGCGCTGACGGTCGTCATGACCGGCATGGCGGCCATCCTGGAGATCGACCAGGCCAACCTGGTGGCAGTGGTCCAGCCGGGGGTCATCAACGCCGACCTGGGCCGGGCGGCCGCGGCGGTCGGCCTCTTCTACGCGCCCGACCCGGCCAGCTTCGAGACCTGCACGATCGGCGGCAACCTGGCCGAGGACTCCGGCGGCCTGCGCTGCCTCAAGTACGGCGTGACCCGCGACGCCGTTCTTGGACTGGAGGTGGTCCTTGCCGACGGCACCGTCATCCGGACCGGCGGCAAGACGATCAAGGACGTCGCCGGCTACGACCTGACGCACCTCTTCATCGGCTCGGAGGGGACGCTCGGCATCATCACCGAGGCGACGCTGCGGCTGCACCCGGCGCCGCCGCCCAAGCTGACCTTGCTGGCCTTCTTCGCCTCCGTCCATGACGCCGGGCGGGCGGTCGCCGGGATCACGGCGGCCGGCCTCGTCCCGGTGACGCTGGAACTCATGGACCGCTTCACGATCCGCGCCGTCGATGCGGCCATGCGGGTGGGCCTGCCGGAGGACGCCGGAGCGATGCTGATGATCGAGTCGGATGCGGGCGTGGCGGCGGCCGACGAGCTGGACCGCGCCGAGGCCGCCTGCCGGGCCGCCGGCGCCACCGAGACGGCCCGCGCGGCGGACGCGACCGAGGCCGACTGGCTGCGCGAGGCGCGGCGAAAGGCCCACTGGTCGCTCGAGCAGGCGGGCGTGGCGCGGATGGACGACGTCGGCGTGCCGCGCAGCCGGGTGCCGGAGCTGCTCGATGCGATCGAGGCCATCAGCGCGGAGGCCGGCCTGCCGGTGGGCGTCTTCGGCCACGCCGGCGACGGCAACCTCCACCCCACGTTCGTGGTCGACCGTGACGACCCGACCGCGGAACCGCGCATCAACGCCGCCCGGGCGCGCATCTACGAGGCCGCCATCGCCCTCGGCGGCACCATCACCGGCGAGCACGGCACCGGCGTCGCCAAGCGGGCCTACCTGGAGGCGCAACGCGGACCGGACGCCGTCCGTGTCATGCGGGCCCTCAAGTCCGCGCTTGATCCGCTGGGCATCCTCAACCCGGGCAAGGTGCTCTAGCGGCGGAACGTCCCGGTGAGGTGCGCCGTGGCCAGGGTGACCTTGGCCGCGGCCGTCCGGACCTGCGTCGCGGTCGGGACGCCGCCCAGGCCAAGCCTGTGCGACAGGGCGTACAGGGTGAAGACGTAGTGGTGGGCCCCGGATCCGACCGGGGGACACGGCCCGCCATACCCGACCCCACCGAAGCTGTTGCGCCCGGCCACCCCGGCCCGCTGACCCGCCGCGAGCGCTGAGAGGTCGCCCGGGATGTCCGAGACGACCCAGTGCACGAAGTCGCTTGCGTCGGTGTCCACGACCACGAGGGCGAAGGCGACCGTGCCGTTGGGCACATGGCTCCACGCGAGGGGCGGGGAGACGTCCGCGCCACTACAGGTGTAGCGAGCGGCGATGGCGCCGCCGTTCGCAAATGCCGAGGAAGTGACGGCGAGCGGCGGAGCAGGTGATGGCGTGGGGGTCGGGCCGGGCGTCGACACAGGAGTGGAGGATACCGATGGCGACCCGGTGGCCGGCGCCGTCCTGGCCGCTGGTATCGACGATCCGATCGGCGCGGTCGTCGCGGGGGATCCGCTCGTGCCGGCCGGTCCGCCGCTGCAGGCGCCCACGACACCAAGCATGGCCAGGCACATGAGGACCGGCGCGGCAGGCCGCCCGCGAGTCCGGGACATGCGCGCCATCCTACCCGCGTGCGTCGTGCCATCCAAGGTGGCACCGCGGCTCCCCACGATGCCGGCCATGGACACCACCAAGGACGTCGCCATCTGCGCCGTCGTCGCCTGCTACCTCTTCCTCGCGGTCACGCTCGACCTGCGCCTGCTGGTGCTGCCGTCCGTGGTCGCGCTGGGAGCCGCCGTCGCCGGCTCGCTGGCCGGCCGTCGAACCCTGGACCGTCCCTAACAGGAGGCCCGTCCCATGGAAGCCGCCGTCCTGCTCGACCGACCGCCCGTGACCGTCCTGCCGGGCCGCCGCCCCGTGCCGGACGATCGATCCGCCGTTGTCTCGATCGACGGCGACCGGGTGCGGATCCAGGACCTCCTGCTGGTGGACGGCGGGGCGGCCGCGTTCCTGACCGGCCGCCCGGCCGAGGAGCGGCCGGGAATCGTCGAGCGCGCCGTGCGCATCGGCCTGATGGCGCTCCACGACGCCGGCGTGTCGGTCAACGTGGACGTCGTGCGTCACGAGTTCGACGCCCTCCTGGCGCGCACCCAGGTCGCCAACGAGCAGGCGGGCCGCGCCCTTGAAGAGGCCCTGCGCCTCAACTTCGCCGACGGTGACGGGCGCCTGCCGCGCACCCTGGAGAAGTTCCTGGGCGATCGCGGCGCCCTCCGCACGTTCGTCAACGACCTCTTCGACGAGACGCGCCGCGATAGTGCCATCGGCCGCATGCGCGAGCTGCTGGGCACCTACTTCGATGGCGACGCGTCGCGCCTGGCGCTGCTGCTCGACCCCACGCGCCTCA
Source organism: Candidatus Limnocylindrales bacterium (assembly GCA_036561685.1). Lineage (GTDB taxonomy): Bacteria > Chloroflexota > Limnocylindria > Limnocylindrales > CSP1-4 > DASPUH01. Next base: position 3,480 of record DATBOX010000036.1, on the reverse strand, counting down.
ACTCGCCGCTGCACCAGTTCCGCAAGGAGGTCAGCGACGGGTTCCTGCAGCTGAATGACCGCCTGACCGCCATCGAGGCGGCGGCCGCGGCGCGCGGCGCCGAACGGGCCCGTTCGGCCGCCAAGGGCGCCGACTTCGAGGCGCTGGTGGCCGACTTCCTGGGCGATATCGCCCGCGGCTGCGGCGACTTCCTGGACCGGACCGGGCTGGAGGCCGGCGCCACGATCGCCTCCAAGAAGGGCGACTTCGTGCTGACGCTCGACCCGGGCGTCACCGGGGGTGCCGATGTCCGCGTCGTCGTCGAGGCCAAGGACCGAGCCATCTCCGGTCGGGCCATGCGCGACGAGCTGCGCGAGGCGCGGACCAATCGCGATGCGGCCGTCGCCCTGGTGGTGTTCACGCCGGCCCACGCGCCGACCGGGATCGCGCCGTTCGATGTCCGCGCCGGTGACGTCTACTGCGTCCTCGATCCCGATGCGCCCGACCGCGCCACGTTGGAGGCGGCCCTTCGCCTGGCTCGTCTGCTGGCGCTCGCCACGCTGCGCGATCGGCGCGTCGAGGTCGACGCGGAGGCCATCCGTGTCGCGCTCACGGGTGTGCGCCAGGAGCTGGAGGCGGTTCGCCGCATGAAGGCGTCGCTGACCTCCATCTCGACCACCACGCGTGACATCCAGGCGGCTCTGGACCATCTGCGAGACGCCGTCCTGGCGCGCGTCACCGAAGCGGACGCGGAACTCCGGGTCGTCCCGCCTACTGGTCGGGCTACAGGCCCAGCCGCTGGATGAGCGCCAGCGACGGCGGCCTCGTCGGTGCGACGGCCGGCTGCAGCGGCAGCCGCAGCCACGCGCCGCGCGACGGCCCGGGGTGGTAACGGGACTCCAGATGCCTGGCGGACATCGCGGTGAGCCCCATCGACTCGAGGGCGGCCGCCACCGCCATCCCGTCGCCCTCGTAGCCGCGCGCGACCATGCACCAGTCGGCCTCGTGCAGCAGCTCGGTGAGCCGTTCCAGGCGCACTCGGAAGGGGAGGCCGGTGATGTCCACGCCGCCCGCCATCAACAGGTCGCTGGCCACGAAGGCCGGAGTCCCGTCGCGCACCTCCGGCCACGAGAGTCGCTCGCGGAGCAGGTCGCTGTCGGGGCGGCCGTCGGCATCGAGCACGAGGAGTGCCCCGTCAAGCACGTGCGGTCCCGGCATCGGCAGGAGCCCCGCGATCTCGCGCAGCTCGGGGAACGCCGTGAGCGGATCGGCCAGGTGCCGGGCGTCGAGCTGCACGGTCCCGTCCGCCACGGTGACGAGGACCCGCGTCCCGGGCCACCACGGTTCGAACCGGTAGGTGGGGTCGTCGAACGGGCCGTCGCCGAGCAGCGGCTCCATCGGACGGAACTTGGGCGGCTTGCCTTTCGAGCGCGGCTGTGCGGACGCGGCGCCGGCCGGGCCGCCAGGCGCGGCGTCGCCCAGGCTGAGGGTCAGCTGGTCCGCTTCGGCCAACGGGTGCGGCGGCTGACCCGGCTCGGCCACCCCGTGCGCCGCCGCGTCAGGCGGACTTGCGCCGCCGCACCGGAGCCGCTTCCTCGTCCGCCTCCGCGGCGGCCGCCCGACCCTTGCGCCTCGCCGACGCGGCCGCGGCGGGCGCCTCGGCCTTGGCCGGCGCCTTGGCTCGCGACGCGGGCTCGGCCTTCGCGTCGGTGCGCGTCGCCCGGGCCGCCGCCACGCTCGCCTCCAGGACGCTCATCAGGTCCACGAGCGTGCCGGCCGCCTTGGGGGCCTCGGCCGGTCGTTCGACCTCTTCGCCAGCCACCTTGGCCTCGATGACCTTCTGGAGCGCCGCGCGGTACTCGTCGTGGTACTGCGCCGGATCGAACTCGGTGGTCATGGCCGCCACGAGGTTACGGGCCATGGCGACCTCGGCCGGCTTGAACGTCTGCTGCTCGTCGGGCAGGTCCAGCTCCTCGACGGAGCGGACCTCGTCGGGCCAGTAGAGCGTCGAGAGCAGCATCGTGCGCTGGTACGGGTCGATGGCCGCCAGGGCCTCGCGATCCTTGATGACGATCTTGCAGATGGCGCTGAGGCCGTCCTCGCGGAGCACGTCCTGGAGGAGGTAGAACGCCTTGCGCCCGACCGCCTCGGGCTCCAGGTAGTAGGCCGACTTGACGAACTTGGCCGTCTCACCGTCGCGGCGGGCCGGGACGAAGGTCTCGATCTCGATGGAGCGGACGGTCTTGAGGGGCACGTTCTCAAGGTCGGCATCGTCGATCACGACGTACTGGCCCTTGGCGTACTCGAAGCCGCGGACCGTGTCGGCGCGGCTGATGTACTCCTCGTGGTAGGGGCACCAGGTCCGCATCTGGACGCGCGTCAGGCACGTCTTGTGGAGCAGGTTGAAGCTCAGCCCGGCGTTGGACTCCGTGGCCAGGTAGAGCTTGACGGGGATGGTCACGAGCCCGAACTGGACCGCGCCGCGCCACATCGAGCGAGCCATCGTGTGCATCTCTCCTCAGGTCCACCCCTGGCGACCGGGGCGTCGGGGCATCGTAGGGAGCATGCCGCGGCCCGTCAACCGGCGGGCGTGACGCCCGACCCGTGCTCCATGTCAGCACCCTTTCATCCACCGGGTGACAGGCCGCGTACAACCCGGCGGACCCGTCCCGCCGCGTGCGCCGTGACGGCGTCCCCGTTGACGAGGTGCGATGACCGTCCCGAGCCCGTCCGCTTCCCGTCTGCCCTCCCCATCCCCAGTGTGGAGAAAGGGTCTCCCATGGCTGAACTCTCTCGCCGCCGCTTCATCGCCGGCACCGCCCTCAGCGTCGCCGCCGGTGCGGCCGCCGCCAGTGGCATCGGGGCCGCCGCGGCGGTCCCCCAGTTGCTCGCCGGTGTCGGCCGGGCCACGCCCGCCGACGCGCCCGATCTGACCCCGCTCGGTATCGATGTCGTCGCCCACCTGCGCGACGCCTCCACCGGTGAGGTCTCGGTCATGGTCGGTGACCGCGAGATCGTCTACCAGGACGCGCAGCTGGCCTCCCGGCTGCTCCAGGGCGCCCGTCGCGCCACCCAGGAAGGCTGATCCATGTCCTCCCACCGCGAAGCGCCCGGCATCTCGAAGGATCCGGTCGCCGACAGCACCGACCTGTACGCCTTCGTCAGCCCGGACCACCCCGACACGGTGACGATCCTGGCCAACTACATCCCGCTCGAGGGTCCGGCCGGCGGCCCGAACTTCTACGAGTTCGGCGACGACGTGCTCTACCTGATCCACATCGACAACGACGGCGACGGCTTCGCCGACCTGACCTACTCCTTCAAGTTCACCACCACGGTCGCCGACCCGGCCACCTTCCTGTACAACACCGGCCCGATCTTCTCGCTGGACAGCCCCAACTGGAACCGCCGCCAGACCTACACCGTCACCCGCGTCGACGCCGACGGCCGGTGCACCGTGCTGGGCCGCGACCTGGCCTGCCCGCCGTGCAACATCGGCCC
>DATBOX010000035.1:0-3867 GCA_036561685.1 Candidatus Limnocylindrales bacterium | reverse complement strand
CGTCGTGCAGCCACGACTCGGGCAGGTAGGTCACCAGGTCGATACCGGCCTCCTTCAGGCCGGACACGATCGCGCGTGTGATCTCGGGCCGCACAGGACACTCCCAGCCGCGCCGCAGGCCCGTCCGGCCCACTGTACGCGATGGCATACAGGATACCATCGCTGCCCCGTCCGCGACGCCACCCCGTGGTACCGTGCACGGACGATGGTATACAGCGAGGCCCCGGGGGCGGCCCTGCGGCGGCTCCTGGCCCGCCCGGAGATCCTAGTCGTGCCGGGATGTGCCGATGCCCTCACGGCACGGCTGGCGGCAGCGGCCGGCTTCGAGTGCGTGTACGCGACCGGGGCCGGCATCGCCAACGGGCTGCTGGGGCAGCCGGACGTGGGTCTGACGACGATGACCGAGCTCGTCGACCAGGTCGGCCGGATCTGCGAGGCGGTCACATTGCCCGTCCTTGCCGACATCGACACGGGCTTCGGGAACGCCCTGAACGTGCGACGCACCGTGCGGGCGATGGAGCGAGCAGGCGCGGCCGGCGTCCAGCTGGAGGACCAGGTCTTCCCCAAACGGTGCGGCCACTTCGACGGCAAGGCCGTGGTGAGCACCAGCGAGATGGTGGGCAAGGTCCGGGCGGCCCTGGAGGCCCGTCGGGACGAGCAGCTGGTGGTCGTGGCGCGGACCGACGCTCTGGCCGTCGAGGGGCTCGAGGCGGCCATCGTGCGAGCCGCCGCCTACGCCGCCGCCGGCGCCGACCTTGTCTTCGTCGAGGCGCCGCGGGACCGGGCGTCGCTGGAGGCGCTGCCCCGCCGTATCGCGGCGCCGCTCGTGGCCAACATGGTCGAAGGGGGGCTCACGCCCCTCCTCAGTGCCGCCGAGCTGCAGGCCATGGGCTATCGGCTGGTGCTGTTCGCCAATACGGCCCTGCGCGTGGCGGCTGCCGCGATCCGCGACGCGTTCACGGAGCTGCGCTCGAGCGGTGACGCGCGCGGCCTCCTCGACGCGATGCTCGGTTGGCAGGAACGCCAGGCGCTGGTGGGCCTGCCCGAACTGGAGGCGCTGGCGGCGCGGTACGACGAGGATGCGCCGGCCGTGGCGCCCCGAGTCGGAACGGAGGAGACCACGTGATGACGCGCCTGGTGCCCGTCCGGTGTGCCGTGCTGCGCGGCGGCACGAGCCGCGCCATCTTCTTCCTCGAGAACGACGTGCCGCTCGAGCGTGCCGCGCGCGAGCCGTTCCTGCTCGACGTCTTCGGCAGTCCCGACGTCCGCCAGATCAACGGGTTGGGCGGGGCCACCTCGCAGACCAGCAAGGCGGCCTTCATCGGGCCGCCCACCCGGATCGACGCCGACCTCGACTACACGTTCGCCCAGGTCGCCGTCGCCGAGCCGGTCGTGGACTGGGGCGGCAACTGCGGCAACATCTCGTCGGCCGTCGGGCCGTTCGCCATCGACCAGGGTCTCGTGCGCGCCGTCGAGCCGCTCACGACCGTGCGTATCCACAACACCAACACGGGCAAGCTGATCATCGCCTCGGTGCCGGTCGAGGGCGGACGGGCCAAGGTAGAGGGCGACTATGCCATCCCGGGCGTGCCCGGCTGCGGGGCGCGCATCGATCTCGATTTCCGCGACCCGGCCGGCTCGGTCTCGGGCAAGCTGCTGCCGACCGGCCGGCCGGTGGACATGGTCGAGCTGGCCGACGGGCGCCGCCTGGAAGCCTCCGTCGTGGACGCGGCCAACCCCGTGGTGTTCCTGCGCGCGACCGACCTGGGCCTGACCGGGGCCGAGTCGCCGGCCGAGATCGAGCGGGCCACGGCCGCCACGGCCGTGCTCGAGGAGGTGCGCGGCGTGGTCGCCGAGTGGCTGGGTCTGGTCGACGACCGGCGGCTCGCGACGCGCCGCTCGCCGGGGCTCCCCAAGGTCGGCTTCGTCGCCGCGCCCGGCACGTACGTCACGAGTGATGGCGCCACGGTCGAGGCCGCGGCGAGCGACCTCCTGGCCCGTCTCATGTCGATGCAGACGGCCCATCGCTCGTACATGGTGACCGGCGCCATCGCCACCGCCGCCGCCTCGAGCGTGCCCGGCACGATCGTCCACGAGGTGGCCCGGCCCAGCACGAGCCGCGACCGGCCTGACGTCCTCCGCATCGCCCATCCGTACGGCGTGATGGACGTCGTCAGCACCGCGGACCCCGCCGGACCGACCGGTGAGCCGCTCATCCGCGGGGTGACCGTGGGGCGCACCGCCCGCCACATCCTGGACGGCCAGGTATGGGTCCGGCACCGCCTCCTGGAGGCGCAGCCGGCCGCTCAGTAGGTGTCGAACATCTCCTGGATGCGGTCGGGATCGGTCGTCCGGGTGAGGGCCAGGGCGAGCAGGATGCGCGCCTTCCAGGGCTGGAGGTTGTCGGCCGCCACCCATCCTCGCTTCTGCAGACCGGGGCTGCGCACAGACCGCCCGGAGCCGACGCGCGACCCCTGGCAGACGATCGCGCCGCCGGCCTGGGCCCGCTTGAGGGCCTCCTCTTCGCCTGGCGTGGGTCTGCCGGACCCGGTCCCGCCGTTGACGATGCCACGGGCCCCGGCCGCGGCCGCGGCATCGATCATGGTGCCGTCCGCGCCCTGGTAGGAGATCACCACATCGACCCGCGGCAGCGCCGTGAGGCCGGCCACCGAGAACTCCGAGGCCGTCGTGTGACGCCGCACCGGGCGGTGGTAGTAGACCACCCGGCCGTCGTTGTCGGCGTAGCCCAGCGGGCCCAGGTCGCGGCCCTGGAACGTCTCGACACGGTAGGTGGCGGTCTTGGTCGCGTCGCGCGCGCTCAGGATGGTGTCGTTGAGGACGACCAGGACGCCGAGGCCGGCCGACTCCGGCGCGGCGGCCACCCGGACCGCGTTGAGCAGGTTGAGGTAGCCGTCGGCGCTCAGGCCCGAGGCGGGCCGCATGGCCCCGGCCACGACGACCGGGCGGTCGTGCTTGAGGGTCAGGTGCAGGAAGTAGGCGGTCTCCTCGAGCGTGTTCGTGCCGTGGGTGATGACCACGCCGTCGGCGCGATCGTCGGCGAACAGCTGGTCGATCGTCGCCGACAGGTCGATGAGGTCCTGATCCGTGATGGCCTGGCTGGGCAGGCGACGAAACGTGATCTCCTCCACCCGCGCGATGGTGTCCAGCTCGGGGACGCGCGCCACCAGCTCGCCGGCCTCCAGCCGCTTGCCGGCCTCGATGTACCAGGCCAGGTCCAGCCGGTCGGTGCCCACCGAGTCGATCGTCCCGCCCGTGAAGATCAGGGCGACGCGCGGCTTCTGCTCCATCTCATACCTCGCAGGGGCGTCCCGGGCGGGACGGCGAGGCCGATTGTATACAGATGGATAACGTGGGGCGCAGGCGCGGCCCGCGGCTCGATATCCTAACCCCGCCCATGCCGCCCTCCCCATCGCCAGGCCGCTCGCTGGTGGGGCGGCTCATCCTCGACATCCGTCCGCTGCGACACGACCGCGACTTCCGCTGGCTGTGGGCCGGCCAGCTCGTGAGCACCCTGGGTCGCCAGGTGACGTCCATCGCCCTGCCGTACCAGGTCTTCGTGATGACCGGGTCGCCGCTGGCCATCGGGGGCCTCGCGGCGATGACGCTGGCCGGCTTCCTCCTCGCCAGGCTGCCCGGCGGCGCCATCGCCGACGCGTACGAACGCCGGCGGGTCCTCCTCCTCACCCAGGCCGGCATGGGGGCGACGAGTCTCGCCCTGGCCATCCTGACCCTCAGCGGATCGCCGCCGCTGCCGGCGCTCTACCTCATCGCGTTCCTGGCCGCCGCCATCTCATCGATCGACGGACCGACGCGGCGCGCGATGATCCCTCGTCTCGTGCCGGAGTC
>DATBOX010000034.1:0-21004 GCA_036561685.1 Candidatus Limnocylindrales bacterium | reverse complement strand
GACCGCCACGACGGCCGCCTCCAGGACGGCCGGATGGGCGGCCAGGACGTTCTCGATCTCCACCGAGGAGATGTTCTCGCCGCCGCGGATGATGACGTCCTTGCTGCGGTCCTTGATCGTGACGTAGCCCTCGGCGTCGATGGTCGCCATGTCGCCGGTGTGGAACCAGCCGTCGCGGATGGCGGTCGCGGTGGCCGCGTCGTCGCGGTAGTAGCCGGCCATCACGACGTTGCTTCGAGCGACGATCTCGCCGAGCTGCTCGCCGTCGGCACGGACGTCCTGGCCGGTGGGGTCGACCACCCGGACGCGCACACCGGGGATGGCCCAGCCGGTGGAGGCCTTGCGTTCGGCAGTCCGCTCGGCGCCCTCCGCCTCGGCCAGGTGCTGGCGCGACCAGGCCAGCGTCAGGACCGGCGAGGTCTCGCTCAGGCCGTAGCCCACGATGGCCTCGGCCTTGAGCTCGCGCTCGATGCCCCGGATGAGCGTCGGCGAGGACGGCGCGCCGCCGACGACGCATGTGACGAGGCTCGACAGGTCGTAATCGCCCCGCGTGGGCAGGTTGATCAGCGCGTTGAAGATGGTCGGCACGCCCAGGACGTGCGTCACCTTCTCCTTCTGGATGAGGCCAAGGAGGGCCGCGGGATCGAAACGGCGGAGCATCACGTGGGTGCCGCCGAACATCGTGATGAAGTGCGGCGTGCCCCAGCCGTTGACGTGGAAGAGGGGCACCACGTGGAGCGCCACCGCGGTGTCGCCGACGCGCAGGCCCATGCCCGCGTAGATGGCGTGCAGGTGCAGGGTGCGGTGGGTCAGCGCCACGCCCTTGGGCTGGCCGGTCGTGCCGCTCGTATAGAAGAGCTCGGCGATCTCGTTCTCGTCGACCTCGACCGCCTCGTGGCCCGGGTCGCCGGTGGCCAGCAGCGCCTCGTACTCGTGGTCGCCGTCGGCCGGCTGCCCCTCCATGATCACGAACTTCGTGGCCGCCGGCAGGCTCGGCCGCAGCGCCTCGATGAGCGGCGTGAAATCCTTGTGGTAGAAGACGACCCGCGTGCCGGAGTGCTGCAGGATGTAGCCGATCTCCCGCGGCGTGAGGCGCACGTTGATGGGGTTCAGCACCGCCCCCGCCTCGAGGACGCCGTAGTAGGCCTCGAGCAGCTGGTGGCAGTTGTAGCTGAGGAACGAGACGCGGTCGCCATGGCCCACCCCGAGGCCTTCCAGCGCGCTCGCCAGGCGATGCGTCCGCTCCGCGAATTGCGCGTAGGTGAAGCGTTTGTCCCCATCGATGACGCCGACCTTGGTGCCGAAGTAGGCCGCCGCCCGATCGCGGAATTCGAGGACCGACAGGGGGACCAACATCGCTCCACCTCCAGCACCGTCACGGGCCGACGAGGCCGTCGGAGCATACGTTCGACCTTCCCTGACGCCGCGTCAAATGGACGCCGGGTAGCCTCCGCCTACTCGTTGACGGGGATCGGACCCTCGGGCAGCTCGAGGATGATCCGTCCGCCCTCGATCATCACCGGATACATCACCAGGGGCAGCTCGGCCGGCGGCTCAAGCGCCTCGCCGGTGACCATGTCGAAGCGCGAGAGGTGCAGCGCGCAGGTCAGCGAATCGCCGGTCAGGAAGCCCTTGTCGAGCTCGAAATACTCGTGCGAGCAGATGCCCTGGTAGGCCCGGATGGTGTCATCCAGGTTGACCAAAAGGATGTCGGTGGCGTCGACCTGGACCATGAGCATGGTGCCCGGCGCGACGTCGGCCGCGGCGGCCACATCGATGCGGCGGACGGCCGCCGCGGACGAGCCCGCGCCGTCAGGCGGCAAGGGCGGTCCGCCCGGCATCCCACTTGCGGTCGAGGAGCTCCCGCAGCCGGTCCTGAGCCTCGGGCAGCGGGATGCGCGCCACGACCGGCTCAAGGAAGGACAGGACGATCGACTTGCGGGCCAGGTCGGCGGGCAGGCCGCGCGTCTCCAGGTAGAAGAGCTGGTTCTCGTCGATCGGCCCGACGGAGCTGGAGTGGCTGGCGCGACGCACGTCCGGCTGGTCGATCTCCAGCGACGGGACGGCGACGGACCGGGCTTTGCGATCGAGCAGCATGGCGAACTCGCCGAGGAAGCTGTCCGTGCCAACGGCCGTCCGCTGGATGTCGATGAGGCCCTTGAAGAAGCCGCGCGAACGGTCCTGGAAGATGCCCTTGCTCAGCAGGTCGCCAGTCGTGTCACGGCCGATGTGGTGCGTGTAGCTGGTCAGGTCGAAGGTCTGGGCCCCTCCCCCGAAGCCGATCTCCGCCTGACGCACCGTCCCGGCGCGGCCGACGAGCAGGTTGTCCACCCGGCTGCGCACGAGCAGGCCACCGACATGGGCCAGCGCCCAGGTGAGGGTCGCGGCCTCCCCGATCGCGGCCTGGCGTGTGATGAAGCTTGACGTATCCGGTCCCAGGTCCTGCTCGGCGGCCACCTCGAGGGTCGCGCCCTCGTCCAGCAGCACCTCGCAGGTGCCCGACCAGAGACTCTGGCGGTCGTCGGCCGTGGCGCGCGTGGCGCGCATGGCGCCATCGAGGCTCGACCGCTGCTCCTCCAGGAGGCGGGCCTGGGCGCCCTTGCCAAGGTGGATGACGGTGCGGGTCACGAGCGCGCGCCCGGCGGCCCCGACGCTCCAGCGGACCACGATCGGTTCGCGCAGCTGGACGCCGGGCGGCACGTGCACCACGGCCCCGACGGCGTAGGTGGCGCGGGCCAGTTGGGCGAAGATGTCGTCGTCGGGCAGGGTGCGCGCGCCCTCCAGGATCTCGCCGAGCAGCGCAGGGTGACTCCGGAGCACGTTGGCGAACGTGTCCACCACCACGCCGGCCGCGCGGGCCTGTGCCGACAACGCGCGGCCCACGACCGCGCCGTCGCGGATATGCAGGAAGGCGCTCGCCCCGGCGGGCAGCGACGCCGCCGCCGCGGCCCCGTCGTCGGCCACCTCTGCGTACGGCGTCAAGTCGCCGAAGTGGACCTGGCGCAGGTCCAGGTACGTGGTGAAGAGCCGATTGGGCTCCACGGGAAGCGATCCGAATCGGCGCACGGCGTCGAGCCGGTCGGCCAGCAGCCAGGCGGGCTCGTCGACCTTGGCGGCCCGCTCCCGGGCCGTGGACTCCGTGACGAAGTCGAGGCCGGTCAGGTGATCGGCCGGGCTCACCCCAGGGCGCCGTCCATCTCGAGCTTCACCAGGCGGTTGAACTCGATGGCGTACTCCATCGGCAGCTCCTTGGTGAAGACCTCCAGGAAGCCCTGCACGATGAGGTTCTGGGCCTCGTTCTCGGTCAGGCCGCGGCTCATCAGGTAGAACACCTGGTCCTGGCTGATCTTGCCGACGGTGGCCTCATGGGTCATCGTCGTGTCGTCTTCCTGGATGTCGATGTAGGGATACGTGTCGCTGCGGCTCTGGTCGTCCAGCATCAGCGCGTCGCAGCGGACGCTGGCCACCACGCCGGTCGAACCGGGCGAGACCTTGAGGTGGCCGCGATAGGAGGCGCGCCCGCCGTCCTTGCTGACCGATTTGCTGACGATGCGGCTGCGCGTGTCGGGCGCCAGGTGGACGGCCTTCGCGCCGGTGTCCTGGTGCTGCCCCTTGCCGGCCACGGCGACCGAGATGATGTCGGCCGTCGCCCCGCGCCCGCGCAGGTAGATGCTGGGGTACTTCATGGTCAGTCGGGAGCCCGTATTCGCGTCGATCCACTCCACGTGGGCGTTCTCGTGGGCGTGGGCGCGCTTGGTCACCAGGTTGTACACGTCGTTGGACCAGTTCTGGATGGTGGTGTAGCGGACCTTGGAGCCGGCCAGCGCGATGACCTCCACGACCGCGACGTGGAGCGAATCGGTGGCGTACAGCGGGGCGGTGCAGCCCTCGATGTAGTGCACCTTGGCGCCCTCGTCGACGACGATCAGCGTCCGCTCGAACTGGCCCGTGTTCTCGCCGTTGATGCGGAAGTAGGCCTGCAGCGGCAGGGGCACCTCGACGCCCTTTGGCACGTAGACGAACGAGCCACCCGACCAGACAGCGCTGTTGAGGGCCGAGAACTTGTTGTCCTCCGGCGGCACGACCGTGCCGAAGTACTTCTGGAAGATCTCGGGGTATTCCTTGAGCGCCTGGTCGGTGCCCATGAAGACCACGCCGAGCTTGACCAGCTCCTCGCGCACCGAGTGGTACACCACCTCCGAGTCGTACTGAGCGCCGACGCCGGCCAGGAACTTGCGCTCCGCCTCGGGGATGCCCAGCTTCTCGAAGGTCTTCTTGATCTGCTCCGGCACGTCGTCCCAGGACTTCTCTTCGCGCTCGGACGGCTTCCGGTAGTACATGATTTTGTCGAAGTCGATGTGGCTGAGGTCGCCGCCCCAGGTCGGCATCGGGCGCTTCAGGAAGTGGTCGTACGCGCGCAGGCGGAAATTGCGCATCCACGCCGGCTCGTCCTTGAAGGCGCTGATCTCCTCGACCGTCTCGCGCGTCAGGCCGCGCTTGGTCTGGGCCAGGTAGACGATGTCGTCGTGGAAATCGAACCGTGAGCGGTCGTTGTCGACCTGCTCCCGCTGCGTGAGGGTCATGCGACTCCTTGGCTAATCCCGACCAATTCTATCGGGATTAGGCTGCCGGGTCAACGAGGGGCGTGCTGGCGCCCCGTCGGCGACCACGGATGGTACGGCGCGACGCTCGTCACTTGGCCTGACATCCGTCCGGACCTGCCTTGGGACGGTCGCGCCCGCACACGACGACTGTCGTCCCGAGCGGGCCCCAGGCCGTCGTGAGGAAATGGAACGGACCGATCATGTATTCGACCTCGAACCGCAGGACTGCCGTGTCCTGGGTCGGGTCCGGCGTGAGGCGCACCAGGAAGGCGCGGCCCTGGTGCTGGGCCGAGCCCTTGGGGTCGACCATCACGCCGGTGACCGGCTGCGGACTGGCCCAGCCTGCACCCGGGTCCGACTGGACGCCCAGCATGATCCGGTCCGTCCCGCCCGGGTCGCGCTCGGCGGGGTCGTCACTGTCGAAGGGCATCGACCCTAGGATCTCCACCGACCCGGGTACGTTCACCCCGACGGGCGTCACCCGCACCACGGTCGCGGGGAGCGGCCCGGCGTTCTCGACCAGTGCCGTCAGGTAGAGCGCCATGCGCTGCGGGTCGTAGTTGACGGTCGAGGCCCCGCCTGGGTCCCGGACCCCAGGCTGATGGTCGCCCAGCGGACCGATCGGGATCAGGGCGCTGCCCGTCGTGTTGGCCGCGAGCAGCGCGACCAGGACCAGCGCTGCGACGGCGACCACGATCTGCTTCCGGCTCCCGTTCACACCGACCACCCGATCAGCTTGGCCCGCATGCAGCTCCGAGTCCGACGAGCACTGACGTCACCATCGATGATGCGCTCCGGCACCCCGGTTGGTAGACGGACAGGTTGCCGGCCCCTCGATACGCGCGGCGGCGACGACCTGGTCAAACGTGACTCCAGGGCACGTTAGGGCAGCATTTGCGACCCTGGGGCCCGCCTGGGCCGCTCCCCGGGTCCGACCGATCGCCTCGCTGAGCACGAACGCGGCACCCCGGCCCCGCCGTGCGGGGTGTCGGAGGCGCACGACCTGGCTTAGCGTGCCCCCCAGTCAGATCTGACCAGGTCGCCGGACGGAAAGTCGGGTCGCCGGACGGAAGGTCGGGTCGCAGGAACGAACGCCGGGTCGCCGGGCGGCCGCGATGGGCCGTGCAGGCGGCGACCCTCCGGGCTACGATCGGCGCCTTCGATCGGCCGGAGCGGCGCCGGCGGCGGAAGAAGCGCGGGCGAAAGGAGGGCCAGATGGCCACGGACGCGGATCGCTTCGCTCATTGGTTCTCGGTCGCGGATCTGCCGGACAATCGCGCCGGCCATCTGGCGCCCGACCAGGGGCGCCGCCTTGGCCTGGAGGCGGCCGTCGGTCGTGGGGCCCAGTTGCTCGTCGGTATCGCGCTGATCGTCGTGGCCATCGTCGTTGCCGTCCTCGGTCTGATCGACAGCTCCATCGTCTCCACGGCCGGCCCTGCCCCCGCCCTCATCGTGGCGCTCATCGCCGGTCTCATCGGCCTGTACTTCTTCTGGCAGGGCCGTCGCGGCTCGTTCAGCCGGCAGGTCGCGACCGGTGAGGTCGACCATGTCACCGGCCCGGCCGTCCTGTCCCTGACCGAACGATCCGCCGGCAGCAACTCCTCGTACGTCGTGCACGAGCTCCGCATCGGCCAGCTGGGTGTGCAATTCCAGATCGACGGGCATCTCTACAAGGCCATCACCCAGGGCGAGCCACTCACCGCGTACTACCTGGCGGGTGCGCGCCATCTGGTCAACCTGGAACCGGCCGCGGAGGCCCAGGCGGCGGGCGTCTCCGACCCGAGCGCCGCGGCCGCGGCGAGAGCGGCGGCCCAGGTCGTGGCCGGGCCGGCGGACGGCACGCCCCTCCCCCAGGCCATCATCGGCCGCTGGCGCATGACGGCCGGCGGCCCCATGGGCGGCCTGGCCGTGGTCATCGAATTCCGGCCCGACGGCACGGCCCTCATCAGCACCGACATCGGCGCCTCGGGCATGCTGGACGCGATCCCCGAAGCGATGCGCGGCGCCGTCAGCCGGATGGCCCAGGCACGGACGGTGCGCTACCACTGGGTCGACGCCGACCACCTGAGCCTGGAGGGGCAGGGCGACTCGTCGCAGGTCCGGCTCTCCGGCGGCCAACTGATCATCCAGGCCAAGGACGGCGAGCAGCACCTGGTGCGCCTTGCCGACACGGCCGACACGGCCGCCAGCCCTGCGGAGGAGGCCCAGTCATGACCCTCTCACGCAAGGTTCGCGGCGACGCCGCCCACCGCTCGATCGCGCGACGACCGCTGTACGCCATGCCCGGTGAGATGACGGAGGTGCCGCGCTACCGCATCCCGGAACACGGCATGGACCCCGACGAGGCCTACCAGATCGTGCACGACGAGCTGATGCTCGACGGCAACGCTCGCCTCAACCTGGCCACGTTCGTGAGCACGTGGATGGAGCCCCAGGCCTCGCGGCTGATGGCCGAGACCTTCGACAAGAACATGATCGACAAGGACGAGTACCCGCAGACGGCGGAGCTCGAACTGCGCTGCGTCAACATGCTGAGCCAGCTCTGGCACTCGCCCGACCACGAAGAGGCCACCGGCTGCTCCACGACCGGCTCGAGCGAGGCGGCCATGCTCGGCGGCCTGGCCCTCAAGCGACGCTGGCAGCAGCGCCAGCGAGCCGCCGGGCGCCCGAGCGACCGGCCCAACATGGTCATGAGCGCCGGCGTCCAGGTCTGCTGGGAGAAGTTCTGCCGCTACTTCGAGGTCGAGCCGCGGCTCGTGCCGTGGACACCGGAACACCACCAGCTCTCCGGGGCCGCGGCGGCCGCGGCCTGTGACGAGAACACCATCGGCGTGGTGGCCATCATGGGCGTGACGTACGACGGCGCGTACGAGCCGGTGGCGGAGATCGCCGCCGCGCTGGACGACCTCCAGGCCCGCACCGGCCAGGATGTGCCGATCCACGTCGATGCCGCGTCGGGCGGCTTCGTGGCGCCCTTCCTGACGCCCGACCTGGGGTGGGACTTCCGCGTGCCGCGCGTCCAGTCGATCAACGCCTCTGGCCACAAGTACGGCCTCGTCTTCCCCGGCGTGGGTTGGATCCTGTGGCGCACGCCGGAGGCGCTGCCCGACGACCTCGTCTTCCGGGTGAACTACCTGGGCGGCGAGATGCCGACCTTCGCCCTCAACTTCTCCCGCCCGGGCGCCCAGATCGTGGCCCAGTACTACAACCTCCTGCGTCTCGGGCGTGAGGGCTACCGACGCATCCAGCAGGCCTCGATGGACACCGCGCGCGCGATGGCCCACGCCATTGAGGCCCTTGGCCCGTTCCAGACGCTGCCGGGCAGCGCCATCCCGGTCTTCGCCTTCCGCGTGCGCGACGCGGACGTGCCGTACGACGTCTTCGACCTCTCGCGAGAGCTGCGCGGCCGGGGCTGGCAGGTCCCCGCCTACACCCTGCCGCCCGACGTGAGCGACGTGGCGGTGCTGCGCGTCGTGATCCGCAACGGCTTCAGCGCCGACCTGGGCGAGCTGTTCCTGGCCGACCTTGAGCGGGTGATGGCCGAACTCGCGACGCAGCCGGCCCACCATCGGCCGCACCGGGCGGCGTTCCACCACTAGGGCGAGCCGGCAACGCCAGAACATCGGCGAGGGCCTCGGCCAGGGTGACCCAGGCGCCGGCCGGGACGTAGGCCTGCGCGGAGATACGGACCATCCGCCGCTGCGGTGGCCACGGCAGGATCGGCACCTCGATCCGCCACCGGTCACGCAGCTCGACCTGCAGCGGATCGTCGTCCAGGGGTGACGTGCCCAGGTTCGGGGCGAGGGCGCCAGCGGCCGGTCCGGGCGGCGGCAGGATGATCGAGGCCATCGAGCCAAGCATCGCCGGTGGGGCGGGCGCGGCCACCAGGAGGCGATCCAGGATGACCTGGCGAGCCGCCACGACCGCCTGGTGATTGGCCGCCAGAAGGGCCGGCCAACCGCCGGGGAGGATGGCGCCCATGGCCTCGATCGCGGCGGGGATCGAGAGGTAGGGCGTCGGATCGGCCGTGCCGGTCCAGTCGAATTCGAGCCGGAAGCGGCTGCGGTCGCGGCGCGGCGAGTTGGCGCCATGGGAGATGGCGAGCGGCCGGATGTCCGGCTGGTGGTCCTGCCTGACCCACAGGAAGCCGCTGCCCTTTGGCGCGCACAGCCACTTGTGGCCGTTGCCGGTGTAGTAGTCCACGCCGGCCGCCTCGAGCGCTCGCAGGTCGAGCGGCAGCATGCCCGGCGCGTGTGCGCCGTCCACGAGCACCTGGATCCCGCGGGCGGCGAAGGCAGCGGCGATCCCGGCGACCGGGAACACGAGCGCGGTCGGGCTCGTCACGTGGGCCACCAGCGCGAGCCTCGTGCGCGGCGTGACGGCCCCCAGGAGGGCCGCCAGCACCTCATCCGGCCCGGCCGTGGGGAACGGCACCCTCGCCACGACCACGCGTGCGCCGTCCCGCTCGGCGACGGCCCGCAGCGCGTTCAGCGAGGCGTTGTAGGCGTGGTCGTCGGTCAGCAGCTCGTCGCCGGGCGAGAAGCGCAGCGAGCGCAGCACGATGTTGACGCCGTGCGTCGCGTTGGGCACGAACGCCAGGTCGTCCGCGTCGGCGCCCACGAACCCGCCGAGGACGGTCCGTGCCTCGTCAAGCGCGGCCTCCAGCTCACGCGCCAGGAAGCGCACGGGCTGCCGTTCCAGCCGCTCCCGCCAGGCCTGCTGCGCCTCCAGGACGACGACAGGGCAGGCCCCGAACGAGCCGTGGTTGAGGAAGAGGAGGTCGGGCTCCAGGCTCCAACCCGTGGCGCTCACGGACGGCAGTGTGGCCGAGGACGCGCGCCGCTGCACGTGGTTGTGCCACCATCGGGCCATGTGCGGACGGTTCACCCAGCAGCGACCGACGGCCGAGCTGGCCGAGCTCTTCGACGCCACGCCCGCCCCGCGCGGCGCCACGGGTCGCGTCGACGACGCGGGCGGCCATTTCAACGTGGCGCCGACCCAGGACGTGTCGGTCATCGTGCAGCCCGGCTCCGATCGCGCCCGGGTCGTCGACCAGTACCGCTGGGGCCTCGTGCCGTCGTGGGCCAAGGACGTCAAGATCGGCAACCGCATGATCAACGCCCGGGCCGAGACGGTGGCCTCCAGCCCGGCCTTCCGCCGCAGCCTCGTCAACAAGCGCTGCATCGTCCCGGCCGACGCGTTCTACGAGTGGCGCCGGGTGGATGAGAAGACCCGCCAGCCGTACCTCATCCACCACCCGGATGGCTCGCCGCTCGCCTTCGCGGGGCTGTGGTCGGCCTGGAAGGACGAGGCCAACGACGCCTGGCTGCACTCCTGCACCATCATCACGACCGCGGCCAACGAGGCCATGGCGGCCCTCCACGACCGCATGCCGGTCGTCCTGCCGCGCGATACCTGGGACCGCTGGCTCGACCCGACGATCAGCGACACGGAGCTGCTCCAGGCGTTCCTGCACGCGTCGGGGGCGGGCGAGCTGGAGGCCTACCCCGTCTCGACGGCGGTCAACAGCCCGCGCAACAAGGGCGCGGAGCTGGCTCGACCGGTGGCCGGACCCGTCATCCCGGCGTGAACGCGGAGAGCGCGACCCGGGAGGCGACCAGCCCTCCCGACTACCGGGCCACGAGCTTCTGGCTCGAGACCTGTGGCGACGACCTGACGCCCCGACCGCCCCTCGACGGCGACGTGGAGGCCGACGTGGCCATCCTTGGCGCGGGGTTGACCGGCCTGTGGACGGCATACGAGCTGCAGCGCCGCGTGCCGGGCCTGCGGATCGTGATCCTGGAGCGCGACATCGCCGGCTTCGGGGCATCCGGCCGCAACGGCAGCTGGTGCACGCCCGACCTCAACATCAGCCTGCCGATGCTGGCACGCCGGTTCGGCACGAGCGCGGCGCGGGCCACGCAACAGGCCACCTATGACGCGGTCGACGAGGTGGGCCGCGTCTGCGCGCAGGAGGGCCTGGACGGCGGGTACGTGCGCGGCGGGGCGCTCTTCGTGGCCCGCGGCGCCCAGCAGCTGCCCGACCTGCACGCCAGCTACGAGACCTACGTGCGCTTCGGCTTCGGCGACCGCTACGAGCTGCTTGACGCGGCCCAGGCCAGGGCGCGCGTCGACATCGAGGGGACCGTGGCCGGCCTGGCGACGGCCGACTCGGCGGTCATCCATCCGGGCCGTCTGGTGCGCAACCTCGCCCGGATGCTGGAAGCGCGCGGAGCGACGATCCATGAGCGCACGGCCGTGACCGGGTACGCCTCGCGTGGTGAGGACCGCGCCTCGCCCGGCCGGGCGGCCCTGCGCACCGCCCACGGCACGGTCCATGCCGCCACGATCGTGCTGGCCGGGGAGGCGTACCTGACCGGCCTGCGCCGCCTGCACCGCCAGCTCATCCCGGTCTACTCGCTGATCGTGCTCACGGAACCGCTCAGCGACGCGCAGTGGGCCGCCATCGGCTGGCAGGCGCGCCAGTGCGTGGCCTCGTACCGCCTCAGCATCGACTACCTGGCCCGCACGGAGGACGGCCGCATCCTGTTCGGAGGGCGGGGGGCGCCCTATCACTTCGGCTCGGTCATCAAGCCGCGCTTCGACCGCCACCCACCCACCCATGGCATGCTGCAGGACATGGTCCGGGCCTGGTTCCCGGTGCTCCGCGACATCCGCTTCACCCACGCGTGGGGCGGCCCGCTTGGCATGCCGCGCGACTGGATGCCCGCCATCACCCTCGATCGGGCGACTGGCGTCGCCAGTGCCCGCGGCTACATCGGCCACGGCGTGGCGGCCACCAACATCGCCGGCCGCGCCCTTGCCGACCTCATCACCGAGCGACCTTCACCGCTGACCGAGTTGCCCCTGGTCGGTCATCACTCCCGCGACTGGGAGCCCGAGCCGCTGCGCTGGCTTGGCGTGCGCTACAGCCAGCACGCCTTCGCCGGCATCGACGCGCGGGCCGACCGTACGGGTCGCCAGGCACGCGGCCCCAGCCTGGCGCGCTGGCTCGCGCGCCACTGACGGAGGAGCAGCGCATGCAGCAGCCCGACTACGTGCCCGACGCCGTCGACGCGGCCTACATCGAGGCGGCGGCGGCCCCGGTCCACCCCGTGTTCGCCGCCATCGAGGCGGCGGCGTGGGCCGTGGAGCCGCACGTGCCGATCCTGGATCGCGCCGCGGGCCGCGTCCTGGGCGTGCTCGCGGCAGGCCGGCCACGGATCGTGGAGGTGGGCACCGCCTTCGGCTACTCGACGCTCTGGATGGCGCTCGCCCAGGCGAAGGACGGGACGATCGTGACGATCGATCCCGACACCGCACGGACGACCCGGGCGCGGGCCTGGTGGCGCGAGGCCGGCGTCGCCGACGAGCGCATCACGGTCGTCTCGCGGCCGGCCCTTGACGCCTTCGCCGCCGACGAGCCGTCGCTGCGCGGACCGTTCGACCTGGCCTTCATCGACGCCCTCAAGGACGAGTACGCCGCCTACCTGGCGGCGCTGCGCCCGCGCCTGGCACCCCACGGCCTGCTCGTCGCCGACAACGTCCTGTGGAGCGGCCGCGTGGCGCGCGACGACGGGGCCGCCGGCTCGACCGGGGCCCTGCAGGCGTTCAACGCGGCGGTACTGCGCGACCCGGCCTGGCACGCGACGATCCTGCCGGTGGGAGACGGCCTGCTGGTGGCGACGCCCGCCTGACCGCCTCGCGCCGACCGCGCTTGTCGGACCACGGTCCGCCCGGTAGCATCCAGACTTCCGACTCGCCACGGGAAACCGCGTGACCATCCTTCCGCCTGCCCAGGAACCCGAACCCGACGTGCCCGGCCTCGACCAGCCGCTGGTGCCCGCCGGCCCGCCCGACCGCGACCGGTGGCGCCTCGGCATCCTCCGCCAGCCCGATTTCCGGCGCCTCTGGATCGCCGACACGGTCAGTCAGTTCGGGACCCAGATCAGCGCCTTCGCCGTGCCCTACACGGCCATCGTCTTCCTCGATGCGACGGCCGCCCAGGTGGGCGCCCTGGCCACGGTCGAGTTCCTGCCGTTCCTGCTCTTCACCCTGCCAGCCGGCGCGTGGATCGATCGCATGCGCCGCCGGCCGATCCTCATCGGCGGCGACCTGGGGCGCGCCCTCGCCCTCAGCAGCATCCCTGCGGCCTACGTCCTAGGCGTGCTGACCATCTGGCAGCTCTATGTGGTCGGCTTCCTCGTGGGACTCCTCACCGTCTTCTTCGACGGCGCGTACCAGTCGTACCTGCCGGCCATCGTGGCCGGTGACGAGCTCATCGAGGGCAATGCCAAGCTGCAGATCAGCGGCTCGAGCGCGCAGGTCACGGGGCAGCCCCTGGCCGGCGCGCTCGTCCAGCTCGTCGCCGCGCCGGTGACGATCTTCATCGACGCCCTGAGCTACCTCTGGTCGGCCTTCTTCGTCTCGCGCATCCAGCAACACGAGGCGCCGCTGCCGGCCCGGCCACCGGGCGGATCGCCCATCCAGCGGCTGCGCGCCTTCGGCGCCGAGATCGGCATCGGCCTGCGCTACGTCACCCACCACTACTACCTGGCCAACATCGCCCTGTGCACAGGCTCCTCCAACCTCTTCGGCAACATCATGTTCGCGCTGCTGTTGCTGTACGAGGTGCGCTTCCTGGGGCTCGCCCCGGGGGTGATCGGGCTGATCGGCTTCTTCGCCGCCCTTGGCGCGTTGCTCGGCGGCTTCACGGCGACCCGCCTGGCCGCGCGCTTCGGCGTGGGCCGCATCATCGTGCTGTCGATCTTCGTCGGCGGGCCGGCCGCCCTTCTGGTGCCGCTCGCGCCCGTCGGTGTCCTCGCCCCGATCTTCCTGGCCGTGAGCGGGGCCGTCGGCGGGTGGGGTTCGGTCGTCTACAACGTCAACCAGGTGAGCCTGCGCCAGGCCATCACGCCCAACGAGATGATGGGCCGCATGAACGCCTCGATGCGCTTCCTGGTATGGGGCACGATCCCCATCGGCTCGGCGCTCGGCGGCGTGCTGGGGTCCGTGATCGGCGTGCACGAGACGATCTGGCTGGGCGCCATCCTGGGCTGTTTCGTGTTCCTGGCCGTGCTGCTCTCCCCCGTTCGGTCGCTCCGCAGCATCGAGGATGCCGTCGCCGCACAGGCGAGCCAGACGGGCTCGGCCGCCGCCTAGAGCCGGTCAGCCACCCGCCACCGCGGGCAGGACGTGGACGGTCGAGCCGCCCGGGACGGCCGTGGCGAACCTGGCCGGTTCGCCGTCGACGTACACGTTGATGAAGGGCCGCAGCGTGGGACCCGCCTCGCAGAGACGGTCGCGCACGCCCGGCCAGCGGGCGTCCAGCACGGCGATGACCTCGCCGACGGTGGCCGGTCCGCCGTCGAGCGTCAGGCGATGGGGCATCCCCGGGAAGAGGGCCGCCAGCGAGCGCGGCAGCACCACCTCCGTCATGACGATGGCCGGCTCAGGCGTCGACGAGGACGGCTTCGACCGACGAGATCGGCGGCAGGAAGTCGACCGCCAGGCGCCACGACCCGCCCTCATCCGCGCTGGCGAAGAGCTGGCCCGCGCTGGTGCCCACATACAGGCCGAACGGGTCGAGCGTGTCGCGGGCCATGGCATCGCGCAGCACGCCAAGGTAGGCGTCGCGCTGGGGCAGACCGTTGCGGAGGTCGTGCCAGGTGGCGCCGCGATCGGTCGTCCGCCACACGGCCATGCGGCCGTCCGGCATGAAGCGGCCGCGGTCGTCGCCGTTGAGGGGCACGGTGAAGAACGTGTCGCCGTCGACGGGACTGGTCACGAGCGGGAAGCCGAAGGTGGAGGGCAGGCCTTCATCCAGGCAGATCCACGTGCGACCCGCGTCGTCGCTGCGGTACGTGCCGCAGTGGTTCTGCTGGTACAGGCGCTCCGGATCGCCGGTCGCCAGGGCCATCTTGTGGACGCACTGGCCGGTCTCCGGCGCGGGGCCGGGCAGGAAGTCGGTCCGCACGCCCTTGTTGCGCGCCTCCCACGTGGCGCCGCCATCCTCCGTGGCGAAGCAGCCCACGGCCGAGATCGCGATCCACATCCGCTGCGGGTCTTCCGGGTGGGGCAGGATCGTGTGCAGGATGAGGCCGCCGTTGCCGGGTGCCCAGGTGGGGCGCGAGGGATGGTCGGTGAGGCCCTTGACGTGCTGCCAGGTCCGCCCGCCGTCGTCGGAGCGGAACAGGCCGGCCGGCTCGACGCCCGCGTAGAGCGCCCCGTTGGCGGGCGTGACATGCCACACGGCGCGCATCGCCGGGCCGTCCTCGCCGTACGTCAGGCCCTCGCTCGAGTGGGTCCATGTCGCGCCGAGGTCCTCGCTCCGCCACACCGCCTGCCCGTACCACGGGCTGCCCGCGGCCGCGAGGAGTGCCCCATCCCTGGGATCGAGCGTCAGGTGCTGGACCGGCCAGCCGCTGCAGTACGGGCCCTTCACGGCGAACGAGCTGCGGTCGGCCGACGGTTCGAGCACGAAGGCGCCCTTGCGGGTACCCACCAGGACGAGCAGACGCTGGGCCACGGTCATCTCCCCATGTCGTCGCGATGCCGCGGCTCACACACCCGCCGGCAGGCATCCACAGGGATTCTACCCGCGTGGCACCCGTTGCTCACCGCCGCCTCGGGCGCCCATGGACCCGTCGCGCCGGGAACGGCCCGGCCGCCGATCCAGCGCGGCTTGCACGACAGGATCGCACGTCATGTCGACGGACCGGCCGACTCCAGGCCTCGTGGCCGGCGCAACCCGCGGTCAGGACGGCACGGCCGTGCTCCCCTAAGCCAGTCTGAGCTCGCCACGCCACGTCCGGGCCGATCCACCGCGGGGCCCGAACCAGGACCCCCGCTGCGAGCGCGTGGACGGCCGAGGTTTGTGCACTTGACGTGCGACATCGTCAGGCGAAAGCCTCGCAGGTCTCGCCGGCTGCCACCGGCTGACGGAGCGGCCTAGTTCAGGCGGGGGCCGCCGCCGCGGCGCTTCTCGACCTCGCCGAGAGCCGTGCGCAGGCCGTCGATCCACTCGCTGGCGTGCTCGCCCACGAGCTTGACGCACCAGGCCAGCGCTTCGCTGCGGCTGTGGGCCACGCCGGCGGCGACCAGCGTGTCGAGCGTCTGGCGCTCCGGCTGGCGCAGGCGCGTCATGACGGGCGCGCCGAGGGTGGTGAAGAGATGCTCCTCGCCGGCCACGCTGACGCCCCACGAGACCGTGCGGCGGAAGCGCTGCTGGGCGGCCTCGGCGATCTCCATGCGGGCGGCGCGGGTCTCCTCGCGGAAGGCCTCGACGCGCGACGACAGGGCCGCCGCCCTGGTCACGTCACTGGCGTCCTTGGCCAGCTCCGGGGCCGCGATGGGGCCCACGACGAGGATCTCGTCGCGATCGACGCGCACGTCCGGGGCCGCCGTGAACCAGTCATCGGGCAGCCGTCCGACCAGCCAACCCACCAACTCGTCCTTGTCCATGTCCATCCACTCCTGCGCCGCATCAGCGCGATACTTTGCGCTTGCTGGGGGGCCCGCACCCGACCGGGTCGGGACCTCTGATTACCAGATTACACAGTAACACATGCAAAAAACCGGAGGACCGATGGAGCAGTTCGACTTCGTCGTCATCGGGGCCGGTGCCGCCGGCGAGGCGGCGGCGTTCCTGGCCCTCGAGCGCGGGCGAACCGTGGCGGTCGTCGAGCGAGACCTCTTCGGCGGCGCGTGCCCCTTCTGGGCCTGCATGCCCTCCAAGACGCTCTTGCACGCCGCGGCCGTGCACGCCGTCGGCGACACCTACCCGTGGAGCCGGGCGTCGGCGCGCCGGGACTACATGATCAACCGCGAACCGCCCCGCACGACCCCCGACGACGGTGGTCATGTCCATGCCCTCGAGAAGGCCGGGGCGACCGTGATCCGGGGCGACGCGCGCCTGACGGGCAAGGGCGCCGTGTCGGTGGCGGTGCCAGGCGGTCCCGCGCGATCCCTCGCGGCTCACGATGTCGTCCTGGCCGTCGGTTCCACGACGCGGGGGCCGGAGATCGAGGGCCTGGCGGCCACCGAGCCGTGGTCCAACGTGGAGCTGGCCGCGACCCGCGAGCTGCCGCGCAGCCTGCTGATCCTGGGTGGTGGCCCGACGGGCGTAGAGCTTGGCCAGGTCTTCGTGCGCTACGGGGTGCCGGTCACGATCGTCGAGTCCAACCCCCGGCTGCTGGCCCGCGACCACCCGCGCAACTCGGAAGCGGTCCAGGCGGGCCTCGAACGGGACGGCGTCAAGGTGCGCACGGGCGTGCGCGCGGTCAAGGCCGTACCCGGCGGAGGGACGGACGGGGCCCATCGGGTCGAGCTCGGCGACGGCACGTCAGTCGAGGGCCATCGGATCCTCATCGCCATCGGGCGGGCGTTCCCGCTGGCCGACCTGCACCTCGACGCGGCCGGTGTCGACCCAGGCAGCATCAAGCCTGACGGCCGGCTGCGGCTCGCCGAAGGCCTGTGGCTCATCGGTGATCCGGCCGGCCCCGAGCTGCACACCCACATGAGCCACTACCAGGGCGAGATGGCCGTGCGCATGGCGCTCGGCGACGACGTCCACCCCGACTACACCGCCTTCCCCCGCTGCACCTACACGGACCCCGAGGCTGCCTTCACGGGCCTCACGCTCGACCAGGCGAAGGCCGCCGGCGTGGACGCCGTCGAGTTCACCCAGCCCATCGCGACGACGGCCAAGGGCTACGTCTCCGAGACCGAGTTCGGGCACGTCTCGATCATCGTCGACCGGGCCACGCGCACCCTGGTGGGCGCCGCGATCGCCGGACCGCCCGGCAGCACCGAGGCGATCCACGAGGCCGTCCTGGCCATCAAGACGCGTGTGCCGCTGGCGGTGCTGGCCGACACCATCCATGCCTTCCCCACGACGGCCCGCGTGATGGGCACGCTCTTCGGGCAGGCCGCCAGGGCCGTCGCATGAGCGGCGTGAGCGAACCCGTACGCGGTCACGGCCTGGCCGCGTGCGCCTGGTCGGCGGACCGCCTTGACCTCTTCTGGGTGGGCGAGGACGCCCGCCTCCGCCACTCCTGGTGGGACGGCCGGGCGTGGTCCCCGGCGGAGGACCTGGGCGGCATGCTCGCCTCGGCGCCCGCGGTCACGAGCTGGGCACCCGGCCGGATGGAGGTCTTCGCCGTGTTCCCCGACGGGGAGCTGTGGGACCGCTACTGGGACGGCGAGCGCTGGCACGCCTGGGAGTCGCTCGGGGGGCAGCTGGCCGGCGAACCCGCGGCCAGCAGCTCCGGTCCCGACCGCCTCGATGTCTTCGCCACCGGCCTGGACGGCCAGACGTGGCATCGCTGGTGGGACGGCGAGCAGTGGGTGCCCTGGGAGTCCTCAGGCCGCTGAGGGCCGCCGCGGAAGCACGACGACCGGGCCGTCGGGGGGCACGGCGGCCGATCCGCTGGCCAGGGCGCCGAGGCGCAGGTCGATCGACTCGAGCAAGCGCTCGAGGTCCAGGCCGCCATCGGGACCACCGTGCGCCCGTGCGCTCGCCGCCGCGGCCAGGCGGGCGCGTGCGCCGCGCAGGTTCTTGGCCTCGCCGACGGGATTGCCGCGGACGGCGTGGACGTCCGAGGCGGCAAGCTTGATGAGCCCCTGGTAGAGCTCGCGTTCCGGCATCACCGCGGTGCCCATCCAGGCCGGCTCCAGCAGCTCATGGGCCAGGAAGGCGTCGCCGCGGTCGTAGGCATCCAGGAAGGCGGTCAGGGCCGACCGCCGGGCACGGGCCGGCAGCGGCCGATAGGCCTTCGCGCGACCGCCCTGCTGCACCGTCCGCCCGACCGCTGGCATGGCCGGGAGCGTACAGCAGGAGCCCGGCCCGCCTGCGCGGACCGGGCTCCCCAGGTGGCGTGAGGTCGCCACCGCGGTGGCCGGGCCCCGCCCGGCCGGGATGGCTACTTGAGGGCGGCGATGACGGCCTTCGCCTCGTTGCGGGCGGCGACCAGCTCATCGTGGGCCGACTTCTCGCTGGCCCGTGCGCCGTTCAGGACGGGAGCGGCGGTGCCGCCGTTCCAGTCGGCGGGCGTGAGGGCCAGGATCTTGCCGGAGAGACCGGCGAGCTGCCCCTGCGCGTCACCGATGTCGGTGTTCATGGCCCCCAGGGCGGCCTTCGCCGCGGTGACATCGCGGCCCTGTGACTGGGCGAACGTGATCAGCTCCTGCAGCCGCCCGGCGAGGTTCGTCAGGCGGCCCGCGGCGGCCGACTCGGCATCGGCGCCGCGCGTCAGGTGGACCTGCGGCACGACCAGCAGGTAGACCCGGTAGTCGGTCGCGATCTTGGGCAGGTCGGTCTTGAGGGCGTCGACCGTCGTGTCGGCGTCGATGGTCGCCTTGAGGCCCTGCAGCCCGGTCCGCGTGCTGTTGATCTCGTTCTCCAACGCCGTGCGATCGCTCGAGGTCAGGTAGGGCGCCACGATGACGGCCCCCTGGAGGCGATCGAGGGTCACGTACCGCCGGTTGATCTCGCAGTTGCCGAGCGCGATCAGGTTGGGCACCGACGGGTCCTTCTTGACCGCCGCCCGCTGCGCCGCGCAGGCGGTGTCGGGCTTGGCCGTGGGGGCCGTCGCGGCCGGGGCCGGCGAGGCGGCGAAGACACTCCCGGCCAGCATGAGGGCCGCGAGCCCGCCGACGACGACCGCGGTCGCCTTCGAGCGGATGGGGTGCAAGGTGTTCACGGGATCGCTCCTTCATCCTGGCCGCTCTGCGCCGAGTCGTCGCTTGCGGCGGCGTTCGCGGCGTCGAGGGCCTGGTTGGCTTCCTGGAGCAGCTGCTCCAACTGGGCGTCGGTCGCGGCCGAAAGGCCGCCCGGCGCACTGGACGACGCGCCGGAACCGCCATTGCCGCCGCCGCCATCGGCCGCGAGGGCCGTCGACGTGGGCTGCGTGGTGGCGTCCGCCGGGACGGACGAGCCATCGGGCCGGTACGACCAGTCGGGGGTTGCGGTGGCCGGCCACGTCGGCACGGTCACGCCGGCCGCCGCCGCCCCCGCGTCGCCGACCGGCCCGGAGCTTGCCGTGGCACCGCATGCGGCCAGCACGACCGCTGCGATGACCAGGCACGCCGCGAGGCGGACCGGCCGCAGGTTCTGGTTCGACACGTTCACCTCCTGGTCAGGGGTTGACGTCTCGAAGCCTGGGGCGGCCACGTCACCGCATCGACCGCACCGCGTAAGGCGGTCGTAAGGGGGCGATGCGACGCTAGACTGGTCCGATGGCCAAACCGCTCACCGGCAGCGCGCTCCGTGACCGCCTCCTGGTGTCGCCCGGCGACAAGGTACGGCTGGCCAAGGTCGATCCCGGCGAGACCTTCGGGCACGCCAAGGATGAGGCGGCGCCGGTCATCCAGGCGGGGCTCGATCGCCTGACCGCGCTGCAGGAGCGCATCTGGGCGGAAGGCAAGCACGCCGTGCTGATCGTCCTGCAGGGCATCGACACGGCCGGCAAGGACGGCGCCATCGGCCACGTCATGTCGGCGTTCAACCCACAGGGCTGCACCGTCACGGGCTTCAAGGCCCCGACGCCCGATGAGCTGGCCCACGACTACCTGTGGCGCGTCCACCGCGTCACGCCGGGCCACGGCACGATCGGCATCTTCAACCGCTCGCACTACGAGGACGTGCTGGTCGTGCGCGTCCACGACCTCGTGCCGCGCGCCGTGTGGCGGCGCCGCTACGCCGAGATCGAGGCCTTCGAGCAGCTCCTCGCCGACAGCGGCACGACCATCATCAAGTTCTTCCTGCACATCTCGCCGGACGAGCAGCGGCAGCGCCTGCAGGCCCGCCTGGACGACCCGACCAAGCGCTGGAAGTTCCAGAAGGGCGACCTCGCCGAGCGCAAGCTGTGGCCGCAGTACCAGGCGGCCTACGAGGACGCCCTCTCACGCTGCTCCACCAGGGTCGCCCCCTGGTACATCATCCCGGCCGACCACAAGTGGTTCCGCGACCTGGCGGTGGCCGAGATCGTGGGGGAGACGCTGGCCGACCTCAATCCCCGCTACCCGGCCGCCTCGCCGGACCTGGTGGGCCTCAAGGTCGAGTGACGCGGCGCCGGGCCCTTATCGGCCCGAGCCTCCAGCCACGAGGGCGCGGGGGCGCCGGGTCACTGTCAGTGAACAGATCCGCCTCGAAGGAACAGCGGTCAGCGACGCCCGGCTCGCTGCGCGGCGATCGGTCGCCGTGAGTGAACGGAACCGGGCCCAGAGACGCATTTCAGCCATCCGCGGGGCCGGATCGGGCCGTTTCGTTCACTGTCAGCGACCATTTGCTGCCGTAGGAAGCTGCCGTCGGCTCCGTTGCGGGCTTCGGAGGCAAGTGTTCACTGTGGGTGACACCCACGGCCGCGCGCGAGAGCGATCCCCTCAGGTCTTGCACGCCT
>DATBOX010000033.1:0-15887 GCA_036561685.1 Candidatus Limnocylindrales bacterium | reverse complement strand
TGTCCGGTGCTGAAGACCGGACGGACCGCGGCCCTCACCGGCCACGGTCCACCACAAGCCCCTGTGGAGGTGCAGAACATGAGCCTCATCCGGCGTACGTCGCCGTTCGGCGACATGCTTTCCCTGCGCCAGGCGATGGATCATCTCTTCGAGGATTCGTTCGTTCGCCCGCGCAGCTCCTGGTTCGGCGACAGCTCGGTGCTGCCGCTCGACATCCATTCGACGCCCGACGCGCTCGTGGTCGAGGCGGCCCTCCCCGGCGTGAAGCCGGAGCAGGTCGAGATCACGGTCGCCGGTGACCAGCTCACCATCAGCGGCGCGAGCGACGCGACGCAGGATGGCGAGCGCGATGGCTACACCTATCGGGAGATCCGCCGCGGCGACTTCAGCCGGACGGTGACCCTGCCTCGCGACCTGCAGACCGACCACGCGACGGCCACCTTCGAGCACGGGCTGCTGCGCCTGTCGATCCCCCGGGCCGAGCAGACCCGGCCGCACCGGATCGCCATCACGCCGACGCACGAGGCGCCGGCCGCCGAGGTCAAGCCGGTGGTCGAGGCCAGCGAGCCCGATCCGGACCGCGAACTCGTCGCGGCCCACTGACATCCGCGGAGCGTCCGGCGTGCGCGACCGGTTGGAGCGAGACCCTCATCGGCCCGTCTACGTCATCAGCGTGGCGGCCAGCATCGTGCGGGCCCACCCCCGCACCCTGCGCATCTACGAGGATGAGGGCCTGCTCTGCCCGGCGCGCACGCCCACCAACATCCGGCTCTATTCGGAAGAAGACATCCGGCGGCTCCTCTGGATCCGCCACCTGACCCAGAACCTGGGCGTCAACCTGGCCGGTATCCGCATCCTCTTCGAGCTCGAAGAGCGTATGGGTACCCGGATCCTGGAAGCGCTCTTCGAGGCGGCCGACGAACCCGACCCGGCCAAGGTCGAGGCCCCGGCGGCCGCGAGTCCACCGCCCATCAGCAACAGGCCCACGCGGTGACCCGCGCCCGCCCCCAAGGAGACATCATGGCTGAGACCAAGAAGGCCCCCGCGCCCAAGCCCGACGCGGCACCCGAAGCGGCACCCGGCACCCCCGTCGTCCACACGGCCGAGCAAGCGCCGGGCGACCTGCCGCTCGTCGCCCTGCGCGAGACGGTCATCTTCCCCGAGATGATCGTGCCCCTCCAGGTGGGTCGCGACAAGTCGGTGCAGGCCCTCAACGCCGCCGTGGCGGAGGGTTCGCCGATCGTGCTGGTCACGCAGCGCACGCCGGAGAAGGAAGACATCGCCGACCCATCCGAACTCTACGAGATCGGCACCCTGGCCAAGATCGCCCAGGTGGTGCAGCTCCAGGACGGCACCGTGCGCGCCATCGTGCAGGGCCAGCAGCGCCTGCGCGTCAAGCGCTTCACCCAGGTCGAGCCGTTCATCCGTTCGGAGGTCGCCCTGCTGGAGGACGACAAGCCGTCGAGCCTGGAGGTCCAGGCCCTGATGCGCAACGTCCAGGGCCAGATCGAGACCTACGTCCAGTCGGGTGCGCCCGTGCCGCCCGAGGCCGCCGTCGCGGCCCGCAACATCACCGAGCCCGGGCTCCTGGCCGACATGGTGGCCTACAGCCCCGACCTGACCACCGAGCAGCGCCAGGAGCTGCTGGAGACGATCGACATCGTCGAGCGGCTCAAGCTGGTCAGCACGTTCCTCGCCCGCCAGATCGAGATCCTTGAGCTCAAGGGCAAGATCCAGTCGGAAGTCAAGTCCGAGATGGACAAGACCCAGCGCGAGTACATCCTGCGCGAGCAGCTCAAGGCGATCCAGCGCGAGCTCGGCGAGGACGACCCGCAGCAGGCCGAGATCGGCGAGCTGCGCGACAAGGTCGAGCAGGCCGGCATGCCGGAGGAGGTCAAGGCGCGGGCGATCAAGGAGATCGACCGCATGAGCCGGATCCCGTCCGCCTCGCCGGAGGTGGGGGTCATCCGGACCTACGTCGACTGGCTGGTGGGCCTGCCGTGGAACGTCGCCACGGTCGACCAGCTGGACATCCGCGAGGCGGCCAAGATCCTGGATGAGGACCACTATGGCCTGGAGAAGATCAAGGAGCGCATCCTCGAGTACCTCGCCGTGCGCACGCTGGCGGACACCATCCGCAGCCCCATCCTGGCCTTCGTCGGACCGCCAGGCGTGGGCAAGACCTCGCTCGGCAAGAGCATCGCCCGCGCCATGGGCCGCAAGTTCGTGCGCATGAGCCTGGGCGGCATCCATGACGAGGCCGAGATCCGCGGCCACCGCCGCACCTACATCGGGGCCCTCCCCGGTCGCATCATCCAGAACATCAAGACGGCCGGCACCAACAACCCTGTCTTCATGCTCGACGAGGTCGACAAGATCGGCATGGACTTCCGCGGCGACCCCAGCTCGGCGCTGCTGGAGGTGCTCGATCCGGAGCAGAACAACACCTTCCAGGACAACTACCTGGAGGTGCCGTTCGACCTCTCCAAGGTGCTCTTCATCGCCACCGGCAACCTGCTCGACCCGATCCCCAACGCCCTGCGCGACCGCATGGAGATCGTGCAGCTGCCCGGCTACACCGAGCAGGAGAAGATCGAGATCGGCAAGCGCTTCCTGGTGCCGAAGCAGATGGCCAACCACGGCCTCAAGGCCAAGCACATCGAGATCACCAACGAGGCCATGGTCGAGCTCGTCCGCTCGTACACCCATGAGGCCGGCGTCCGCAACCTCGAGCGCGAGCTCGCCAACGTCATGCGCAAGATCGCCCGGCAGGTCGCCGAGGGTCGCACGCGCAAGGTCGTCGTGGACAAGAAGAAGCTGGCCGACCTGCTCGGGCCCAACCGCTTCGAGTACGGCGAGCTGGAAGCCGAGGACCAGGTGGGGGCCGCCACCGGTCTGGTCGTCACCGAGGTCGGCGGCGACGTCGTCTCGGTCGAGGTCACCCGCATGGAGGGCAAGGAGGACTTCATCCTCACCGGCCAGCTGGGCGAGGTGATGCGCGAGTCGGCCCGGGCGGGCCTGTCCTGGACGCGGGCCAACGCGGCCCAGCTGGGCATCCCGCGC
The DNA here is from genome assembly GCA_036561685.1 of Candidatus Limnocylindrales bacterium. Classification (GTDB taxonomy): domain Bacteria; phylum Chloroflexota; class Limnocylindria; order Limnocylindrales; family CSP1-4; genus DASPUH01. The sequence continues at coordinate 12,824 of DATBOX010000033.1, read as the reverse complement.
GAGGTCTTCGAGAAGAACACCCTGCACATCCACGTGCCCGCCGGCGCCACCCCCAAGGATGGCCCCTCGGCCGGCATCACGATGGCCACCGCCATCGTCAGCGCCCTGACCGGCATCCCCGTCCGCAAGGACGCGGCCATGACCGGCGAGATCACGCTGCGCGGCAGGGTGCTGCCGATCGGCGGCCTCAAGAGCAAGATCCTGGCGGCCCACCTCTCGGGAGCCCGCATGGTCATCCTTCCGCGCAAGAACGAGAAGGACCTGCGGGACATCCCCGAGGAGATCCGCAAGCAGATCAAGCTCGTCCTCGTCGACTCCATGGACCAGGTCCTGGAAGCGGCCCTCCGGCGCAAGCCGACGCCGCTTCCGCAGGGCCGGCCCCAGCCGGCCGACGAGCCCACGACGACCCGGCTCCCGGCGGCGGCCGCCGTGCGGCCCACGTTCCCCCCAGCCGACCAGCCGCCCGCGGTCGCCTGAGGCCGCGGACCCGCCGATGGAATACCGCGACTACTACGCCACCCTGGGGGTCGCGCGTGACGCCAGCCCGGCCGACATCAAGAAGGCCTTTCGCAAGCTCGCGCGCGCCAACCACCCCGACCTGAACAAGGGTGACGCGGCCGCGGAGGCGCGCTTCAAGGAGATCAACGAGGCCCACGAGGTGCTCAGCGATCCCCAGAAGCGCAAGTCGTACGACGAGCTGGGGGCCAACTGGGAACAGGTCCAGCGCGCCGGACGCGGCGGGGCCGGCCCGTTCGCCGGCTACACCGGGTTCGGCGGAGCCGGTGGTCCGGGCGTCCGTTTCGAGTACCGCGGCAACGCTGAGGACCTGGCCGGCTTCAGCGACTTCTTCCAGACGTTCTTCGGGGCGGCCGGCCCCGCCGACGGCGCGACCGGTGCCCGGGGCGCGCGTCGCACGACCCGCACCCAGACCGCCGGCCTCGACTTCGGCGACATCCTGGCCGGCCTTGGCCTGGATCAGGCCGAGGCCCCCGGGGCGGGGCGTCAGCCGCGGGTCGCCCCGCTCGAGCGGCAACACCTTGAGGCGCGCGTCGATGTCTCCCTGGAAGAGGCCTACCACGGCGCGACCCGCCTCGTGCAGGTCGGCGACCGCCGCCTGGAGGTGACGATCCCGCGCGGCGTGGCGTCGGGCCAGCGGATCCGGCTCTCGGGCAAAGCCGGTCGCGGGCCGGATGCCGGCCACGTCTACCTGGAGATCCACGTGGCGGACCACCCCGAGTTCGTGCGGCGTGGCGCCGACCTGCAGCGCGAGGTGCCGGTGACGCTGGCCGAGGCACTCCTGGGCGCCGAGGTGCCGGTGCGCACCCTCAAGGGCCGCGTGATGCTGCGCATCCCCGCCGAGACGCAGGCCGGCCGCACCTTCCGCCTGACCGGCCAGGGCATGCCCCGCTTCAAGGCGGACGGCTTCGGCGACCTCCTGGCGAGGATCCGCGTCGTCCTGCCGACCGGCCTCACCGCGGACGATCGCCGCCGCTTCCAGGAGTTCGCCGACCACGTCCACCAGGCCGATCCCCGCCAGGCGGACCGGACCGAACGACCGACCCATGCCCGCCCGACCGCGGACGCCACCGGAGCACTCGCCGCATGAACCTCGACCGCTACACCCAGAAGGCCCAGGAGGCCGTCCTGGCCGCCCAGCGCCTCGCCACCGAGGCGCACAGCCCCGTGCTCGACGCCGAGCACCTCCTCGCCGCCCTGCTCGACGACGATCAGGGTGTGCCCGCCACGACCCTTCGCCGGGTGGGCGTCGATGTGCCGCGACTGCGCATGGACCTGGCCGCGGCGCTCAGCCGGCGGGCGAGCGTCGAGGGCAGCTCGATGAGCCTCGACCGGCGGGCCCAGCAGCTGTTGCAGCGGGCGGAGGACGAGGCGCGCCGGCTCAAGGACGAGTACGTCTCGACGGAGCACCTGCTGATCGCGGCCAGCGAGTCGGGCGGCGACGCCCAGCGCCTGCTGGAGGCGGCCGGGGCCGGCAAGGAGGCCCTGCTTGGCGCACTCGCCGCCGTCCGCGGCGGGCAGCGCGTGACCAGCCAGAACCCGGAGTCGACCTACCAGGCCCTGGAGCGGTACGGCCGCGACCTGACCGCCGACGCGCGTGCCGGCAAGCTCGATCCCGTCATCGGCCGCGACGAGGAGATCCGGCGCGTCATCCAGGTCCTCAGCCGGCGGACCAAGAACAACCCCGTCCTGATCGGCGAGCCCGGCGTCGGCAAGACCGCCATCGCCGAAGGCCTGGCGCAGCGCATCGTGCGCGGCGACGTGCCCGAGTCGCTCAAGGAGAAGCGCGTCGTGTCGCTGGACCTGGGCGCCCTGATCGCCGGCGCCAAGTACCGCGGCGAGTTCGAGGAGCGCCTCAAGGCCGTGCTCAAGGAGATCAAGGACTCCAACGGCCAGGTGATCCTCTTCATCGACGAGCTGCACACCGTGGTCGGGGCGGGTGCCGCCGAAGGCGCCATGGACGCCAGCAACCTGCTCAAGCCCATGCTGGCGCGCGGCGAGCTGCACACCATCGGCGCCACGACGCTCGACGAGTACCGCAAGCACATCGAGAAGGACGCGGCGCTGGAGCGGCGCTTCCAGCCGGTCTTCGTGGACCAGCCTTCCGTGGAGGAGACGATCTCCATCCTGCGCGGCTTGCGCGAGCGGTACGAGGTCCACCACGGCGTCCGCATCACCGATTCGGCGCTCGTCGCCGCGGCCACCCTGAGCAACCGCTACATCAGCGACCGCTTCCTGCCCGACAAGGCCATCGATCTCGTCGACGAGGCCGCCAGCCGCATGCGCATCGAGATCGACTCGATGCCCACCGAGCTTGACGAGCTCGAGCGGCGGCGCATCCAGCTGGAGATCGAGCGGGAGGCGCTGCGCAAGGAGAAGGACGACGCCTCCAAGGCACGCCTCGCGGCCCTGGAGAAGGAGCTTGCCGAGATCAGCGAAGAGGGCGGCGGCCTCAAGCAGCAGTGGGAGACGGAGAAGGCCGCCATCGCCGCCCTGCGCCAGACGAAGTCCGAGCTGGAGGCGCTCCAGCACGAGATCGAGGCGGCCGAGCGCGCCGCCGACTACGGCCGCGCCGCCGAGCTGAAGTACGGGCGACAGGTCGAGCTGCAGAGCCGGCTCAAGGACCAGGAGGCGGCCGTGGCCGCCGCCGGCGGGGCGAGCCGCATGCTCAAGGAGGAGGTCGACGCGGACGACATCGCCCGCATCGTCGCCACCTGGACGGGCATCCCCGTGACCCGGCTGCTGGAGGGCGAGGCGGGCAAGCTCATCCACATGGAGGACCGGCTGCACGAGCGGGTCATCGGCCAGGACGACGCCATCGCCGCGGTCTCGGACGCCGTCCGCCGCGCCCGCGCCGGCCTCAAGGACCCCAAGCGGCCCATCGGCTCGTTCATCTTCCTGGGCCCCACCGGTGTGGGCAAGACCGAGCTGGCGCGGGCCCTGGCCGGGTTCCTGTTCGACGACGACACGGCCATGACCCGCCTGGACATGAGCGAGTACATGGAGAAGTACTCGGTCAGCCGGCTCATCGGCGCTCCGCCCGGCTACGTCGGCTACGACGAGGGCGGCCAGCTGACCGAGGCGGTCCGGCGCCGGCCGTACCAGGTGGTGCTGCTCGACGAGATCGAGAAGGCGCACCCGGACGTATTCAACGTCCTGCTGCAGGTCCTCGACGACGGGCGGCTCACCGACGGCCAGGGCCGCACGGTGAACTTCAAGGACACCGTCATCATCATGACCAGCAACATCGGCAGCCAGTTCATCGCCGCCTACGGGGGGCGCACGGACGAGGCGTCGTACGAGGACATGAAGCGCCAGGTGACGGAGGCCCTCCGCCTCCAGTTCCGGCCCGAGTTCCTCAACCGTGTCGACGAGGTCATCGTCTTCCACGCCCTCACGGAGGCCGACCTGGCGGCCATCGTGGACCTGCTGCTGGCCGACCTCCAACGCCGCCTGGCCGACCACGAGCTGACCATGGAGCTGACGCTCCCGGCGCGCCGCCTGATCGCGGCCGAGGGCCACGATCCGGCGTTCGGGGCGCGGCCGCTCAAGCGGTCGGTCCAGCGCCTCGTGGAGAACCCCCTGGCCCGTGCGCTCCTCGAGGGCCGTTTCCGGCCCGGGTCACACATCGTGGCCGACGCGGACGCGCTGTCGGGCACGCTCCTCTTCCGGTCCGGTGGCGAGACGGTCGTCGCCATGGCCGGCGAGCGCCGCGACGCCCGCGCCCGTTCGGCCACGCCGGCCCCGCCGGGCGACCCGGTCGAGGCCGCCATCGAACGGGCGTCGCGCCCGCGCAAGAAGCCCGACGACGGGGGCGAGCTCCTCAACTAGCTGAGCCGGATCCTCCCGCTAGCATGGGTCGCCATGACGGAGCACCCGGTGGGCGTCCGAAGCCCGCTGCCATCGGCCGCACCGACGCTCGACGAGCGGTGGGCGGAAAGCCGCGGGCCACTGGTCGAGCGGCTTCGCGACCGGATCCTGGCCGACGGGCCGATCACCTTCGCGGCCTTCATGTCGGCGGCGCTCTACGACCCCGCCGACGGCTACTACATGACGCGGTCCGATCGGACCACCCGGGCGGGCGACTTCCTGACCGCGCCGGAGATGGATCCGTTGTTCGGGGCGGCCCTGGCGACCCATCTCGAGGCCGGCTGGGAACGCCTGGGGCGGCCGGACCCGTTCGCCCTGCATGAGTTCGGGGCGGGCAGCGGCGCCCTCGCCTCCGGCCTCCTGCACGAGCTTCGCGCGCGCCGTTCCCCGCTGCTCGACGCGATCCGCTACCGACCCGTGGAGGCCGACCCGGCGCACGAGGCCGCCGTCCTCCAGCGGCTGGAGGCGGAGGGGTTCGGGCCGGAACGAGTGCAGCACGACCCCGACGCCCTGGTCACCGGCGTGGTCGTGGCCAACGAGCTGCTCGACGCCCTGCCCGTCCACCGCGTGACCGTCGCCGACGGCGAGGTGCGCGAGCTGTACACGACCTGGCGAGACGGCTGGTTCGCCGACGAGCCGGGACCGCGGTCCGACCCCGCCCTGGAGGCGACCCTGGCAGCCTCCGGCATCCGGTTGCGCGATGGTGACCGAGCGGAGGTCTCCCTCGCCGCCCAGACCTGGGTGAAGGAGGCCGTCGCTCCCCTGGCGCGCGGCTGGCTGCTCCTGATCGACTACGGCGGCCCGGGGGCGACGCTGTGGGGCGCGCCCCATCCGGATGGGCTGCTGCGCACCTACCGGGCGCACCACGCGGGCGCCGATCCCTACCGGGCGGTCGGCCTCCAGGACCTCACCGCGCACGTCGACACGACCGCGATCTCTGCCGCCGCCGAGGCAGCCGGCCTGACCCCGATCGGCGAGACGTCCCTGGCCGAGTTCCTGGCGGGGCTCGAAACGGGCGAGCTCCTGGTGCGCCTGGGCAGCGACCCGGCTACCACCGCCGAGCGGTACCGCACAGCTCGCGGCGCGCTGTTGCGCCTGCTGGATCCGGGCGCCATGGGCCGCTTCGCGGTGCTCGGCTTCGGACGCGGCATGACGGCTCAACCGCCGCTGCGCGGCTTCGACTTCCGGCTCGCGCGCGGCTGACGGCGCGATGCGCTTCGCCGATGCCGCCCGGCGGCTGGCGCACCTGCCCCACCCCCTCCCGCCTCCACCGGAAGGGCTCCAACCCGGCATCGCTGCGGACGCGAGCGGCGACCCGTCCCGCGTCCGGCCCACCTGGCCGGCGCCGACCCGCGAGAGCGCCGTGCTGGTCCTGATCTTCCCCGACGCGACCGGCGAGGCGCGACTCGTGCTGACGGAGCGGCCCGCCACGGTGACCCACCATGCCGGCGAGGTCAGCTTCCCCGGCGGCGCGCGCGAGGCGATGGACGACTCGCCGGAGGCGACCGCCCTGCGCGAGGCGGCCGAAGAGGTGGGCCTCGACGCCGCGGCCGCGGGCGTGCGGATCGTGGGGCGGCTCGAGGAGGTCGCCATCGGGCCGAGCGGCTTCCGCCTCACGCCCGTGCTGGCGCTCGCCGAGCGCGAGCCGCTGTTCGTGCCCGACGCCCGTGAGGTGGCCGCCGTCCTGACCCCACCCCTGGCGTCGTTCCTGCCCGGGGCCCCGATCAGCCGGGGCGAGCTCGAGCGTGACGGCTGGCGCCTGCACTTCGGGGCCTATGAGGTGGACGGGCGCCTCGTCTGGGGGGCCACGGCCCGCATCCTGGGCCAGCTCGGCGCGACCGTGGCGGTCGAGGACCGCTGAGGCTCAGGCCCGGGTCGGCCCGCCGCGAGGTGCCGTGATGAGGGTCACCAGCTGGGCCACGATGGCGTCCGGATCGGGGCCGTCGATGTTGGTCAGCACCGCGATCGAGGCACCCAGCAGCGGGAAGTAGCGCAGGGCCGCCCGGTAGCCCGAGCACGCGCCGCCGTGGCCGTAGCTGGTGAAGCCATCGATCGTCAGGCGCTGCGTGCCCAGGCCGTAGACGAAGCGGGGCTTCCACGGGGCGGAGATCGAGGTGTCCTCCATGGCCTGCAGCGACGCCGCGGTGAGGACCGAGCCGCCGTAGAGGTCGGCACCCCAGTGCGCCAGGTCGGCAGACGTGCTGACCAGCGAACCGGCGGCATCGAGCGACGTGGCCAGCGAGGTGAACGGCAGGTAGCCGGTCCCGTCGGCGAGGTCCTTGAAGGCGACCTTGGGCGCGGCGACGCGCTCATAGGGAAGCGCCACCGGACCCAGGCCGGGGGCGGGGGCGACCGTCGTCCCGCTCTGGAGGGCCGTCGACCGGAGGGCCAGCGGCCTGAGGAACCGGCCCGCGAGCTCGTCTCCCACGCCCCGGCCGGTGGCGGCCTGGATGACCTCCCCAAGGAGCAGGTAGTTCGTGTTCGAGTAATACCAGCCCTTGCCGGGCGGGAAGAGCGGCTTGGCCACGTACGGCAGGAGGGCCGCCGGCGGCCACGGTGTCCGTGGCGCCGCGCCAAGGTGGATCAGCAGCTTCTCGTTGGCGAAGTAGTCGGCGAGGCCGCTCGTGTGGGCCAGCAGCTCACGCACGGTGATGGCGGCCGCGCCCGGATAGGCCGGCAGCCAGTGGCTGAGCGGATCGTCCAGGTGGACGGTGCCCGCTTCGGCCAGGCGGAGGATCTCGGCGCCGATGAACGTCTTGGTGATGCTGCCCACGTCGAAGACGTCGGACGTGGTCATCGCCCGCGCGGCCGCCGTGTCGGCGAGCCCGGCCGCACCGCTCCACGAGGTGCCGTCCGACAGCAGGATCGTGGCCTGCACGCCCGGGAGGTGCAGTCGCTTGACCGCCGCGACGAGCTGGGCCTGCAGTTGGCCGGCGAGGCCGGTGAGCTGCGGCAGCGGCCCGTCGGGCGAGAGCCCCGTGGGCGTCGCGGTCGGGGCAGGGGACGCCGAAGGGAGCGGCGTGGCCGTCGGCAGGGGCGACGCGGACGGCCCGGACGAGGCGCTCGCCGGCACTCTGGCCGTCACGACCGGCTCAAGCGACGGCGTGACGACCGGCGCGCTGGCGCACGCCGCCGACGCCAGCCCCAGGAGGAGCACCGCGGCCGTGAGGCGCGCCGGGGCATGGCGCCTCGCCCGCCCGAGCCGCGCGGCCGCCGGCACCGCGCCTACCAGGGTTCGCCCGACGAGGGGTCGTGGTCGGCGGGCGAGCGGCCCGGCCGGCTCAGCGTGCCCTCGGCCGGGGTGGCCTCGCCTGTGCCCGTGGACGCGGTCGCGTCCAGCAGGCCACGCGCCCATCCGTCATCAGGGCCGGCAAGCTCGACGACGATGGCCCGCATCTCGCTGCCGTCGGTGTAGGCGCCGTGCAGCACGTCGGCCGGCCACAGCACCGCTTCGCCGTGCATCACGCGGGACCGCTCGTCGCCCACCTGCACGAAGCCCCCGCCGCTGACGACGACGAAGAGGCAGGTGTTGGGGTTGTCGTGGGGCGTGATCATGGCGTGCGTGCTGAAGGCCAGTTCGGCGACGCTTCCGCGAGCGTCCTGGTGGAGCACCTGGGCGGAGACCCCGGTGGTGCCCGGCGGCCCTTCCGGGCGCCGGTGGCCGGGCCCGAAGCGGCGGATGTCCATGGCCGGCGCCGCGCGCCCGGGGCCTAGCGCCGCCGACGGCGGCGGCGTGTCCGGATCGTCGCCTCGGGGTGCTTGTAGCGCGCCTGGCTGAAGAAGCGGGCCCGGCGCAGCTGCTGGTTGTAGCCGGCGATCTCCGGCGGCCAGTGGCGGAAGCGGACCCACACGTAGCAGGCCACGCCGATCACGATCGTCGTCAGCACGAAGAGGAAGTACCACTGGAAGAGGGACATGACCAGCAGCAGGCCGAAGGTGCAGAAGCCCGTCCACAGCAGCCACTCCTGCATCGTGACCAGCGGCTCGAAGCGGTGCAGGGCTCGCGAGCGCACGTTGTAGAGCACGATCTGGACGACCAGCAGGGCCGCCGAGGCCACCACGACCGGCCAGAACAGGTCGGGGAACTGGTGCTGGTTGAAGGGCATGAGCAGGTAGTCCCAGGGAGCCAGGGTCACGCCGTATCGATCCCCTTCCAATCGGCCACGCGCCGGGTCCACCCCGCCGCTCCGGACGGGGAGGATAGCAGAGGGCCATTGCTATACTCGGGGCCCCGACCCCTCGGGTCCCACCCCGCAGGCGCATGCCCCGGGAAGCCAGCAGACGGAGGAGCCGAGTGCGTGCCCTGCTCTCGGTCGCCGATCGGGAGGGCCTGGCCCCCCTGGCCGCGGAGTTGCTGCGCCTGGGCGTCGAAGTCTTCGCCACCGACGGCACACGCGAGGCACTTGCGGCGGATGGGGTGGAGGTCGCCTCGGTCGCCGTCCTGACGGACGTTCCGGCGCTCGCCGGCGGTCAGGTCAAGACGTTCCACCCGGCCATCTACGCCGGTATCCTGGCCCGTCGCGACCGGCCGGAGCAGCTCGCCGAGCTGGCCCAGCACGGCATCGGGCTGATCGACCTCGTCGTCGTCAACATCGCCCCGTTCGCGCCCCAGGTCGGCCAGGAGCTGGTGCCGCTGGACGAGGCCGTGGATCGCATCGAGGTCGGCGGGGCGGCCCTCCTGAGTGCCGCCGCCCGCAACTTCGCCGGCTCCACGCCCGTCAGCAGCCCCCAGCACTACGACGCCCTGCTGGCCGACCTGCGGGAGCGCGGCCAGGTCTCACCCGAGCTGCGCCAGCAGCTGGCGGCCGACGCGTTCGCCACGGTCGCCGCGTATAACGCCGAGGTGGCCGCCTACCTCAACCAGATCAGCGGCATCCGCTTCCCGTCACGCCTGACGCTCGTGCTGGAGAAGCTGGCCGACCTGCCCTACGGCGAGAACCCCCACCAGCGCGGTGCGATCTATCGCGAGACGAGCCATCGCGCCGGCGTGATCGTGGACGCCGTCCACCTCCAGGGCGGGCCGCCGACCTTCAACGACCTGCTGGACCAGGACGCCGCCCACCGCATCGTGTCCGATTTCACCGGGCCCACGGCGGTCATCGTCAAGCGCGCCAACCCGGTCGGCCTGGCCAGCAGCGACACGCTCGGCGCGGCCTACAAGCGCGCCTTCGATTGCGATCCCGTCAACGCCTTCGGCGCCACCCTGGGGGTGAACCGGATCGTGGACGAAGAGACGGCCCAGGCCATCGTGGACACGCCGTTCGAGGCGGTCGTGGCGCCCGGCTTCGGTGAGGCGGCCCTGGCCACGCTGTCCGGCAAGTCGGACATGCAGCTGCTGCAGGTCCCGGGCACGCCCGCCAGCGGCCGGCCGGACTATGGCATGGCCAACCTGGACTTCGTGCGGGTGGGCGGCGGGCTGCTCGTGGAGACCCTCGACCGCGACGAGGACGACCGCTCGCTCTTCGAGGTGGTGACCCACCGGCGGCCCACCCTGGAGGAGTTGACCGATCTGATGTTCGCCTGGCGCTGCGTGCGTCACGTGCGGAGCAACGCGGTCGTGGTGGCTCGCAACGCGGCGCTCGTAGGGGTCGGCGCGGGGCAAAGCAGCCGGCTGGTGGCGGTCGAGGTCGCCCTGCACCGGGCGGGGGAACGGGCCAAGCTGAGCTGCCTGGCCTCGGACGGGTACTTCCCCTTCGCCGATGCGATCCAGCTGGCGGCCGAACGCGGCGTCACCGCCATCGTCCAGCCCGGCGGTTCGCGGCGGGACGAGATGGCCGTCGAGATCGCCGACCGCCACCATATGGCCATGGTCTTCACCGGCCGTCGCCACTCGCGCCACTAGCCCGCCCACGACGACCGACGCGCAGGAGGTCCCGATGGCCGAAACCAGCATCGAGTCGCGGATCGCCCTTGAGATGGTGCGCATCACCGAGTCAGCCGCCATCGACTCGGCGCGCTACATGGGCCGGGGCGACAACGTCGCCGCCGACCGCGCCGCCACCGAGGCGATGCGGCGGACGATGGATGAGCTCGAGATGCAGGGCACGATCGTCATCGGCGAGGGCGAGCGCGACGAGGCGCCCATGCTCTTCATCGGCGAGCAGGTCGGCCAGCGCCTGCCGGACCAGCCCGAGATCGACATCGCGGTCGACCCGCTCGAGGGCACCAACCTGGTCTCGCGCGGCCAGGCCAACGCCATCACGGTGCTGGCGGCGTCCGAGCGCGGGGGCCTGCTGCACGCGCCCGACACGTACCTCGAGAAGCTGTGTGTGGGACCGGTCGTGGCCGGGCACGTCGACCTGACCGTCAGCCCGGCCCAGAACGTGGAGCGGATCGCCGCGGCGCTGCGCCGCCGCCCCAACGACATCACGATCGTCATCCTGGACCGCCCCCGGCATGCCGACCTCATCGAGGAGGTCCGTGGCGCCGGCGCCCGCATCAAGCTCATCACCGACGGCGACCTCTCGGCCGCCATCTCCTGCGCCGTCTCGGGCACCGGCGTGCATGCCGTCATGGGCATCGGCGGGGCGCCCGAAGGCGTCATCACGGCCGCCGCGCTGCGCTGCCTGGGCGGCGAGATGCAGGCTCGCTTCCGCTTCCGCAACGAGGAGGAGCGGGCGCGGGCCGCCCGCATGGGCCACACCGACGAGAGCCGCATCCTCCACACGAGCGACCTGGCGCCGGGCGAGCACCTCGTCTTCAGCGCCACCGGCGTGACCGACGGCGACCTGCTCCACGGCGTGCGCTTCTTCGGCGGCGGCGCCCGGACCCATTCGCTGGTCATGGGCTACCAGACCAAGCAGGTCCGCTTCGTCGATACGGTCCACATGTTCGACCGCGAACGCCCCCCGGCCGTCCGCCTGTAGGGCGCCGGGCGCCTAGCCCTGCGCCGCGCCGCTGCGGTGGCGGCGCACGCGGTCGCGGTTGCCGCAACCGGCCGAGTCACACCAGCGGCGCGAGCGGTTGCGCGACACGTCAAGGAAGATCAGCCGGCAATGCGGGTTGCCGCACAGCCGGACACGATCGCGCACCCCGACGAGCTGGGTCAGGGGCAGCAGCAGGTCGCCGATGAAGCCGTCCCAGCCGTCGCCCTCCGCTCGCAGACCACCGCCGGGGTCGGCCACGAAGCGGGTCGCCTGAAGGATCGCCAGGACCTCCGGGGTCCACGGGGGCCCGTCGCCGGGCAAGGCGCGGATCATCTCGCGGATGGCGCCCAGGCGACCGAGTTGCGCCGCGCCGGGCGGGGCGGCCGGCACCGGGACATGGTGGCGGTCCAGGTAGTCGACGGCGTCCTCGGCGGCGACCAGGTGATCATGGTCGCCCGTGTCCGCGGTGACGCGCGCGAACCAGTGCCCGCCCGGCCCATGCCTCGTGTTGGCGACCCACAGCAGCTGGTCGAGGGATAGCCGCGGGGTGAGCCCCAGGGGGAGCTGCTCGCGAGGGCCCATCCTGCTCACGGGCCGCCCTCAGCGGGACCAGGCCGGCGGGCTCGTCCAGACCGAGGCGATGTACTCGTCGGGGATGCCCGTGTCGCCCACCGCGACGAGGCCATCCCGCCAGCGGGCGACGGCGGCCAGTTCGCTGTACGAGAACTCCACGCCCGATGCTTCGCGCGTCCACGTCACCCCGTCCGCCGAGGTCCACACGGCGGCCGCCGTGGACTGCGTCGACTCCGTGGCGGACCCGATGACCACGACGCCCGGCCCGCCGGCGATGACGGCCGTGAGCCGGACCTTCGTCCGTTGATCTCCCTGACCGGTCGCGGAGGCGCGCTGCCAGCGTCGCCCGTCGGCAGAGATCCAGATCACGCCCGTGCCGGTCGGATCCTCACCGGCCGCCACCAGGCCGATCCCCGCGACGTCGGCGACGGCGCGCATCTGCGCGTCGGCCAGCGCGGGGTCCGCCGGGATCCGCGCCCACGACAGACCGTCAGCCGAAGTCCAGACGACCGCGGGCCCGGGCGCGTCGGTCGAGCCCGAGGCGCCGACCGCGACGAGCCCCGGGCCACCCGCGGCGATCGACCACGGCCGTCCGTCCGCGAGGCCGGGCGAGTCGGGCGCTCGCTGCCAGCTCAGGCCGTCGGGCGAGACCCAGAACGCTGCTGTGGCGGCTCCGAATTCGTTGCCCTCGTAGCCGGCCGCCGCGAACCCACCGCGCCAATGCACCACCGCCGTGAGCCGGGATGGCGCCTGCGCGAACGCCGCCGCAGAGGTGGTCTTCTGCCAGGCCAGGCCTTCTGTCGAGGACCAGGCGGTCGCGCCGCGTCCGTCCAAACCGACCGCGACGATGCGGTCCGCATCGGCGGCCACGGCGGTGAAGCCGGTGCCCTCCGCCAGTCGCGGCGCGAGGCTCCAGCTGGATCCATCGGCGGAGGTCCACGCTGCTCCGTGGAAGTCGGGCGAGATCCAACCCACGGCGACCAGCCCCGTCCGCGCGAC
>DATBOX010000032.1:0-20404 GCA_036561685.1 Candidatus Limnocylindrales bacterium | reverse complement strand
CAGCGTGACCACGTTCCCGTCGTGGGTGAACCGATCGCCGATCAAGCGGTAGCGCTTGAGCGTACAGACGATGCGCGCGTCCATCACCGAGACGCGATAGTCGATGACCAGGTGGTCGTCGAGCCGGTTGTCGATGAGGCGCTCGACCACCAGGCCGGCGGCGCCCGATAGGCTGTCCACGATGCGACCATCGTGCGTGGCGTTGGCGTCTGACTTCTCGACGAATTCCGTGGCGCCAGGGTCGGGCTGGAGGTCATACCCGAAGACCACGGCGTGGGCCTCGCTGACGTGGCGCTTGCTGATGTCGCGAACTCGGGCGTTGACGGCGGTGGGGTCCAGCTCGCGCGGCTCCGCTCGGATCGTCACGTCGGCCCAGTGGAAGACCACATCGGCGTTGTCGACCGGGACGATGTCGACGTTCAGGCGCTCGCACAGCAGGTAGACGGCGTGAAAGTAGCGTGGCGCCTCAGGCGTGAAGCCGACGCGTAGCGGGAAGCGCCGGCGCCGGCCATGGCGGACCTGCCACAACCGTCGTCTCGTTTCATAGAGCGCGTGCGACCGATCCGCCGCGTGCCAGGCCGCGGCCAGCGTCGGGGCGGTCCGACGCACGATCGGCGTCGCGCGCAACCGAGCGTGGACGCGGTCGACCAGCGCCTCGAGCATCCGGCGAGTATGGCGGCTCGCCTCAGCTCAGGAGGCCGCTCGGATCCGCCTCGCGTGGGTACGCAGGAGCTGCGCGAAGCCGGCTTCCTGGAGGCGCCAGCAGGCATCATCCTCCTCGCGCGAGAGACTCGGGATGGGCGCACCCGGTGTGGGGTTCACGTCGACGACGTAGAGACGGCCCGAACCGCGGTCCCGAAGCACGTCGAGTTCGGCCCAGTCGGCGCCCGCCGCGTCGCACATGGCCGCCAGCTGGGCCTGCTCCGCGGGACTGAAGCACGCGTCCGGATGGGCCAGCACGGCCAGGAGGCTGAAGCCCTGCCCCAGGAACCGGTTCGTCACCGGCCGGTAGCGCACGACGCACAGGGCGATCCGGCCGTCGAAGAGGACCACCCTGAAGTCGGTGACCATCTGCGCGTCGAGCCGATTGTCGATGAGGCGCTGGGTCACCACGCCGGCCTCGCCAGATGGACGTCCCACGATGCGGCCGTCGTGGGTCGCGTTGCGATCCGACTTGGCCACGAACTCGATGGCGTCCGGCTCCGGCTCGAGGTCATAGCCGAAGACCGTGCCGTGCAGTTCGTTGACGTGCCGCTTGCTGATGTCGCGCACGCGGCCGTTGATGGCGCGGCGGTCCAGGTCGGGCGGCGGATCGCCCCACTCGGTGGCGTTGCGCCAGTGGATGAGGACGTCGGCCTCGCGGGCCGGGGTGATCTCGACGTTGAGGCGCTCGCACAGCTGATAGGCCCCATGGAAGTACCGTGGCTCCTCCGGCGTGAAGGCGACGCGCAGCGGGAAACGCGCGCGCCGCCCGTGCCGGACCTGCCACGCCGTTCGTCGCACTGCATACAGCGGCGCCGAAGAATCGACGGCGTGCCAGGCGGCCGACAGCCGGGGTGCCACGCGCCGCACCAGGGGCGTGCCGAACAGGACCGCGTGGACACGGTCGACCAGCTCTTCGAACATCGGAGGCCGGGCCCGTGCCTTCAGGCCGCCGGGGGCGGCGGTCCCTTGGGCTGGATGATGGCCAGCGCGTTGCCGCTCGGATCGATGATCCAGGCCGACCAGGCGAAGCCCATGTCGGCGATGCCTTCCTCGTCGGTCACCGGGTCGGGTGCGTCGTAGGCCTCGATCCGGACGCCTCGAGCGCGGAGATCGGCCAGCGCCTCGTGCAGGTCGGGCACCCGCCAGGCGAGTTGGGTCTGCGAATCCTTCGTCCCGATCGTGCTCAGGGTGACCGACAGCTGCGAGCCGCTGCCGCAGCGGAAGATGATGCGTTCCTCGTCCTCGCGGAGGATGGCCAGGCCCAGGGTGTCGTGGTAGAAGGCCCGACTCACCGCGAGATCCCTCGACAGCAGGATCGGGAAGACGAGGTGGTCACCGAGCATGGGGCGTCCTCCTGGGGCTGGTAGGGCCGATGGGGCTCTACAGGACGGCGGCCGCGACAGCGGCCGCCGTGCACATCTCAGCCGGTCGATCGGGACCGGGTCACCGCCTACCGGGCGACTCTACCCCATGGCCGAAGCGTCAGAACGGGAGGATGCCTGCCGGATCGGGCACGATCTGGTACGACGGCGCGATCCCGTGCCAGCCGAAGGCGACCATCATCACCAGCGTCAGGAGGAGTGCCGCGCCGACGATGAGCAGGACGCGAGCAAGCTCCAGGTGGGCTTCTATCTGCTCGCCGAGGACGGTCCGTTGGAGCGCCATGACGCACCTCCACCGGGTCGACTGTTCTCCATCGGCCAGCGGGGCCGCGCGGGTTCGGCGACCCGATTCGGACTCGTTCCTCGGCCACTCGCTGGTGCCGGTTCCCAACCGTCAACCGTGACGTGGGGCTGAGCCCCGGGCAAGGGCCGTTCGGCCCGACTTGGCGCGACTTACATCGACATCGCGCTGACGAGCTGGAAGTAGTTCCCGTCCGGATCGGCGAAGGTGGCGATCCAGGCATCCGGCTGCTCGCCGGGCTGGTACGGTTCGCGGACGACCGTGGCCCCGGCCGCCTTCAGCCGGTCGAAGTCGGCCTTGACGTCGGCGCTCTCGATGTTCCACATGACCCGTCCGGGCTCCGCGTTCTGGCCGTGCACCTGGTCGTGGGGACCGACCGTGACGAAGCCGGAACCGATGGCCCACCCGCTGTAGCCGCCCTCAGACCAGCCGACGGCGCCGAAGAGCTTCGTGTAGTACGCCGTCAGGCGCTGCGGATCGGCCGAGCCGATGAGGACGCTGTTGAGGTTCATGCTGCCTCCGGGTGCCTCCATCGCGACGTGCGAGTCGCGGGAAGCGTAGCCCCTCGTGTCCGCCCGGTCAGGACGGGGCAGGCCCGCCTCCGTCGGGATCCCACGGCTCGGCCGGCGCGCGCTCCTCGCCGCGCGTCACGCGCCAGACGACGAGGGCCCCGGCGCAGGCGGCAAGGATCATCAGGATGAAGCGCTTCATGGCTGGTGGCCCAGATGGTACGCCCTAGCGCGAGGCGGTCGATACCCGCCCGAAGAGCCCGCTCCGTGTCCGGCCGTCGCTCGGCCAGGGACGACCTGCAGCAGCTCGTAATGGTCGCCGGCGCGTGGTCGGGTCGGCAGGTCTCGACGGTAGGGACCGCGAGCGCCGCTCCGATAGGTGCCGGACTGCCCGTTCCACGATGCCGATGGACCCGCCACCACCGACCGGCCAGGCGGAACGGTACGTTCAGCCCGGGGACGGCGTCGATGAGCGGCGTATGGTGCGGTTCGAAGGGGGCTGCAGTTGACCATCCAGCCGTCAGACCCGACGCAGAACGACGGCGGTGGCGCCGCACCTGGGCCGGGCCACGCACCGGAACGCCCGGTCTCGTTCACGGAGCGCTACCGGGGCACGTCCTTCGGCGCCCCCGCCCCGGCCCCGTCGACCCCGGAGCCCACGGGAGCGGGCAACCGCTGGCGGATCATCGTCGGGGTCGGCATCCTTGTGCTTGCCGTCGCCGCCGGCGGGGCGTGGCTGACCTTCGGTCGCCAGCAGGCCCTCCCGCCACCCGCGCGGACGGCGGACGTGGCCGCGCTGCGGGGCCAGCAGGCCATCGATCACTTCCGGGCCTGGCTGGCCGACACGGCCGGGGTCACCTTCCACCTCCACCTCGACGAGACCATCAGCGCGGAGGCGATGGGCGGCATCCTGAAGGGCGACCTGGATGTGGCGGGGCCGGACTTCGCCGGCACCATCCAGTTCACCGACGGCAAGACGGTCAAGTCCGGCGACGTGGTCCTCGTCGAGAACATCGGCTACGCCCGCCTGCCGGGCAAAAGCTGGGTGCAGTCGCCCGAGCTGGTGCCCTACCAGTCGCCCAACCCCTTCAGCTCGATCGCCCGGTCTCAGGCGATCTACGACCTGGGGCTGGAGACCCGCGGCGGGCAGCAGGTCCATCACCTGCGGATCACCGACTGGATCTTCGGTGACCCGAACCTCTACCTGAACTTCCCCATCGGGTTGCTCGCCGTGTCGGACACGCGCCTCGACATCTGGGTCACCGAGGCGGGTCAGCCCGTCGACGCCCAGCTGGACGCCGACCTCGATGCGCTTGGCATCCCGGTGACCGTGCACACGGTCTACACCCTGACCAACGTCGGCGCTTCGATCGTCATCGCCGCGCCCCCGGTGTCACCCGTTACGTCCGCGTCGCGAGCGCCGTAGGCTGACTATCGGTACCCCGGCCGCTGGCCCCACAGGGCTACTGACGGCCGGCGCCTCGGCCCTCACGCTACGCGTACCTATCGAGGCGCCTCGCGGACTTGGTCATCCAGTCGATCACCAGTATCACCAACGGTCGGCCGCCGCTCGTGCTCATCGCCGACGACGACCCGGCCAACCGGCGCCTGCTCGGCGCGCTGCTGCGGCGGGCCGGCTGCTCGGTCGAGGAAGCCGCGGATGGCGGGGCGGCCGTGGACATGGCGGTGGCCAAGGGACCTGACCTCATCCTGCTGGACGTCGTCATGCCGGTCCAGGACGGCGTGGCGGCCACGCGGGAGTTGCGCGCTCGTCCGGAGACCCGCAACACGCCCATCATCCTGGTCACGGGCCAGGGCCAGTCGTCGGAGAAGGTGGCCGGCCTCGACGCCGGTGCCACCGACTACGTGACCAAGCCGTTCGATGGAGCGGAGCTGCTGGCCCGCACCCGGGCGGCCCTCCGCACAAAGGCGGCGTTCGACCGCCTGGAGGACACGCAGGCCGTCCTGGTCGCCCTGGCCAACGCCGTCGAGGCCAAGGATCCGATCACCGAACACCACTGCAACCGCCTCGCCGGCATGGCCCTTGACATGGCCACCTGGTGCGACCTCCGCGGTGAGGTCCTCGAGGCGGTCGGTTATGCCGCCGCCCTGCACGACGTCGGCAAGATCGGCGTGGCCGAGGCGATCCTGCGCAAGCCGGCTGCCCTGACCGAGGACGAGTGGGTGGAGATGCGCAAGCACCCGCTGATCGGCGCGGCCATCGTGCGGCCGCTGCGCCTCGGCCGCGTGCTCGCTCCCATCGTGCGCGGCCACCACGAGCGGTGGGACGGTCGCGGCTACCCCGATCACCTTGTGGGCGGCGACATCCCGCTCGGCGCCCGCATCATCGGCGTCGTCGACAGCTTCGATGCCATCACCCATGACCGACCGTATCGCCCCGGGCGGACCATCGAGGAAGGGATCGCCGAGCTGCGGGCCGGGGCGGGCAGCCAGTTCGACCCCGCCCTGGTGGACCTCTTCCTGTCCCACTTCGGCGACGTCACGGCCGACGACGACGGCGACGAGCGGACCCGCGGCCTGCGCTTGCGCGTGGCGGCCGAGGTCGGCGTGATCGCGGCGGGGACCTGACCACGGACGTCGCCGGCGTCCTCGGCTTCATCGTCGCCGGGCTCTTCGCGGTGCTCTTCGTGCTCACCGTGAGCGCGGCCATCCGGGGACGCGATCCGCTCATGCGCGACGTGGCCCTCGTCTTCAGCGCAGTCGGCGCGGTCTTCGTGCTCGATGTGGTGAAGCTCCTGACGGGCACCACGCCGGCGCTCCTGGGGCTGGCGGGCGGCCTGCTGTTCCTGGCCATGCCGGTCTTCCTGCTGAAGCTGGTGGCGGACCTGCGCCAGGTGCCGCGCTGGCTGGTGCCCGGCGCGGTGGCCCTCCTCGTCGCCGTGATCGTCCTGCTCGCCGTCGTGGCCCGCGCCTTGCCGGGGGTCGCGGTCACGGCCCTGCTGGCCTACTTCGTGGGCCTGGAGCTGGTCGGGGCGGCCTACCTGGGCCTGGAAGCGACGCATCGGCGAGGCGCCTCGCGCGTCCGCCTGGGGGTCGCCGCCCTGGCCACGGCCGGCGTAGCCCTGGCCATCCTCGTGGTGGCCGGTGGGGCCGTGGCCCCGGACCTCGCCGCGGTGACCGGGGCCGCGGCCGAGAGCGTGGCGCTGCTGGCCGTGGTGGCGTACGGCGCGGCCTTCGCGCCGCCTGCCTGGCTGCGCCACCTGCTGCAGGCCACCGAGGCGACCAGCTTCACCCAGCGGCTCATGGCCGCACCGGCGACCGAGCCGACGGCGGACCTGTGGGCCCGCTTCGTGGCGGCCGCCGACGCCATCACGGGTGGGGCGAGCTTCGTCGTGGTGAGCCGGCCGGATGGCACGAGCACCCTCGCGGCCGGGGGCGGGAACGCCGTCGCCACCACGCCGGGCACGTACCCGGCCGGTGCCTTCACTGAGTTGCAGCGGGTCGTGGGTGCGGCCGGCGGCGCGGTCCCGGATGGCGCCATCCGGGCTGACCTGGCCGCCCGGACCGGCGCCAGCTTCCTCTCCGCCGTGACCCTGACAGAGACCGCGGCCCTCGTCGTCACGTCCCGCCATGCGCGGCTCTTCGGGGAGGACGACCTGGCGCTGCTGGGCGGCTTGGGCGGGCAGACGGCCATGCTCGTCGAGCGACGGACCCTGCTGGCCGAGCAGGAGGCGCTGAGCGCCCGCCTGGCCGCCACGGTCGTCGCGCTGGAGGCGGCGAGCGCCGCCAAGAGCGACTTCCTCGCCAGCATGAGCCACGAGCTGCGGACTCCGCTCAACGCCATCATCGGCTTCAGCGACCTGATGCGCGCCGAACCGGCCGCGGCGGAGAACGTGACGGTCCCCCTGGAGTGGGTCGAACACGTCCATCGCTCCGGCCAGCACCTGCTTGGCCTCATCAACGACGTGCTCGACCTGGCCAAGGTGGAAGCCGGCCGGCTCGAACTGGTGCGCGAGCCCGTGGATCTGGGCCAGGCGGCCGCCGAATCGCTGGCCGGCCTCCGTCCGCTGGCCGACCGCAAGGGCCTCCGGCTGGAGAGCGACGTGCCCAGCGTCTCCATCTCGGTCGACCGCGGGCGCCTGCGTCAGATCCTGTACAACCTCCTGTCAAACGCCATCAAGTACACGCCCGAGGGCGGCCTGATCCGGGTCGAGGGCTCCATGGACGGCCAGACGGCCCGCATCGCCGTGACCGACACCGGCGTGGGCATCGCGCCGACGGATCAGGCGGCGGTCTTCGAGGAGTTCCGCCAGGTCGGTGATGCGGAGGCCCGACGGGCCGGCACGGGCCTTGGCCTGGCGCTCACGCGGCGCCTGGTGGAGGCGCACGGCGGCCGCATCGAGCTCCAGTCCGAGCTGGGCAACGGCAGCCGCTTCACGGTCGTGCTGCCGGGAGCCCGGCTGGGGGTCGCGCCTGGTGACGGCGTGGAAACGGTCCCCGCCGCCGTCGCGGCGCGCCGGGGCGGCGGGGTCCTGATCATCGAGGACGACCCCAGCGCCGTGCGGCTGCTCCGCCGGTACCTGGAGGCCGACGGCCTCACCATCCGCGTCGCCGCGGACGGCGAGTCGGGCATCGCGGCGGCCCGCCAGGCCCTGCCGGCGGCGATCGTGCTCGACGTGCTGTTGCCGGGCCTGGACGGCTGGGACGTGCTGCGGCTGCTCAAAGCCGACGACGCCCTTCGGGACGTCCCGGTGATCATCGTCACGGTGGTCGACGAACGGGAGGTCGGCCTTGCCCTGGGGGCGGCCGACTACCTCCTCAAGCCGGTCGACCGCCAGGCCCTGCTGGGGGCACTGGCCCGGGCCACGATCCACACGCCCGGTCGGCAGCTGCAGGTCCTGGCGGTGGACGACGACCCCCAGGCGCTTGACCTGGTGGCGGCGGCGCTCGAGCCGGCCGGCCATGCGGTGCGGCGGGCCGCGTCAGGCAAGGTCGCCCTGGAGCTGGCGCAGGCGGGAGCCTTCGACCTGGTCATCTGCGACCTGCTCATGCCCGGACTTGATGGCTTCGCCGTGGTCACCGCCCTGAAACGGGACACCCGCACCAGGGACGTGCCCATCCTCGTGCTCACCTCGCACCAGCTCTCGGCGGCCGAGAAGCGGCGCCTCAACGGGCGCATCCTCGGCATCGCCAACAAGGGTGAGGCGGGCGCCCAGGGCCTGCGCGACTGGCTGGCCCGCGTCGTGCCACTCGCGGCTGCGGCCGGGCGCGCCGCGTGACGATGGACGGCGCGCTGCAGGGCGATCTCCTCCTTGTCGAGGACGACCCCACTAACCGGATGCTCGTGCGGGCGGTGCTCGGGCGGGCCAGCGATGCCCGCGTGCGCGAGTCGCACGTGACCGAGGCGCCGACGCTGGCCGCGGCCCGCGCGGCGCTGGCGACCGGCCGGCCGACGGCGGTCATGCTGGACGTGCGGCTGCCCGACGGCAACGGCCTGGACTTGGCGCGCGAGATCGCCGCGATGCCCGCCGCGGCCCGCCCGCGCGTCGTCGTCATGAGCGCCAGCGTGCTCGCCGCGGAGCGCGATGCGGCGGTGCGCGCCGGCTGCGACGCGTTCCTGGCCAAGCCCTTCCGGCCGGGCGACCTGACCGACCTGCTGGCGGACTGGCTCGCGTCCTAGGCGGGACCCTTCGGCCTTCCCGCGGCCGTCAGGGAGCGGGCGAGATCGACGGCGTGGGGGAGACGCCGGTCAGGCCCTGCAACGCCACGAGGGCGTCCTGCACCAGCTGGAGCTCCTGGCCGTAGGTGACGAAGTCGCCGCGCGCCTGGGCCGCCTTGGCCGCCGCGAAGTGGTCGTTGGCGAACTGGATCAGGCCGGGGATGTCGGTCGGCAGGTTGCCGTTGGCCGCGGTGGGGCCGGGCGTGGCGGTCGGTTGCGGACCGCCGCCACCCGATCCGCCGCCGGTGCCGGCGGTTCCCCCGGTGCCCGCGCCGCTGGTGACCGCCTGGAGGGCGCTGGCCAGCGTGCCGCCCCAGCCGATCGTGGTCGACGAGGCGACCACCACCTTGGTCAGCTGCGGGAAGGCCGCGCTGGTGGACTGCAGGAAGATCGGCTCCAGGTACAGGAACGACGTGCCCACCGGGATCACCAGCAGGTTGCCCCGGATGACCTGCGAGCCGCTCTGGTTCCACAGGCTGATCTGGGCGCTGATGACCGGATCCTGGTCGATGCGGGCCTCGATCTGGGTGGGGCCCTGGATCGTCGTGTTGGCCGGCAGCTGGTAGACGACGACCTGGCCGCGCGCCGTCCCGTCGTTGCGGGCTGCCACCCAGGCGATCATGTTGGGCCGTGAGGCCGGCACCATGGGCTGGATGAGGACGAACTCCGGGGCCGGTTGGTCGGGCAGGCGCATCTCGACGTAGTAGGCCTCCGGGGGCACGACCTGGGTGCTCCCTTCGCTCACCGAGGGCACCGTCCAGATATTGTCGTTCTTGTAGAAGCTGGCCACGTCGATGACGTGATAGCGGGCGAAGGTCTTGGTCTGCGCGTTGAACATCGCCTCGGGCGTGCGCAGGTGGGCCACCAACCCGGCCGGCATGGCCGAGAGCGGCTGGAACATGGTGGGGAAGACGCCCTGCCACGCCCGGATCAATGGATCGGTCGGATCCGCCACGTAGAAGTGCGTCGTGCCGTCGTAGGCGTCGACGGTGATCTTGACGCTGTTGCGGATGTAGTCGTACTGGCTCTTGAGCGCCGCGTCATCGTTGGGCGTCCCGGCCGGCAGCCCATCGCTGGTGAGGTACGCATCCTGGATCCACACCAGGCGGCCGTCCGGCCCGACCACGAGGTAGGGGTCCGGATCCAGCGTCAGGAACGGCGCCAGCGTGCTCAGCCGGTCGGCCAGGCTGCGATGCAGGAGCAGGCGCGTCTGGGTCGCCACCTGGTCGCTGATGAGGAGATTCAGGTCGCCCAGCTTGGCCGCCCACAGGAGACGGGCCGGCAGTGAGCCGATCGAGAGGCCGGCCGAACCGCCGTACTGGTCCGTGACGTCGTTGCCGTTGCCGGCGCTGGAGGGGTAGTCGAACTCGTCGCTCTGGGCATCGACCAGCACCCAGTCGGAGGGCCGCTCGCCGAAGTAGATGCGCGGCTGGCTCACCAGCGGCGCATCGGCGGCGGACGTGACCGGCAGGTCCTTGATGATGAGGTCGGGCAGCCCGTTGGCATCGACCGCGTTGACCGGCACCATCGCCAGGCCGTAGCCGTGCGTGTACAGGATGTGCTGGGAGATCCAGGTCGGGCTCGTCTGGCTCTTGTCGAGCGCCATCTCGCGCGCCGAGAGCATCACCTCCGTCGGCACGCCGCCGATGAGGTAGCGGTCGATGTCGACCGACGTGAAGTCGTAGTACTGGCGCACCTTCTGCAGGTTGTCGAGCGTCGTGCCCAGCGGGCGGTAGTCCCACAGGCGCGCGTTGTCGAAGGTGGCCTGATCGTTGCTCACGTCGGGGGCGGTCAGGGTCGCCTTGCCCGTGTAGGACTTGAGCTGCCAGCTGTCGAGCCCGAAGCCCAGCCGGGTGAGCGCGATGTTGTTGGCGATGTACGGAGCCTCGGCCGAGTTCTGGTTGGGCGTCACGACCAGCTGCTGGTAGACGGCCGGCGCGATGGCCCCGGCGATCACGAGCAGGACGTACCAGCCACCGGCGATGGCCGCCACGAGGCGGATCGCCCGGCTGCGGCGCATGACCGCCAGGACGACGATCGCGACGGCCAGCACGACCGTCGTCACGGCGGTCAGGGCGATGAGCGGCAGGCGCACCGCGGCGTCGGTCGCCGTCACGCCGGGCACCGCCCCGTTCTGGCCGTAGGCCAGGTCGTAGCGGCCCAGCCACTGCAGGCCGGCGAAGGCCAGCAGCAACGCCCCGGCAAGGATGGCCAAGTGCAGGACCGGGCGGCGGGCCGCGACATCGCCACCCCGCAGGGCCACCAGGCCGTAGGCCGCACCGGCCAGGAGGAGGCCGAGGGCGAACAGCAGGACCGCGACGTCGGCGACCAGGTGCAGCATCGGCAGGCTGAAGAGCCACCAGCCCAGATCGAGCCCGAAGATCGGGTCAGGGGTCGACGCGCCGGTGGGGGCGTAGGGGACCGCGTGCAGCCAGAGGGCCACGGTCTGCCACGCGGCCGGCATGCGGAGGGCGAACAGCAGGGCCAAGAAGATGGCGACGCCGGCTACGATGGTGCGGATCGTGCGGCGCGGCAGGGCGGCGGCGAGGGACAGGACGTCGACCTCGGCGTCGCTGACGCGCCAGGTGCGGGTGTGGGCCTGGGCGGCGAACGCCTCGTCGGTCGGCTCGTGGCCCCAGCGCCAGGCGAGCACCAGGTTGCCCAGCAGGAAGACCAGGCCGATCGCCAGGCCGAGCGCGAACAGGCCCGCGCCGTAGACGAACTGCGTCGTCCACACGTCGCCGAAGCCGACGTTGGTGAACCACAAGTAGTCGGCGGCCGGGTCGATGACCGCCCCTACGATCAGCCACAGGACGATCAGCAGGGCGAGGATGAGGAACGGCAGGCGCGGGATCCGCCGCGGCGGCCCGGTGCGCCGTGCGCCCGGCGGCGGCCCGTCGTCCTCGCCTCGGCTGCCGCGGTCGCGCGAGGCGGCTGCCTGGCGGTTCAGCCAGTCCTGGATCGCGTCACCGATGTCACTGCGAGGTGGTCGCCGGTAGGACATCGATGGGTGGACCTCGGGGGTAGATGGGGGGATGCCGAGCGTTCGGACCTACACGGTACTCCGGTTCGACGTTCGGCCCGTTCGGCCGAGCCCTATCCGCCGCTGCCCGCCAGGATCCAGAGGGACGCCCCGGCGACGACCATGGAGCCGACCAGCCAGGCCGCGGCAACGAGCGGCTGGGGCTCGCGGCCCCGACCGGTGAGGCGGTCGACGACCAAGGTCAGCCCCACGCCGACGACGATGGCGCTGATGATCACGGCGAGACCGAACGCGACCACCCACCCGATCGCCAGCGCGACGAGGGCCGTCGTGGGGTCGACCCCGCTGGGGAAGACCTCGTCCGGGTGGACGATCACCAGCACGACCGTGGCGACGAGGTCCCCCAGTACCGCGCCCACCAAGGCGAAAGCGCAGCCGATCTGTACCGGACCGGGATCGCGGGTCGCGGCTTTCGGGCGCACGGTCCCCGCTTCAGGCCAGCGGCGTGAAGCGGGCCGTGAAGTGGCGCAGTGCGGCCGGCTGGGAGACGATGCGGTAGCCGCGCAGGTCGGCGGCGCGCGCGCCGACCGCCCGCACGACCTCGACGACGTAGTCGATGTGGCTCTGGGTGTAGGTGCGCCGCGGGATGGCGAGCCGCACGAGGTCCATGGCGGCGGGCGTCTCCGAGCCATCGGGATGCCGCCCGAACATGACCGTGCCGATCTCGCAGGCGCGGATGCCGCCCTCCACGTAGAGGGCCACGGCGAGCGACTGGCCGGGGTACGCGAGCGGCGGGATGTGCGGCAGGAGGGCCCGCGCGTCGATGTAGACGGCATGGCCGCCTACCGGCTGGACGATCGGGATGCCCGCCGCGTCGAGCGCCTCCCCCAGGTAGGCCGTGGAGCGGATCCGGTAGCGCAGGTAGTCCTCGTCGATGACCTCGCGCAGGCCCTGCGCGATCGCCTCCAGGTCGCGGCCGGCCAACCCGCCGTAGGTGACGAAGCCCTCGGTCAGGATGAGCAGGGTCCGGCACTGCTCGGCGAGGGCGCCGTCGTTCATGGCCAGCCAGCCGCCGATGTTGGCCAGGCCGTCCTTCTTGGCGCTCATCGTCATGCCGTCGGCGAGGGCCGCTATGTCGTGCACGATGTCCACCACCGGCCGGCCCGTCTGCCCCTCCTCGCGTTCGTGGATGAACCAGGCGTTCTCGGCGAAGCGGCATGCATCCAGGAAGAGGGGGACGCCGTGCCGGTCGCACACCGCGCGGACCGCCCGCAGGTTGCGCAGCGAGACGGGCTGGCCGCCACCCGAGTTGTTGGTGATGGTCATGAACACGACCGGCACGTCGGCCGCCCGTTCGGCCAGGAGATGCTCGAGGGCGTCGATGTCCATGTTGCCCTTGAACGGGTGGATCGTCGCCGGCTCGTGACCTTCGGCGATGACCAGGTCCACGGCCTCCGCGCCGGTCGCCTCGATGTTGGCCCGGGTCGTGTCGAAGTGGGTGTTGTTGGGGATGACCTTGCCGCGGCCGCCCACGACGCTGAAGAGGATCTTCTCGGCGGCCCGGCCCTGGTGGGTCGGGATCACATGGGGGAACGGGAACAGGGCCTGGACGCCGGCCAGGAAGGTGTACCAGCTGGGACTGCCGGCGTAACTCTCGTCACCGTGCTGGATGGCCGCCCACTGGTCCCGGCTCATGGCGCCGGTGCCCGAATCGGTGAGGAGGTCGATGAGGACATCGTCGGCGTGGACGTTGAAGAGGTTGTAGCCGGCCGCCTCGATGGCCGCGGCGCGCTCGGCGCGGGTCGTCAGGCGGATGGGCTCGACGGCGTGGATACGAAACGGCTCGATGATCGTCCGCCAGCCATCCATCGGCGCGAGCATACGCCCCCGCTCGCGCCCGCCTTGCTAGGCTAGGGCGATGGCGCACGCAGGCTTCCCGGGCTTCACGTCGCAGGCGCTGCAGTTCCTGGTCGACCTTGGCCAGAACAACGATCGCGCCTGGTTCCAGCCCCGCAAGGCCGAGTACGAGCGCCTCTTGAAGGCGCCGCTCGAGGCCCTCTGCACGGCCCTCGGCGACGAATTCGCGGCACGTGGCATCCCGCTGGCAGCCGACCCCGCGAAGTCGCCGTTCCGCATCTACCGCGATGTGCGCTTCTCCAAGGACAAGTCGCCCTACAAGACGGCCGCCAGCGCGAGCTTCGCGTGGGCCGGGGAGGGGGGTGGGGTCGGTGGTTACTTCCACCTGCAGCCCGGCCAGGTCTACGTCGGCGGCGGCATGTGGCACCCATCGCCGGCGCGCCTCGCCGCATGGCGCTCGGCAGTCGTGACCGACCGGGCCGCCGTCCACGCGGTGATCGACGCGCCGGCGTTCACGACCATGTTCGGGACGCTCGACGGCGACCGGCTGCAGCGGGCGCCGTCCGGTTACCGCGCCGACGATCCCGACCTGGACCTGCTGCGTCTCAAGGACATCACCTTCGGCCGAGGGCTGGCGGACGCGGATGCCTGCTCCCCGGACCTGCCGGCCACCGTCGCCGACACGCTCGGCCGGGCCGTGCCGCTGCTGCGCCTGCTGGCGGCGCTGCCGGGCCACGAGGCGCCGGTCGGCTGGCTGCGTGACTGACGTGTCCGACCCCACGGGCGAGCACGCCCGCCCCATCACGCCCGGCCCGGGGCAGGAGTCGGTGTGGGATTACCCTCGCCCGCCGCGGGTGGAGCCCGTCCCGGAGCGTGTGCGCGTCGTGGTCGGCGGCACCACGATCGCCGACTCCACGGCGGCCCTGCGCGTGCTGGAGACCGCCGGCGCGCCGGTGTACTACGTGCCGAGGCGTGACATCCGGATGGACCTGCTGCGCCCCTCGCCCCACCGCACGTGGTGCGAGTGGAAGGGCGAGGCCAGTTACTGGTCGCTCCACGACGGGACGCGCGACGTGTCCAACGTGGCGTGGACCTACGAGCAGCCGAAACCCGGCTACGAGGCCATCACCGGCCATCTCGCCTTCTACGCGGGCCGGGTGGACGAGGCCTGGCTGGGCGACGAGCGGGCCACCCCGCAGCCGGGCCGGTTCTACGGCGGCTGGGTCACCTCGCGCATCGTCGGTCCGTTCAAGGGCGAGGCGGGCACCGAGGGCTGGTGATCGCGGCGCGGAGCCTCCTCCGCGCTAGGCGGCGATCGTCAGGAGCCCGTCGGCCAGCTCAGTGCCGTCGCTGGGGCGCGTGACGACCCAGTGGTACGTCCCCGCTCCCAGGGCATCGGTGCACCAGTCGGCGACGTTCAGCGGCTCGTCTGTGATGACGGTGCTCGCCGCAGTCGGCACTTGCAGGTCGGCGTGCCCGACCGGGGTCTCGGTGCCCGATTCGTCGACCTTCGTGTAGGTCACCGTCAGGGCGAGCGCCCCGGCGGGCGCGCTCAGCACGATCGCCGCACTGAACGTGCCGCCGTCCGAGCAGGAGGGCGAATCGGGGGTGAAGTCGATCGTGCCCGGGTCCTGGGCGGTGGCGCTCGTGGCGGTCGGGGTGTCGGTCGCGCCGGTCCCATCGGTCGGGCCGACGCTCGCCGACGGGACGCTGTTGCAGGCCCCGAGCGCCAGGGCGACGGCGAGTCCAAGAACCGACCGCTTCACCACCACGCCCCCCGAAACGGCATCCGACCCCGGTACGATAGCGCGCCCGAACCGGTGAGCATCGCGTAGGATGGCGCCGTCGGATCCAGCAGGAGGCTCGATCGTGGGCGACAAGAACCCCAAGAAGCAACCCAAGCCCAAGAAGCCGAAGCCGCCGCGCCCGGCCTGACAGCCGCAGGGCGCGGGGTCGCGCCGACTCCGCGACCCGTCCAGCGACGGCCCGGCGATCCAGCCGCGGTCGCGGCGGGCAGCTGACCCCGTGGACCAGGGCGGAGGCCCGGCCCATCGGCCCTTCGGGCTGACCCGGCTTCGACCATACTGGCGGTCGTGGCGAGCCCCCGGCGCATCGGCATCCTGACGGCGGGCGGTGACAGTCCCGGCCTCAACGCGGCCATCCGGGCCCTCGGAAAGGCTGCCCTGGGGCGCCACGGCATGCAGCTCGTGGGGTTCCGCGATGGCTTCCGTGGCCTCGCCGACGACCACCGCATGCGGCTCGATTCGCCGGTCCTGGCCGGCATCCTGACGGTCGGCGGGACGATCCTGGGGACCAGCCGCGACAAACCGCATCGCATGCCGCGCGACGGCGCCATCGTTGATGTGACGCCGGCCATCGTGGCCACCTACGAGCGGCGGCACCTGGACGCGATCGTCTGCCTGGGCGGCGGCGGCACGCAGAAGAACGCGCTGCGGCTGGCCCACGCGGGTCTCAACGTGGTCACGCTGCCCAAGACGATCGACAACGACGTCGCCGAGACCGATGCCACGATCGGCTTCGCCACCGCCCTGGAGATCGCCACCGAGGCCATCGACCGGCTCCACAGCACGGCCCACAGCCACCACCGCATCATCGTCGCCGAGATCATGGGTCACCGCGCCGGCTGGCTGACGCTGGCGGCCGGCCTGGCCGGCGGGGCGGACGTGATCCTCATCCCGGAGATGCCCTACGACATCGAGCGCATCGTGGCGGCCATCCGCCGGCGCAGCCGCCTTGGCACGAACTTCAGCATCGTCGCCGTCGCCGAGGGCGCCATGGAGGTCCGCGACGCGCGTCTCTACCAGGCCGCGCTCTCGCGACGCTCGGCCGCCGCGTCAGCGGTGGAGAAGGCGGCCGCCGCGGCGGAGGTGGCGGCCCTGGAGGCGGGGCATCTCGACGGGACGCTCCACTTGGCGCGCCGCCTGGAGGAGATGACCGGGCTCGAGTCGCGGGTGACGATCCTGGGCTACGTGCAGCGCGGCGGGGCGCCGTCGGCGGCCGACCGCGTCCTGGCCACACGACTCGGCGACGCGGGTGCCCAGTACGTGGCCGACGGGGTCTTCGGGGTGATGGTCGCGGCGCGCGGCGACGGCACCGCACCGGTGGCGCTCGAGCACGTCGCGGGGCGGCGCAAGACGGTGCCGCTCGACCACCCGTGGGTGCGGGCGGCGCGTGACGTGGGGACCTGCCTGGGCGACTGACCGCCGCCACCGGGAGATCGGCCGGCCGGTCCACGGCGACCCCGGACCTTCGGTCTGCGGGACCCCCTGACCTCCGGTGCATGGCCGCCGTTCCGCGGCCCTCATAGGCTCCCGTCGTTGCCCTCGTGGTCGTGACTGGGACGACCTCGGGGTACACGACGCGCTCCCCCGGATCCTCCTCTCCGGGGTCGAGCGCGCCCTCCGACGGTCAGCGCTTCAGGAGGTCGTACAGGAAGGCCAGGGCGAAGACCGCCAGGCCCAGGTCGGTGACCGAGAACGAACCGACACCCAGACCGAGCCCGCCCAGGGCGAACAGCGCGATGGCGATGATCATCAGGACGGCGGGCGCGCTCAGGGTGACAGCTGCCGAGCGTGTCGAGGGGGTCGCGGACATGGAGTCAGGCACCTCGTGCGGGTTCGGCCGAACGGCCGGCGCCCATCGTCCGCCCGCCGTGCCCCCCGACGCCATCACCAGTCCGGCTGGACGTCGACGGCCCGAATGTACCGACCCACGCTCATCCGGCCAGCAGCAAGCGCACCGCGACCACGACGCCGATGGTGATGATGAGGATGCGCAGCAGGCGAGGGTGGAGCCGGCGCCCGTAGTGCGCCCCGACCTGGCCGCCCACGATCGAGCCGACCGCCAGGAGGAGAGCCGGCGGCCACGAGACGGGCGCGACGGCGATGAAGAGCACGGCCGCCACGGCGTTGACCAGGCCGCCGAGCACGTTCTTGAGGCCGTTCAGCCGTTGCAGGTCGTCGGGCAGGAAGATGCCCAGCAGGGCGATGAGGATGACGCCCTGGGCGGCGCCGAAGTAGCCGCCGTAGATGCCCGTGAGGTACACCCCCGTGACCAGGGCCACCCAATGGCTCGCGCCCTCCCCGTGGCGAGCCGC
This sequence comes from Candidatus Limnocylindrales bacterium, assembly GCA_036561685.1. Lineage (GTDB taxonomy): Bacteria > Chloroflexota > Limnocylindria > Limnocylindrales > CSP1-4 > DASPUH01. The sequence goes on along the minus strand of DATBOX010000032.1, from coordinate 2,870 downwards.
GAGCGCCGCTGAGAGGCGGGGCTGGACGGCCACCAGCATGCAGGCGGCGAGGATGAGCACCGGCACGATGCGATCGAACGCGGCCGCCGGCAGCGCCAGCAGGAGCAGGCCGCCGGTGATGCCGCCCGCCGCCGCCGCGACCCCCAGGCGCCGAGCGCGCTGGCCCTGGCCGGCCAGCTCGCGCCGGTAGCCGATCGAACCGCTGATGGCTCCCGGCACGAGGCCGACCGTGTTGGACACGTTGGCCACGAGCGGGGCATAGCCGAAGGCGAGGAGGGTCGGGAAGGTCACCAGCGACCCCGAGCCGACGATCGTGTTGACGGTCCCGGCCGCGAGACCCGCGAGGAGGATGGCGACGATCTCGAGCGGGCTCATGCGCCGGTGGGGATGGGCATCCACGCACGATACGGGACCGCTGACCCGCGTCGCTCCCCGGCCGCGTCGGCGTTCGTCGGCGGCCGGGGAGGGACGGGTGTGCCCTCGCCCCGTGACGGGCGAGGAGGCGACGGTGGCAGCCGCAGCGCAGTGGGGCAATACGCCCATCTGACGTATCCGTGCACTACGCTGGTCCGTGACCACAAGGACCCGTCGACGGAGGAAACCGCCCATGTGCCGCAGCATCAAGACCCTCCGCAACGCCGAGCCCGCCGCCTCGTCCGAGGACGTGCGGGCGGCCGCGCTGCAGTACGTGCGCAAGGTCAGCGGCTATCGGCAGCCGTCGATGCGCAACCGGGACGCCTTCGAGGCCGCCGTGGCCGAGATCGCGACGAGCTCGCAGCGGCTGCTGGACGCGCTGGCGTGACCGACGGGCCGCTCGATCCGGCCCAGCTCGCCGGCCATGGCGACATGGACGTCGAGGCGTTCCGCCGCGCGGCCCACGAGGTGGCCGACCTCATGGCCGACTACCTCGCCACGGTGGAGGGTCGGCCCGTGCTGCCGCGCGTGGCTCCGGGTGACATCCGCGCCCAGCTGCCGGCGGCGGCCCCGTCGGGTCCCGAGCCCCTGGACCGGATCCTGGCCGACTACCGCGCGCTCATCGAACCCCACATCACGCACTGGCAGCATCCGGGCTTCTTCGCCTACTTCCCCTCCACCGCCTCCGGCCCCGGCATCCTCGGCGAGATGCTCATGAGCACGCTCGTGGCCAACGCCATGCTGTGGCGCACCAGTCCGGCGGCGACGGAGCTGGAGGAGGTGACCGTCGGCTGGCTGCGCGATGCGCTGGGCGTGCCGGCGTCGTTCGATGGGCTGTTCACCGACACGGCGTCGACGTCGAGCCTGGCGGCGCTCGCCGCGGCCCGCCAGCTGGCGACCGGCGACGCGGCCGCGGCCGGCTTATATGGGTCGCCGCTGCGCATCTATGCGTCCGCCGAGGCCCACAGCTCGATCGAGAAGGCGGGCATGATCCTGGGCCTGGGCCGGGCCGGCGTGCGTCGCATCGCGGTCGACGACGCCTACGCCATGGACCCGACGGCCCTCGCGGCGGCGATCGCGGAGGATCGAGCCGCCGGCATCCGGCCGGCCGCGATCGTGGCCACGATCGGCACGACCGGCTCCAACGCCATCGATCCGGTGGACACCATCGCCGACCTCGCGGCTCGCGAGGGCGTGTGGCTGCATGTCGACGCGGCCTACGCCGGCGTGGTGGCCCTCCTGCCGGACCACCGCGCCCCTTTCGCCGGCTGGGAGCGCGCCGACTCGATCGTGGTCAACCCCCACAAGTGGCTCTTCACGCCGCTCGACTGCTCGCTGCTGCTCTCGCGCCGGTTGACCGTGCTCCGTGATGCCCTGAGCCTGGTGCCGGAGTACCTGCGCACGACCGATCAGGCCACCGTGCACGACTTCAATGAGTACCAGCCCCAGCTGGGGCGCCGCTTCCGGGCGCTCAAGATCTGGTTCGTCATGCGGTACTTCGGTCTTGACGGACTGCGATCCCGCATCGCCGACCATCTCGCCCAGGCTGCCCGTGTCGCCGCATGGGTCGATGCGGAGCCGGAGGCGGAGCGCCTGGCGCCCGTCCCGTTCGCCACGGTCTGCTTCCGCTGGCATCCCCGCGGCGTCGATGACGACGTGATGCTGGACCGCCTCAACGAGCAGCTCATGGAGCGGCTCAACGGCACGGGCGACGTCTTCATCTCGCACACTCGCCTGCGCGGCCGCTTCACCCTGCGCGTGGCGCTCGGCAACCTGCGGACCGAGCCGCGGCACCTGGAGCGGTTCTGGGCCCTCGTGCGCGAACTCGGGCCGGTCGTCGCGAGCGAGGCGTCAGGCGACGACGCGCGCGATCACGTAGCCGATCGCCGCCCCGATGATCGTGACGACAAGGGCGGCTAGCGAGGCCGCGCCCGTCGGCCCGCCGATCTCGAAGAGCGGCACCCACACCCCTACCTGCACTGCCCACAGCCATGGCCGGCGGCCAGACGCGGCGGCGACCGCCATCGCCCCCAGCAGGAGCAGCCCGACGGTCAAGCCCGTGGCGTCGTAGCCCGGCTGGGAGTCCAGCACAGCGATACCCAGCCCCATGAATGTCGCGATCGGGGTCAGCAGGCGGTCATCCCGCCATCCGAGCGCACGGCGAGTGGCGCTGGCGACCGGATCAGGCTGGTTCACGGGTCCATCTTCGACCAGCGCTTGCCTCACAGGCAAGGGAACCCTTGCTCCAGGGGCAAGCAAGGAACCGGGACCGACGCCCCAGGTATCGGACACGCCTCTCTTGGTCGAGCGGGCGTCGTTGCCTCACAGGCAAGGGGGTCCTTGCTCCACGGGCAAGCAACGAGCACACGCTGGGGCCTCAGGCGCCGAAACGGCCCGGGTCGCCCCATCCGGCGGCCAGGGACGGCCCGAAAACGCCCCGCATCGGCCTCGAAACG
>DATBOX010000031.1:0-3321 GCA_036561685.1 Candidatus Limnocylindrales bacterium | reverse complement strand
CCAGGCCCAGGCCGATTCCCGCCCGCAGGAAGCGCTTCCCAACGAACACGTGAAGTCCTCCGTATCGTCCGGCAACCGTCCGCCGGTGCCTCGCCAGGGCGGCGCCCCCGCTGGGCGCCGATGCCGGACTGGTCGGGCCATCATGCCTCGGTCGGCCGCACGCCGCCTTGCAGCTTCCGCTGTCGGAGGTGCAGCGCGGTGCATCCGCGCAGCACCTGGTCAGGGCGCGGGCGTCACCGGGGGCGTCAGGCCGCAGTCGGGCGTCGTGCACAGCTGGAGGCCCATCTGGGCCAGGCCTTCGGCGAGTGGTGTGAAGCCAAGGGAGCCGCCGAAGCTGCGGCTCGTGACCCCGGCCGGGATGCCGCGCACGAGCACCGCCCCACCGGAGTCGCCGATGGCCACCTGGATCGGCGACGCGATCATGCACGGAAAGAAGGCGCCGTCCTCGCTTGGCGGATACAGGTTCTGGCCCTTGTCGGTGACCGTGCCGCTGCGGTAGATGCCGCGGCCGTCGATCTCCACCTGATCGCCGATGGCGATCTCGGCGCACGTGAGCGGCTTGGTGTCAGCAGGGATGACGCGGTAGCCGGCGGTGCCCAGGTCGACCACGTTGAGATGGCCCCACGGGATGCGATCGGTGGCCACGACGAGGTAGTCCATGTCGGACGCGGCGCACGTGTGATCGGGGTACGGACACGTCGCGTCCCGGGCTGGCGGGCTGAAGACGCCGCGTTTCGTGACGCCGTCCGGCTCGTACGCCACCGTGCCCGGGTCGGTGCAGTGACCGCTGGACGTGAGCACGATCGTGGCCCCCAGCCGCGCGTAGAACCCGCCCGCGCAGGCACCCCAGATCTCCTGGCCGGCCAGGACGGGCGGGTCGTACACGGCAGTCGTTCGATGCGGCGCAGTTGCGGCATTCACGATCGAGAAGGTGCCCATCCCGAGCGCCACGCCCGCCAGGACGACGATGAGGAGGCGCAACGCGCGGACCCTTGCGCGCGGGTGTGTGCTCGCCGCCGGTGTCACGAAGTCCCCCTTCAGATGTCAGGCGTCTTGGCCCACATTCTCGACCGGGAGCGATGGCGCGCCTCGTACACGGTGGTACTCGCCGGGGCGGGCGTTCGGCCCACGCTCGCGGGCGATATGCGGTGGTTGCGCTGAGGTGCCGTTAGGGTCGGTCAGCACCAGAGCGGGGTGCTACAGTTCGCCGCAGTTCCGGTGGCTGGAGCGCGCCTGGTGGCAGCCATCCCCGTGGTGCCGGGTGCCCGTGATGAGGCGTTGGCGTCCTTTGAGACAGTCCATGCGCCTGCGCGCACTCGGCGCGCACGTGACCATCACGATCGGCCGCATCAAGCGGCTGGTTGACCAACGGTCCCGCCCCCTCTGGCTCCGCCTCGCCATCAGCCTGCCGCTCGTCGTTGGCGTCTTCGCCCTGGTTGCCCTGCCGCACGTGCTGGGCGAGGGCAGCGCGAACCTGGAGGCCAACGGCGGCAAGCGAGCCCTGACCGAGTGGCGGACGAGCCTGTACGGGAACCTGCTGCCCCGTCGGACGCTGTTCCAGGTCTACGCCAAGGCGGGCGAGGAGATCGCCCTGGGATCCAGCGGCGTCGGGGTCGGAACGGGCGATATCGTCGTCTGGACGCCCGGCCAGATCACCGCGCCCCTCACCGTCGCGCTCCCAGCCCCTGCCTTCACCTGCTCGGTGTCGCAGCTCGGCACCGGCGCCTTGACGACCCCGGCGCAGGAGACCGCCGGACCGCTGCCCGCCAGCGGCGGCTACACCCCGTGCATCTACACGCCGGCGGCGACGGGCGTCTACGACGTGGCCTTCTACGGCCCGGCGGGCGGCAGCAGCGATGTCGACGGGACGGCCGGCACGATCGCCGCCCCCGCCATCGACGCGAGCCAGGCCAGCGGCGTCTCGATGTGGGACATCACGGTGCGCTCGATCGCGACCCCCACCGCCCCGATCAGCGGCCGCGTCTTCACCGATTACCTGGCCCAGATCACCGGGGGCAACGGCGTGGCCAACCGGGTGCAGTCGTCCCTGTGGGCCGTGACCGCCGATGGCTTCCAGTACAAGATCGACCTCCGCGGCCTGGATCCCAACGGCTTCATCCTGTACGGCAACACGGTGGGCTTCCTGGACCCGGACGGGGTCACGCCGCTGTACCACGACCTCGTCGCGGACATCAATCCGCTGACCAACATCGAGGGTGGGGCCCAGCTCGCACCCCCGACGGGCCGGCTGTTCTTCTCGCCGCCCGCCGCTGACCTGCCGTCGTCGATCGTCCCCACGCCCGTGGTGCCGACCGTCAACTCGATCACCTTCCAGGGCACGGCCGGCGTCGTGAGCGGCGTCCCCGGTTCCGTCTTCAGCACCGGCGGCAACATCGTGTTCGACGGCAACATCGGCGGCATCGCCGACATCATCATCGTGCCCAACCCGGGCGGGGCCGGCGGTTGCGGGAGCGCCATCTTCGACCCCACGCTGCCCGCGAATCGGTCGCTGATACGGGTCGTGTCGGCCGGTGTCCAGAACATCGCCTGGGATGGCAAGGACAACAGCGGCGCCTTCATGCCGGTCTCGTGGACGGGCAATGGCGGCGATGGCTACTGCTTCAGCGCCACGCTCCACGCGGGCGAGTTCCACTTCCCGCTGCTCGATGCCGAGAACAGCGTCCTCGGCGGGCCGACCATCACCCTGCTCAACCCACCCGGCGGCAGCTGCCCCTTCGCGACCTGCACCACCGCCTTCTTCGACGACCGCGGCTACAAGACCTCGACCGGCACCGTTGGGACCGTCGGCTCGGTCCTGGCCATCGGCAACAACCCACCGCCGGCGCCCGATTTCAGCGCCACAGGCTTCGACACGACCTCGACCACGATCCGGGCCTACGGTGACAACTCCGCCGCCGGCTTCGGCAACCAGAAAGGCCTGGACCTCTGGACGTACTTCCCGAGCCGGGATGTCGTCGGGCAGCTGTACATCGTGCCCCAGGGCTCGTCGGATCTGGCGATCACCAAGACGCACACGGGCGACTTCACGGTCGGCGTGAACGGCGTCTACACGTTGACGGTCCAGAACGTGGGCAGCGGAACGCTGGCCGGCGAGATCACCGTGGACGACCCGGTCCCGGCCGGCCTGACCGTGGTTTCCGCCACGGGCACCGGCTGGGCCTGCGGGGTGGCCGGCCAGGACGTGACCTGCACCGTGACCCCGGCGGGCGGCCTGGCCTCCGGGGCGAGCCTGCCGCCGATCTCCGTGACGGTCGACCCCACCGCGGCGGCCGTGCCGAGCGTGACGAACACCGCGACCGT
>DATBOX010000030.1:0-11351 GCA_036561685.1 Candidatus Limnocylindrales bacterium | reverse complement strand
CGCTGGGGACCGCCATGGGTCTCGCCGATGACGGCAAGTACCACCACATCACGAGCGCCGCCCTGGGCGGCCTGGCTGGCCTGCCGGTCGCGTCGGCCCAAGCCTCCGCCGATCCTTCGCAGATGGCGCAAGCGCTCGGCGCGATCGATGACCTCCTGTCCGGCCTGGCCCAGCAGCCCACCGTCGCGGCCGTCTCGTGCGCCGGCGCCAGCTGCTGGGACCTCCATGTCGTCCTCGGGCCGGCCGATCTGGTCAAGCTCGCGGCCAAGGGCGCCTCGGCCCTGGCCTCCGCGGTGCCGTTCGCGCCGCTGCCCACGGCCGGCCTTGGCTCGGTCGGCAGCGTGACCCTGGACGTCATCGCTCGCCAGGATGGCGGTCGACCCAGTGAGATCAAGGTCGCGGTCGATGGCGGCGCGCAGGGCTTGGCGAGCGCCGACCTGACGTTCACCTTCGACACGCCGCTGACCATCGCCGCGCCGGCCGCGGCTCAGGTGGTGGAGGGGTTCCCCGGCCTGCTCCAGCCGTGACGCCCCGCCGGGAACCGTCAGCGAGGCGTTGACGTACCCTCCTCGCTAGCGCCGCCGTCGCGGCGCCGTCACCCGAGGAGAGCATGACCGGTCCGAGCGCGCCCTCCCGCCGCCACGTCGCGCCCCGCGGTCGCCCCTGGACGGTGCGCGTCGCCGCCTGGAGCGCCGCCCACCGCTGGCCCGTTCTGGTCGGCTGGTTCGTGCTCACGATCGGCCTCTTCGCCATCAGCCTCGCCGCCGGCGGCATCCGCACGGTGGGCGCCACCGGCGGACCGGGTGGCTCGACCACCGAGTCCGAGCAGGCCTATCAGGTCTTCGACCAGGCCGGCACGCCCGACCCCCACGACACCATGACGATCGTCATCACCAGCGCCACGGCCCAGGCCACGGACGCCTCCTTCCGCTCCACGGTGGAGGACATCGTGGGCCGCCTCAAGGCCGTCACGGCCACCGTCCAGGGCACGACCGGCCCCGCCTTCCGGCAACTCGTGGACCCGTATGTCGCGCCGCCCCAGGCCGGCCTCATCGCCCCGGACATGACCGGCGTGCGGATCGAGGGTGAGATCGGCGGTGATGGCGCGGCCGTCGAGACGCGCACCGCCGCGATCGCCCCGGTCGTCACGGCCATCAAGGCCGCCTACCCGGCATACGCCATCCACGCCGTGGCCAACACGCTCACCAACGACCAGATCAACACCTTGGTCAACGAGGACCTGGATGGCGCGCTGAAGATCAGCCTGCCGGCCACGTTCCTCATCCTGCTGGTGGCTTTCGGGGCGGCCGTGGCCGCCGTCGTGCCGCTGATCCTGGCCGTCACGGCGCTGCTCGCCGCGTTCGGCCTGCTGGGCCTCTACAGCCAGGCCATCGGCTCGGTCAGCCCGTACGCGACCCAGCTGGTGGTCCTCATCGGGCTGGCCGTGGCGGTCGACTACTCGCTCTTCATGGTCACCCGCTTCCGTTCGGAGCGCCGGGCCGGCCGTGACATCCGGGCCGCCATCGAGACGGCCAGCGCGACCGCCGGACGGGCTGTCTTCTTCAGCGGCCTGGCCGTGATGATCTCGGTGGCCGGACTCTTCATCCTGCCCGACACGCTGTTCCGCTCGATGGCCCTTGGCACGATCTCGGTCATCGCCGTCGCCGTGGCCGGGAGCCTGACCTTCCTGCCGGCCCTGCTGGCGATCCTGGGGGACCGCGTCGACCGCGGGCGCGTGCCGGTGATCGGCCGACCCCGGCCCACCGGCGGCGGGATGTGGGCGCGGCTCGTGGAGGCAGTCGTGCATCGGCCGATCATCTCCGCGCTCGGCGCCGCGGCCGTGCTGCTGATCCTGGCCGGGCCCGTGACGCACCTGCGCCTGGGCAACTCCGACGTGACGTCGTTCCCCGAGTCGATCGACGGGGTGCAGGCCATCGAGGTGCTCCAGGCCCACTGGCCGGCGGGCACGATCCTCTCCTTGCAGGTCGTGGTGACCGACGCCAAGGCGCCCGCCACGCAGGCGGCCATCGCCAGGCTGCAGCAAAGCGGCCTGACCGTGACGGGGCTCAGCGGGCCGGCCACGCTCACGCCGTCGGGTGACGGGACCGCGGCGATGGTGTCCTTCGTCATGTCGGGCACGGAGAACGATCCGGCCAACTGGCAGGCCGTCCGCGAGATGCGCACGACGGTCGCGCCGCAGGCCCTGGCCCAGGCGCCAGGCGCCGTGGCGTACGTGACCGGCAATGCGGCGGTGAGCCTGGATCAGACCCAGGTCTTCACCGACGGCATGATCAAGATCTTCCTCTTCGTCCTGGGCCTCAGCTTCCTGCTCCTGCTGGCCGTCTTCCGCTCGCTGGTCATCCCGCTCAAGGCGATCGTGCTGAACCTGCTCTCCACGGGCGCGGCCTACGGCGTGCTGGTCCTCGTCTTCCAGGACGGCTTTCTGGGTGGCCCGCTCGGCGTGCGACCCAGCGAGGTGATCCAGAACTGGGTGCCCGTCTTCGTCTTCACCATCCTCTTCGGCCTGTCGATGGACTACGAGGTCTTCATCCTCACGCGGGTCAAGGAGTGGCACGACAGCGGCCTGGACACCCACCGCGCCGTGGCGCGGGGCATCGCCGAGACGGCCGGCACGGTCACCAGCGCGGCGGCCATCATGGTCGTGGTCTTCGCCGTCTTCGTGACCCTGCGTCTCGTCATCATCCGCGAACTCGGCCTGGGCCTGGCGGTGGCCGTCTTCCTTGACGCGACGGTCATCCGGGCCATCCTGCTGCCGGCCTCCATGCGCCTCCTCGGGGAGTGGAACTGGTACCTGCCGGGCTTCCTGCGCTGGCTGCCCCGCATCACCATCGAGACACCAGCCCGGCCCGAGGCCGGCAGCCCAGGTCCAAGCGCCACCGCCTGAGCCCGCGGCTAGACTGCGCCGGTGAGCGCCTCACGCCGGTCCCGCCGCGTTCGCTTCGAGCGGCCGGCCGCCGTGGCCCTGGTGGCGCTCCTGGCGGCGACGCTCGTCGGCTGCGTCGGCACGGCCGCGGGCGCGGCGCCGGGGGCCACGGTCCGCATCCTGGGCAGCGCGCCGGCGCTGTGGGACCCCGCTCTGCAGGGCGACCAGGAGACGGCCAGCGTCCTCGCCAACGTGGACGAGAGCCTCACCGCGATCGACGCCGCCGGCCGGGTGCAGCCCGCCCTGGCCGCCTCGTGGACCGGCTCGGCGGACGGGCGGTCGATGACCTTCAGCCTGCGCTCCGGGCTGACCTTCAGCGACGGGACGCCGCTCGGCGCGGCCGACGTCGTGCGCAGCTGGCGGCGGCTGCTCGATCCCCAGCAGCCCTCGCCGCTGGCGTCCCTGCTTGAGCCGGTGACCGGTGTGGCCGACCTGCTGGCCGGGCACGGCACGCTCGACGCGGTGGGCATCACGGCCAGCGGGCCACTGACCGTGACGGTCACGTTCACGGCGCCGGCCACCTACTTCCCATCGACGGCCGCCTCGCCGTCGCTGGCCGTGGTGCCGGCCACCATCGACGCCTCATACGAGCGAGCCGCGCCGCCGAGCCGGTTCGTGGGCTCGGGCGCGTACGTCCCGACCGCGACGGGCGCCACCGATATCACCTTCACCGCCAACACCCATTACTGGGCCGGGACGCCGGCCATCCAGACGGTCGACCTGGTGACGGACACGGGCGGTCAGGACACGTACGAGACCTTCGAGGCTGGCACGGTGGACTACGCCCCGGTCTCATCCCAGTCGGCCAGCTGGATCCGCTACGACGCGACCGATGGGCCGCAGCTCGTGCAGGTGCCCGACCCTGCCGTTCTCTACTACGGCTTCGATACGCGGCGCGCGCCGTTCAACGACGTGCGCGTCCGCGAGGCCTTCGCGGAGGCCGTGGACTGGCACCGCCTGGTCCAGCTGGGCAGCCCATTCGACGCCTTCGCCTCCTCGCTCGTGCCGCCCGACATCCCCGGCCGCCCCACGGGCGACTACGGCCCCACGTACGACCCCGCGGCGGCTCGGGCCGCGCTCGCCGCGGCCGGCTACCCCGGCGGCAAGGGCCTGCCCCCGGTCACCATCGACTCCGGCGGCCTGCCCTACGACGAGGCCCTCGCCCTGACCTGGCAGCGCGAGCTGGGCGTGACGGTCGACGTGGAAGAGCGGATCGACGGCTACTTCGACGTGCTGGCGAGCGACCCGCCGCAGATCTGGGCGCTGGAGTGGGTGGCCGACTACCCGGCGCCGCAGGACTTCCTGGGCCTGCTCCTGACGACCGGCAGCAGCAACGACTACGGCGGCTGGAGCAACGCCGCCTTCGACGCCGCGGTCGCCGCCGGTGCGGCAAGCACCGATCCCGCGGCGCAGGCGCAGCACTTCGATGACGCCCAGCGGATCGTGCAACAGCAGGTGCCGGTCGTGCCGGTGAGCTACTCCCAGGGCTGGGCCCTCGTGCGGGCGGGCCTCCTTGGCGCGGCGGCCTCCAGCCTGGGCATCCTCCGCTGGGCCGGCCTGGCGTGGGGCAGCTGATGCGCGGCCGTGCGACCGTCCTCGCCGCGCTCGGGACGGCCGTGTTGCTGGCGGGCGGCCTCGCGGGCGGCGTGCGGGCGGCCGGCGGGGTCGAGATCGCGACGCCCACCGCCAGCGGCACGCTCGGCGCCTCGATCTCCTACAGCGACATCTTCCAGGCCGACTCCACCCCGCTGGCCGTCGAGCTGCTGGTCCAGGAGCCAGGCGTGTACGGTCCGCTGGTGACCGACGCCGAGGTCGCGCCGAGCGCCGCCGGCTACACGGCGAACGTCGTGGACTCCAGCCACGTCCTTCCCAACACAACGCTGTCGTTCCGCTTCCGGGTGCGCACGGCCGGCGGGACGACGCTGGGGCCCAGTGCCACGTTCACCCTCCAGGACCAGCGCTATACGTGGCACGAGATCGTGGGCACCCACGTGCGCCTGCACTGGTACAGCGGCGACCAGGCCTTCGCGCAGAAGGCGCTGGCGGTCGGCGATGACGCGGTGACGCGGGTCTCGGCCCTCCTCGGGGTGACCGAGGCGCTGCCCATCGACTTCTTCGTGTATGCCTCCGCCGACGGGCTTGATGGCGCCCTTGGGCCGGGCACCAGCGAGTTCGTGGCCGGCCGGGCCATCCCCGAGATCCGGACCCTGTTCGCCGAGATCGACCCCGACCAGATCGACTCGAGCTGGGTCGGCCAGGTCATCCCCCACGAGCTGACCCACCTGGTGTTCGACACGGCGACGCACAACCCGTACCACGAGCCGCCGCTCTGGCTCAACGAGGGCCTCGCCGTCTACGAGTCGATCGGCTACGACACGGACGACCAGGGCCGCATGCGGGACGCGGTCGCCAGCGGTGCGCTCCTGCCGCTGACCGGCCTGACCGGCTCGTTCCCCACGCGCCAGGACCTGTTCTACCTCTCGTATGCGGAGGCGGTGGCGGCGGTCGACTTCTTCGTGCACACCTACGGACAGGCCCACCTCGTCCAGCTCATCCGCTCGTACGCCCAGGGCGTGACCGATGACGAGGCCTTCAAGGCCGCGGCCGGGGTGGACGTGGCGGGCTTCCAGGCGGCGTGGCTGGCAAGCCTCAGGACGTCGCCGCCGGCGGCCTACGGGCCGCGCCAGCCCGCCGCCGGATCGCTGCCGCCGGGTTGGAGCCAGTCGGGCGGCGGTGCGGCCGCGTCCGCCTTGCCCACGACGGCCCCCGTGCAGGCGCCCGGCGGCGTGAGCGCCCCGGCCGGCGGCCGTGACGCGGTGTCGGTGGCCATCGACGAGGTGACGCAGTCCCTTGAGCCGGTCGGAGCCATCGGCGGGCTGGTGGTCGTGATCCTGGCCGTGGTGATCCTCCTGCGGCGACGGGCGCTGGCCCGACGGCGGTGGCCGCCCGGCGGGCCGCCGCCAGGGGTGCCCTACCCATGAGCGCCCTCGTCGCCCGTGTGCGCCGCATCCCGAGCTGGCAGTTCACGCTCGGCGTGGCCCTGCTCGTGCTGGGCTTCCTCATCACCGCCCAGCTGCGCTCGCTGGTGCCGCGCACCCAGTACGACAGCTCGGACCTGCCGCCGCTGCGGCAGACGGCGCAGGAGCTGCAGGCCGCCCAGGACCAGTTGAAGGCCCAGATCCTAGACCTCCGCGCCCAGGTGCAGGCGGCCGAGCAGAACGGGCAGGGCAACGCGGCGCAGATCACCGCCCTCAACGCCCAGCTGGGCGACGCGCGCCTGGCCGCCGGGTTGGTGGCCCTCCAGGGTCCGGGGGTGGTGGTGAGCCTGCGCGACTCGACGCGGCCGGTGCCGCCCGGCGCCGCTCCCGGTGACCTGCTGGTGTCCGCGGCCGACCTGCGGCAGGTCATCGACCTGCTGTGGCTGTCGGGGGCCGAGGCGGTGAGCGTCAACGGCGAGCGCATCGCGGTGACCACGCCGCTGACCGACATCGGGTCGTCGGTGCTGGTCAACAGCTCGTACCTCCAGCCGCCGTACCAGATCTCGGCCATCGGGCCGGCCGACCTCTACACGCGCCTGGCCACCTCGGCCGCCTTCGTGGCCTACCTGCAGAACCGTGCGCAGGCCGTGGGCCTCGACGTGGCCCTGCTGCAATCGAACGACGTGCAGGTGCCGGCCTACAGCGGCACGGTCAACCTGATCCATGCCCGCCCGGTCGCCTCCCCGGTGCCCGGTGGCTCGGCGTCGCCGATCGGCTCGGCCACGCCATGAGGACCGCACGCGGGCACTGGGCGGTGAGCGCCGTGCTGTTCGTCATGGGCGTCCTGCTGGTCGTGCAGTTCCGGGCCCAGACGGCGAACGGCGGCCTGAGCAACCTCACGACCCAGGACCTGACCACGCTCATCGCGAACCTCAACGACCGCAACAGCGAACTCCGCAGCGAGGTGGCCGACCTGCAGGCCCAGCTGCGGACGCTGCAGGGGACGCAGCAGACCGGCGCCTCGAACGTGGGCCAGCTGCAGTCGGAGCTGCAGCAGCTGCGGATGTGGTCCGGCCTGGATCCCGTCCGCGGCGACGGGGTCGTCATCATCATCGACGGACCCATCACGGCCGCCGCCAGCAACGAGATCCTCAACGAGCTGCGCATCGCCGGTGCCGAGGCGATGGCCATCGACGGGGTGCGGGTCGTGCCGGGCACGGTGGTGGGCGGGAACCCGGGCGGGCTGTCGGTCGAGAACGTGGCCCTGCCCATGCCCTTCCACCTGGAGGCGATCGGCGACCCGGCGAACCTGCAGGCCGTCCTGCAGCGCGCCGGCGGCGTGATCAGTCGCATCGCCGTGGCCCAGCCGGACGTGACCGTGGAGGTGGCCGCCACGACGATGACCCTGCCCGGCACGGATCGTGACCTCGACGCGCCCGACGCGAAGCCACAGCTCTAGGCCCTCTGCTACCCTTCCCGCCGATGCCCGAGTTGACCGACCGCGCCCTGGACACGGCTGTCCAGCGCGGTGCCTCGTTCGCCGACGTCCGCCAGACGCGGCGCGCGGAGGAGTCGTTCGCCATCAAGTCGGGCCGTGTCGAGGGCGTCTCCTTCGGCGAGAGCGAGGGGTTCGGCGTGCGCGTCCTGGTCGACGGCGCGTGGGGCTTCGCGTCCTCGAGCCGCCTGACGGTCGCCGAGGCGGATCGCGTCGCGGCGGAAGCGGTGCGCATCGCCCGCGCCTCCGCCACCGCGCTGCGGCATCGCGTGCAGCTGGACGATCGGCCGCCCGCCCGCGGGACGTACCAGACCCCGGTCGTGGAGGATCCGTTCGCCCTGTCCGTGGAGCGGAAGGTCGGTGACCTCCTGGCGGCCGACGAGGCCATGCGCCGCGTCCCCGGCATCGGCTTCACCGAGGTGCGCTACGACGCCCAGCGCGAGTGGAAGACGTATGCGGCCAGCGACGGCTCGCTGGTCGAGCAGGAGATCACCCACGTCGGGGCGGTCATCGAGGCCAATGCCGTCAACGGCGACGACATGCAGCGCCGCAGCTACCCCGACTCGGCGGCCGCCGGCGGCTACGAGTGGGTGCGCGGCCTGGACCTGGCCGGCAACGGCGAGCGGGTGGCCAGCGAGGCGATGGCGCTCCTCGCCGCGCCCCAGTGCCCGCCCATGCGCACCACGGTCATCCTCCACCCGTCGCAGCTGTACATGCAGATCCATGAGAGCTGCGGCCACCCCTGCGAGCTGGACCGCGTCTACGGCACGGAGGCCTCGTACGCCGGCACGAGCTTCCTCACGCCCGACGGGCTGGGCACGTTCCGCTACGGCTCGGAGCTCATCGACATCGTCGCCGACGCGACCGCGCCCGGCGGCCTTGGCACGTTCGGTTGGGACGATGAGGGCGTCGCCGCGCAGCGCGTGCCGCTCATCGAGGCCGGCCGTCACGTGGGCTACCTCACCAGCCGCGAGACCGCGCCGCGCATCGGTCGCCAGAGCGGCGGGGCGATGCGCGCCGACGGGTGGAACCGCATCCCGCTCATCCGGATGACCAACATCAACCTGCTGCCGCGGCCCGGCATGAGCTTCGACGACATCGTCGCCGACACCGACGACGGCCTCCTCCTGGCGACGAACCGCTCGTGGTCCATCGATGACCGCCGCCTGAACTTCCAGTTCGCCACCGAGATGGGTTGGCAGGTCAAGGGCGGCAAGGTCGGGCAGCTCTACAAGAACCCCACCTACACGGGTATCACCTACAAGTTCTGGGGCTCGTGCGATGCCGTCGCCGATGAGCGCAGCTACACGCTCTTCGGCACCCCGAACTGCGGCAAGGGCGAGCCGGGCCAGAACGGGCACGTCGGCCACGGCGCCAGCGGAGCGCGGTTCCGCGACGTCCAGGTCGGGGTCGGCAAGTGGTGAGCGAGCGCGACCCCGGCAGCCTGGAGCTGGCCGAGCGGGTGCTGCGCCACGCCGATGCCCTTGGCGCGACGCAGGCAGAGGTCCTCGTCGACGGGACCGAGTCGCGGCTGACGCGCTTCGCCAACAGCGAGATCCACCAGAACGTGGCCGAGTCGAACACGATGGTCAACCTGCGCTTCGTCGACGGGCGGCGTGTCGGTTGCGCCTCCACCAACCGCACCGACGACGACTCGCTCCGGCGGCTGGCCGAGTCGGCCGCGCGCATCGCGCGGCTCATGCCGGAAGCGCAGGAGGAGGTCCACCTCCCGGGCCCGGCGCCCATCGCCTACGTGCATGGCGCCGCGGCCGTGTCGACCGCGGAAGCGACGCCCGAGTTTCGCGCGGCCGCCGCGCGCGAGGTCATCGCCGCGGCGGATGCGGCGGGTGTCCAGGCCTATGGGTCCTTCACCACCGACCTCGAGCACGTCGCGCTGGCCAATTCGCTGGGCGTGCGGGCCCAGGAAGCCAGGACCTGGTCGCAGCTCCTGACGGTGGCCATGGGCTCCGCCGGTGAGGCCGGCTACGCCGAGGCCGCCGCGGTCGACTGCACGTCGATCGATGCCGCGGCCGTGGGCCGCGAGGCGGCCGAGAAGGCCCGCTCGGCCCGGGAGCCCGTGAGTGTGCCCCCGGGCGACTATCCCGTCGTCCTCGAGCCGTATGCCGTGGTGGACCTGCTCGACATGCTGGGCTACCTGGGGTTCTCGGCGCTGGCCGTGCAGGAGGGGCGCTCGTTCTTCGAGCCGGGCAAGGTCATCGGCTCACCGCTCGTCACGATCGTCGACGATGCGGAGGACGTGGCCGGCGCGCCCATCTCATTCGATTACGAAGGGGTGCCCAAGCAGCGTGTGCCGCTCGTGGTAGCCGGCGTGTGCCGGGAGGCGGTCTACGACGCCCAGACGGCCGCCCGCGCCGGCCGCCAGTCGACCGGCCACGGTCTGCCCGCCCCGAACCCGTATGGCCCCTTCCCGCTCAACATGATCATGAGCGCGGGGGACGCCTCGCGCGACGAGCTGGTGGGCGGCCTGGACCACGGCCTGCTGGTGACCCGCTTCCACTACACCAACCCGGTGCACCCCAAATTGGCCATCGTCACCGGCATGACCCGCGACGGCACCTTCCTCGTGGAGCACGGCCGCGTCGTGGGCCCGGTGCGCAACCTGCGCTTCACCCAGAGCTACCTGGATGCCCTGGCGGGCGTCCAGGCGGTCGGTCGCGAGCGCCGCCTGCTGCGCGGCTTCCTGGGCGCCTCGCTGGTGCCGGCCCTGCGCATCGGGGCCTTCACCTTCACGGGAGCGACGGAACACTGAGCGGCCCGCCAGCCGGTCACGTGCCGCCGGTCCTGGCCCTCGCCATCGGCGACCGGCTCGAGCTCCGGCGGGCGCACCCGTGCGGCAGCCGGACCTGGCAGGTGGTCCGCCTGGGGGCCGATATCGGGCTGCGCTGTGAGGGCTGCGCGCGCCGGGTGCTGCTGGCTCGTCGCGACGTCGAGCGTCGCCTCGTGCGCCTGACGCCCGCTCCAGCCCCGCTGTGAACGCGGGCGGCGCGCCGCAAGTCGCGCCGGCCCCGGCGGCCGGCGGCTCGCAGAGCGTCGGCCAGGTCCTTCGGGACCGACGCTTCCTCTCGCTCTGGCTGGCCCAGGTGGCCAGCCAGGTCGGCGGCAACATGGTGCTCTACGGGCTGACCGTGCTCGTGGCCCAGCGGACCGCGTCCGTGTCGGCGGTCAGCCTGCTGCTCCTGACGTTCCTCGTCCCCGCCGTCGTCTTCAGCGCCATCGCTGGCGTCTTCGTCGACCGGCTCGACCGACGCCTGATCCTCATCGTGGCCAACGGCCTGCGCGGCGCCCTCTTCGTGGCCATGGTCGTGCTGGACGGGAACCTCATCCTGATCTACCTGCTCAACATCGCCGTGTCCACCATCACGACGCTCTTCGCGCCGGCCGAGGCATCGATGATCCCGGTGCTCGTGCGACGTGAGCAGCTGTTGGCCGCCAACAGCCTGTTCACCTTCACCCTGCAGGGCTCGTTCGCTCTGGGCTTCGCGCTGCTCGGCCCGTTCGTCGTGATCCTCGCCGACGTCAACGGGCTCATCGTGCTGGTCGCCGGCTGCTACTTCGCGGCGGCCGCCCTGTGCGTGACGCTGCCGTCCTCGACCCCGGAAGGACGCCCGGGCAGCGTCGCCTCGGGGCAGGCCCTCGGCGAGGCGGAGGCGGCCCTCGCGGCGACCCTCCGCCAGCTCCAGGAAGGGCTGCGCTACATCCGGGCCAACCCGGGCATCTTCTGGTCGCTCAGCTACCTGGCCATCACGGCCTCGCTCGTGGGGGTGCTCGGCGCGCTCGGGCCGAACTACGCCCAGCAGTCGCTGGGCCTCAAACCGCAGGACTTCTTCATCGTCGTGCTGCCGCTCGGCGGTGGCCTGGTGCTGGGCATCCTCATCCTCAACGCCTACGGACGCCTCGTACCGCGGCGCCGCCT
>DATBOX010000029.1:0-16418 GCA_036561685.1 Candidatus Limnocylindrales bacterium | reverse complement strand
GCCGGCCGGGAGCGGCAAGACGACCACGCTGGTGGCCCGCCTGGCGTGGCGCCTCGCCCACGGCAGCGCGCCGGATCGGACCTGTGCCGTGACGTTCAACCGCCGCGCCGCGACCAACCTGCGGGCCCGCCTCGCTCCCCTGACCGCCGAGCAGAGCCTGCCCCCGGACGCCGTCCGCGTTCGCACCTTCCACGCCCTCGGGCGGGAGATCCTGCTCGACGGCGGCCGCCCGGACCGGCGGGTGCTGGACCGGCCGGCGGTGCTCCGGCACATGACCGGCGACGGGCTGGCCCCGGCGTCGCTGCGACGACTCGATGACGCCATCGCGCGGGCCAAGCTGGACCCGCACGGCGGGTACGCGCCACCCGGCATCCTGCGCGCGTACCAGCGGCTGCTCGCCGATGGCGGCGCGATGGATCATGACGACCTCATCGTCGAGGCCATCGGGCTGCTGACGGATGAGCGCGCCCTGCGAGACCGGTGGCGGGAACGGTGCGCCACCCTGCTGGTCGACGAGATCCAGGACCTGGACCACGCCCAGTGGCGACTCGCGCGGTTGCTGGTGAGCCCGGCCGACGACCTGTTCCTGGTCGGCGACGACGACCAGACCATCTATGCCTGGCGCCTCGCCGACGCCCGGCGGATGCTGGGCCTGGCCGCAGAGCTGCCCGGGGTGCGACGGGTCGACCTGCACACCAACTACCGCTGCCCGGCGGCGGTCGTGGAGCGAGCCGTGGAGCTCGTGGTCCACAACCGCGAACGGCTGGCCAAACGTGTCCGGGCCGGACCGGACGGACGGGGCTCGCTGACGCTCGTGGCGGATCCCGGCGACGACGTGGCGCGGGCCCGCCAGCTCCTTGGCCGATGGGCGGGCGATCTTCACGCCGCGCCGCCGAGTGGCGCTCCCTCGCATGCCATCCTGGCCCGCACGACGGCCGAGCTGGCGCCGTACGCCGCCGTCGCCGTGGAGCTGGGTCTCCCCTACTGGGCCGACCGCGATGACCTGTCGTTCGACCCGGACGACTGCGCCTCCATCCCCGGCTGGGCGTTCGGGCTGGCAGTGGACGGGGTGGCTCCATCCAAACCTGCTCTGCGCGCGGCGCTGGCGGCCGCGGAGGCCAGACGGACCGAGCTGCGGCGCGCCGACGCGGCGCTCCAGCTGGCCACGATCCACGCCACCAAGGGCCTGGAGTTCGACACGGTCGCGTGCGTCGGCCTGGATGACGGCCGCTTCCCGAACGTCCGCGCCCTGCAGGAAGCAGAAGCTCCGGCGCGTCAGCTGGAAGAGGAGCGGCGGCTCGCCTACGTCGCCTGGACCCGGGCCAGGCGATCACTTGAACTGATCTACGACCCGGGCGGCCCCTCGCAGTTCATCCGGGAGGCGTTCCACGAGCGTGAGCTGCGCCTCGCGGACGCTGCCGGGTCACTGGCGATCGCGCCCCATGACGGGTGGCGCGGCTAGATGCCGAGCGCCTCGCGCACCGGGGCGAGGCCGGCGATGACGTTGGCGATGTGCTCCTCGAGCGGGAGTTCCAGCTCCGCGGCGCCCTTCTCCAGCTGGTCACGGGGCACCTGGCGGGCGAAGCCCTTGTCACGCATCTTCTTGACGACCGCTCGCACGTCGACCTCGTCGAGCGACCGGTTGGGCCGGACGTAGGCCACGGCGACGACGAAGCCACTCATCTCGTCGCAGGCGTAGACGACGTGCGCCAGCAGCGTCGTGCGGGGCACGCCGGTGTGGTCCCCATGGCCCAGGACGGCGTGAACGACGTCTTCGCCGTAGCCCAGCCGCCGCAACTCCTCGGCGCCCTGGCGCGGATGCGTCTCGGGATAGCGCTCGTAGTCGAAGTCATGCAGCAGGCCGGCCATCCGCCACGTCTCGAGCGCGGCACCGGTGATCCCGTAGCGTTGCTCGCCGTACCACCCCACGGCGGCCTCCACGGCCTGCGCGTGCTTGCGCAAGGAGGGGCTGACGGTCCACTCCGTCAGCAGGCGCCAGGCATCCTCACGGGTCGGATCGGTCACCCGCCGATGGTATCAAGGGGCTACGCTCGCACGGGGTGACGATCCTCCAGTTCCTGGCGCTCCCGGTCGGCGTGGCCATCGCGCTCGCCCTGTGGTTCGGCCTGCGCCGCGAGCTGGAGGCGCGCGATGCGCCGCGCGGCGCTGCCTGGACGGCCCTGGCCACCTACCTCGTCGCGGCGCTCGCCTGGGTCATGGTCCTGGAGGCGCCGGTGCCGGTGTGGGTCGCGTGGATGGCCTCGATCCCGGCCGCGGTCGTGACCGTCTGGCCCGACCCGCTCATCCGGTCCGCTGGCGGCTCGCAGGCCGCGCCACACCTGCGGGCCGAGACGGAGGTCCTGCTCGACATCGTGGGCGCCCCGTTGAGCAACATCACGCCGGCCCATCTGGACGCCCTGCGGGCCCGCGTCCGGGGGCTCGAGCGGTGGCGCACGCCGGCCACTACGGAGCTCATCGACGCTCTCCAGATATGGGCCTTCGACCGCCTCGACGGGATGCCCGTGCCGGCCGCGGAGGAAGCCGCCCAGCGGCGTCGGATCGCACGGCTGCAGAGCCGCCTGCTGGTCCCGTCAGGCGGTTGGTCGGCGCCGCCCCGGCCGGCCAAGGCGCCACCACACGAAAAGCACGACGGCGAGGACGGCCAGGACGGCCAGCAGCAGGTCGAACGGCTGGAGCGCGTGGCGGATGTCCTGCCAGTGGACGCCCAGCTGGAGTCCGGCGAAGACGAGCACGGCGCTCCACAGCACCGCGCCAAGCGTCGAGTAGGTGATGAACGGCAGGAGCGGCATGCGCGTGACGCCGGCCGGGAAGCTGATGAACGTCCGTACCACGGGCAGGAGGCGCCCGATGAAGACCGTGGACCGGCCGTGGCGGGCGAAGAAGTCGTCGGCCCGGTCGATCTCCTCGGTCCGGATGAGCAGGTACCGCCCGTAGCGCTCCAGCAGCGGACGCCCACCCCAGGCGCCGATGGCATAGGCGATGAGTGAGCCCAAAGTGTTGCCGACGGTGGCCGCGATGACGACCAGCCAGAACGCCCACGGCTGACGGGTCAGCGGCTCCAGCTGGCTCGGGTCGGAGACCAGGAACCCGCCGAACGGCAGGGTCAGCTCGCTCGGCAAGGGCACCATGGCCGATTCGATGGTCATGGCGGCCACGACGCCCAGATACCCGACCGCGCCGTAGAGGCTGGTCAGGAACGGGATGACGAGCTGGTCGATGAAGGCGAGCACGGCCGCAGAGTCTACGGCCTGCGGTCAGGTGCCGGTCGGCGTCATCTCCCGACGGCGGCGGCGCGCCGGGCGACGGGCCTCGCCGCACGGCCCTCGCGGACGCGCCTGGGGCCCGGCCGGCCGGCCGCCTCGGCGAACGACACGTCGCTGAGGGGCACCAGCGGCTCGCCGCGCAGGACCCGGCCCAGGTACTCCCCGGTGGCCGAACCGGCGACGCGGGCGACCTGCTCCGGGGTCCCGCTGGCGATGACCTGCCCGCCGCGCGCGCCGCCCTCCGGGCCCAGGTCGATGATCCAGTCGGCGGTCTTGATGACGTCCAGGTTGTGCTCGATGACGATGACCGTGTTGCCCGTGTCCACGAGGCGGTGGAGCACTTCCAGCAACTTCTCCACGTCGGCGAAGTGGAGGCCGGTGGTGGGCTCGTCGAGGACGTAGAGCGTGCGGCCGGTGGCCCGCCGCGACAGCTCGGTCGCCAGCTTCACGCGCTGGGCCTCGCCGCCCGACAGCGTCGTGGCCGGCTGGCCGAGATGGATGTAGCCGAGCCCCACGTCGTAGAGCGTCTGGAGCTTGGTGCGGATGGCGGGCACCGCCTCGAACAGGTCCAGCGCCTCGGCCACCGTCATCTCCAGGACGTCGGCGATCGAGCGGCCGCGGTAGAGGACCTCCAGCGCTTCCCGGTTGTAGCGCTTGCCGCCGCACACCTCGCACGGCACGTATACGTCCGGCAGGAACTGCATCTCGATCTTGATGATGCCGTCACCCTTGCACGCCTCGCAGCGGCCGCCCTTGACGTTGAAGCTGAAACGGCCGCTCTTGTAGCCACGCAGGCGGGCGTCCGGCGTGCCGGCGAAGAGGTCGCGGATCGGCCCGAACATGCCCGTGTAGGTGGCTGGGTTGGAGCGCGGCGTGCGGCCGATGGGGCTCTGGTCGATCTCGATGACCTTGTCGACCGCGTCCAGCCC
Source organism: Candidatus Limnocylindrales bacterium (assembly GCA_036561685.1). GTDB lineage: Bacteria > Chloroflexota > Limnocylindria > Limnocylindrales > CSP1-4 > DASPUH01. The sequence goes on along the minus strand of DATBOX010000029.1, from coordinate 12,205 downwards.
CTCCACCCGGTCGTGCGCGCCGGGGTCCTCGCGCGCGCCGAACAGGGCACGAGCCAGGGCGCGGTAGAGGATGTCGGTGACGAGCGTGCTCTTGCCCGAACCGGAGACACCGGTCACGGCCGTGAAGGTGCCCAGCGGGAAGCGCACATCGAGGTCACGCAGGTTGTGGGCCCGCGCCCCGACCACCTCGAGCGCCCGGCCGCTTCCGCTCCGGCGACGCGCCGGGATGGGCACGCTGCGGTCGCCCCGCAGGTAGGCGCCGGTGATCGAACGGGGCTCGGCGAGGATCGCCTCCAGCGGGCCCTCGGCGACGACCTCGCCGCCGTGCTCGCCCGCGCCGGGACCCACGTCGACAATCCAGTCGGCCGTGCGGATCGTCTCCTCGTCGTGCTCCACGACGAGCAGCGTGTTGCCCAGGTCGCGCAGCCGCGTGAGGGTGGCGATGAGCTTGGCGTTGTCGCGCTGGTGGAGCCCGATCGAGGGCTCGTCGAGGATGTAGAGCACGCCCATCAGGCTCGAGCCGATCTGGGTGGCCAGCCGGATGCGCTGGGCCTCGCCGCCCGACAGGGTGTTGCTGGTGCGGTCGACCGTCAGGTAGTCAAGGCCCACGTCGACCAGGAAACCCAGGCGGGCCGTGATCTCCTTGAGCACCTGCCGGGCGATCGTCTGCTCGCGCTCCGTGAGCCGCTCGTGCAGGTTGCCCGCCCAGACCATCGCCTCGCTCACAGCGAGGGCGGCGACGGCCGAGATATCCAGGTCGGCCACGGTCACCCCGAGGGCCGCCGGCTTGAGCCGCTTGCCGCCACAAGCGGGGCACGGCCGCTCGACCATGAAGCGTTCCAGCTCGGACTTGACGTACTCCGAGTCGGTCTCCTTGTAGCGCCGCTCCAGGTTGGGGATGAGGCCCTCGAACGTCGCGGCATAGCTGCTGTCGCCGCGGTCGTGGTGGTAGCTGATCCGGACCTGCTCGCCACGGGGCGCCCACAGGAGGTGCTCCAGGGCCGCGGGCGGCAGTTCGTCGAGCGGCACCGTGGGATCCCAGCCATGGGCCCGGGTCACCGCCTCGGTGACCTTGCCGTACCACGAGTCGGCCATGGGCATCCGGGCGAAGGGCCGCATGAGGGCCCCCTGGGCGATCGACAGCGACCGGTCGGGCACGACCCGCTGCGGGTCGATCTCCAGGCGGATGCCCAGCCCGGTGCAGGTGGGGCAAGCGCCGTGTGGCGAGTTGAAGCTGAAGCTGCGGGGCTCCAGGTCCTCGATCTGGGTGCCGTCGTACGGGCAGGTGTAGTGCTCGCTATAGCGCAGCTCCTCGAATGCGTCGGCATCGGCCGGCGCGACGACCATGACCCCTTCGCCCAGCCGCAGGGCCGTTTCGACCGAGTCGGACAGGCGGGCGCCGTCGGGGTTGGGGTGGTCGCGGTCGTGCGGGCGACCCTCGTCGTCGGCGTGGTGCACCACCAGCCGGTCGACGACCACCTCGATCGTGTGGCGCTTGTACTTGTCCAGCGTCTGCACGTCGTCGAGATCGCGCAGCTCGCGGTCCACACGCACGCGGACGAAGCCCTGCCGACGAGCCGCCTCGAAGACCCGCTCGCCCTCTGTCTTGCGGTCCTTCACGAGCGGGCCCAGGATCAGCAGCCGCGTGCCGTCGGGCAGGGCCTGGATGCGCTCCACGATCTGGCTGGCGCTCTGCCGCGCGACCTCCCGGCCGCAGGCCGGGCAGTGCGGATGGCCGACGCGCGCGAAGAGCAGGCGCAGGTAGTCGTAGATCTCGGTCACCGTGCCGACGGTCGACCGCGGGTTGCGGCTGCTGCCCTTCTGGTCGATGGAGATGGCCGGGCTGAGGCCGTCGATCTGGTCGACGTCCGGCTTCTCCATCTGGCCCAGGAACTGGCGGGCGTACGCCGAAAGACTTTCCACGTAGCGGCGCTGGCCCTCGGCGTAGATGGTGTCGAACGCGAGGCTGCTCTTGCCGCTGCCGGACAGGCCGGTGATGACGATCAGGCGATCCCGCGGCAGGGCGACCGTGATGTCCTTGAGGTTGTGCTCGCGCGCGCCGCGCACGATGAGCTGATCCTGGGGCACGTCGCGATTGTAGCCGTTGTGGTGCGATTGGAACAGACGTTCTCTACCGGCCGGTCAGCACCGTGGGCCGGGCGCACGGCCCGGGCGGCCCAGCATGTTGGTCTGCGGCTCGAAGCCTGCGGCGGCGTAGAACGACTCCGTGCCGGGCGCGTTGTGGAGCACGAATCGGACCTCGTCGCGGCCGTCGAGCAGTCGCGCCATGAGCTGGGTGCCAACGCCCCGGCCGTGCCAGCGAGGATGGACGTAAACCATCGACACGTAGCCGTTCATGACGCCGTCATGCACGGAACGGGCGAAGGCGACGAGCCGGTCGCCGTCCCATGCGCTCACCACGTCGGTCGCATCGCGGATCGCGGACGCCAGCCGTTGCCGATCCCGGGCCCGCCGGGCCCTGCCGGTCAGGATCAGCAGGCGCGCCAGCTGCTCGACGGGGACGTCCGGGCCGCGGCGCCACTCCAGCCGGGCCGCACGACCCTCGGCGATGGCGAGTCGACGGTCGAGCTCCTCGAGGTGGTCCAGGCCGTGGTAGACGTAGCGGCGGAGGACCTTGAAGAGCGTCCACGCCTCGCCCTTGCCGTCGGTCGCGGTGGCCGCCGGTTCGCGTCGCTGCAGATCGCGGATGCGCGCCTCGAACCAGGCCCGAGACGCGGTTAGGTACGTGTCAAGGTCGTCCTCCAGCGGCGGTCCGTCGTACCGCACGCCGCGTTCGAGGCGGCTGGTGAACCAGACTTCGGCCTGGCCCACGTGACGCAGCACCTCGTCGAGGCTCCGCGGGGCGAGAAGGGCGGCGGCCGTCGCGCGCTCGGCGCTGCGTGATCGACCGCGGACGGCGTCCGGGTCCGGCAGGGCCCGCGCGCGCGCCACGATGGCCAGGAGGTCCTCCCGGGCCCAGCGAGCGCGGCGGAGCAGCGTGTCGAGCAGCTCGGCGTCCACCGGCCGGTGGTCGGCGCGGAAACAGGCGTTCCGCTCGTAGGCGCCGTCGCGCTCCGCCGGCACCGCCTCGACCACGCGCGGGCGCCCCGACTCGAGCAGCGCGAGCACCTCGCCGTGGTCCGCCAGCCAGTCCAGATGCCCGCCGACGGCCGAGGCAGCCCGCTCCAGGACGGCGGCTCGATCGGAGGCCCAGATGAAGCATCCGGGCCAGGCGAGCATCCAGGCGCCGATCCGGCCCTGATCGTAGCCCGGTTCCAGCCACACCTCAAGCTCGTCGTCCATCGGTGCAGCGTAGCCTCCGCCGCGCGCACCTACCAGCAGAGCAGCCAGCGAGAGTGGGTCGGCCGAGCGGGCACCTAGCGGCGGCGGCGAGGTCGAGTCCCCGTCCGCTTGATGACGTTCGGGGTCACGCGGCGGTCCCACGTCGGCCGGTCCAGCCACCGCGCCTGCCAGCCGCCATCATCGTCGTGCTCATCGCGGATGCCTGGCAGCCAATCGGCGGCCGTGCCGTCGTCCGGGGCCGCCGCTTCGACGGGCTCCTCCCCGCTGGGCAGCACCTCCACGGCGGTCACCTCGACGACGCCCGCGGTCACGTCGGGGGGAGCTTGAGCCCCGGCCCGGGCACCACGTCGGCCGCCCGACCGCCGTCCGGTGGCGCCGCCGGCAGCGGCCTCCGCAGCACGAGCGATGGTGACCGACGCGTCCTCCTCGAGGACGCGCAGGCGGATCTCCTGGACCTGGTCGCGCAGGGCAGCCGCTCGTTCGAACTCGAGGTTGCGGGCCGCCTCGCGCATGTTGGCCTCGAGCTGGGCCACGTACTGGGCGATCTGCTCACGCGACAACTCGCTGAGGTCGCCGGACGCCTCGCCCGAGGCATAGCTGCCCGGGCGGTCGGCGACCGCGCGGAGGCGGTCGTTGATGTCGCGGATCTCCTTGATGATCGTGGCCGGCTCGATGCCGTGCTCGGTGTTGAAGGCCTCCTGGATGCCGCGCCGGCGGTTCGTCTCGTCGATCGCGACGCGCATCGACTCGGTGATCGTGTCGGCGTACATGACGACCTCGCCGCCGGTGTTGCGGGCGGCCCGGCCGGAGACCTGGATGAGCGACCAGGCCGACCGCAGGAAGCCCTCCTTGTCGGCGTCCAGGATCGCCACCAGGGTGACCTCGGGCAGGTCGATGCCCTCCCGCAGGAGGTTGATGCCGACCAGCACGTCGTACACGCCGAGCCGCAGGTCGCGCAGGATCTGGACCCGCTCCAGCGTGTCGACCTCGCTGTGGAGGTAGTTGACCTTGACCCCGAGTTCCTTGAGATAGTCGGTCAGGTCCTCCGCCATGCGCTTGGTGAGGGTCGTGACCAGGACCCGCTCGCCGCGCAGGGTCCGCTCGCGGATGCGCTCCAGGAGGTCGTCGATCTGGCCCTCGGTGGGCTGGACCTGGACCGTCGGGTCGACGATGCCGGTGGGCCGGATGAGCTGCTCGACGACCTGTTTGGACCGTTCCAGCTCGTACGCGCCCGGGGTCGCCGACATGTAGACGACCTGGTTGAGGTGGTCCTGGAACTCGTCGAAGGTGAGCGGCCGGTTGTCGAGCGCCGATGGCAGCCGGAAGCCGTACTCGACCAGGATCTCCTTGCGGGTCCGATCATTCTTGTACATGCCCACGACCTGGGGGATCGTCATGTGGCTCTCGTCCACGACGAGCAGCCAGTCGGGCGGGAAGTAGTCGAGCAGCGTCCACGGCCGCGACCCGGCCTCGCGCCCGGCGAGGTGCCGCGAGTAGTTCTCGATGCCCGAACAGAAGCCCAGCTCGCGCATCATCTCCAGGTCGAAAGTGGTCCGCTGGCGGAGGCGGGCCGCCTCCAGGACCATGCCCTTGGCCTCCAGCTGGGCGGTCCGCTCCTCCATCTCCGCGTCGATGTCGACGATCGCCTTCTTGAGCTTGTCGGCTGGCGTGACGTAGTGGCTGGCGGGGTAGACGTTGAGCTCGGCGCGCTCGGCCAGCATCTCGCCGGTCAGCGGATCGAGTTCCGTGATGCGCTCGATCTCATCGCCGAAGAACTGGACGCGGACGATGAAGTCGTCGTACGCGGGCTGCACCTCCAGGGTGTCGCCGCGGACGCGGAAACGGGCCCGGCTGAGCGCCTGGTCGTTGCGCTGGTACTGCAGGTCCACCAGCTGGCGCAGCACGCCGTCGCGGCGATACCGCCCGCCGACCCGCAGGCGGATGACGGTTGCGCCGTAGTCGACGGGCGCGCCAAGGCCGTAGATGCAGCTCACGCTGGCCACGATGATCACATCGCGGCGCTCGAAGAGGGCGTGGGTCGCGGCGTGGCGCAGCTTGTCGATCTCGTCGTTGCGCGACGAGTCCTTCTCGATGTACGTGTCACTGCGCGGCAGGTACGCCTCGGGCTGGTAGTAGTCGAAGTAGCTGACGAAGTACTCGACCGCGTTGTGGGGGAAGAAGTCGCGGAACTCGCTGTACAGCTGGGCCGCCAGCGTCTTGTTATGGGCCAGCACCAGCGTCGGCTTCTGGTGCTTTTGGATGACCGAGGCGATGCTGTACGTGTTGTGGACGACGAGTCCGCCGAAGCCCGCGAGGAACGTCTCCGCGCCGTCGACCGAGAAGTCGTAGACATGCGGTGACAGCGGAGCGATCGGTTTCGTCTCGCGGATAGTGGCCCACCGGCACGCAAGCAACCGACGCAAGCCGCCGAGGGCATCGTCGAGGTCGACCGGCCCGGGGACATCGCGACGCCCGGCGACCTGTTCGAGGGCGTTCAGCAAGATCTGTGCGGTGCCACGGCGGAGCCCGCGTTTGCCCGTCTCCAGCAGGCCGATGCTTGCTCTGCTCAGCCCTGCCATCCGTGCCAGTTCACGCTGACTGATGCCCGCCGCGAGACGCGCGGACGCGAGAAGGCGATCGACTCCTGTCGGAAGTTCGTCTGCGTTGCCCCCTTCGATCGACCGACAGAGGGACTCGAGCTGGGCCCGCTTTCGGGGGCTTAGGAACCCGATGCCTCTCGCGAACGACCGGATGTCATCCGCCCCTCGGATGGCCACCTGCCAGTAATCTGCTCCGGCGTGGCTCGTTCCTACAGCACGCTTGAACGTCGTACTGAGCCGCGCCACGATCCCGAAGCGCAGGAGCGCGTATGCCAATTCGTTGGCGAGGCGGCGGCTCTTCGTGACGGCGAGGACAGCGGCTCCATTCGCCTCGACCCAACCATCGCCCTCGAAGTAGCCGGCAAGCAGGGTGCCCAGGTCCTCGTCCCCGAGCTCGGCCCAGAACAACGGCAGATGCTTGACTCCCGCCTTGGCCCCGCAGTGGAGGCGTAGGAGTTCCGTGATGACCTTCGCTCCGAGGCCGAGCTCGTCTCGGCCTCGCTCGAAGTACAACCAGTGGATCGAGCCCAGCAGATCACGTGCGAGCTGAAGGTCCTCCGGACCCGGCGTGACTGTGGCGAAGTTGTTGGCCACGTGGCCTTCTGCGACGAACATTCCCAGGAACGCCAACAGATCGCGTTCCATCGGCATGCTCGCGAGTAGGTAGCGGTGACCGATCCGCCCGGTGACGCGCGTCTCGCCCGACCGCTCGAGCGTCGCGATCCCGGCCAGACCCACCTGCCGCAACGGCTGGCGAGGACCGCCGGCAGGGGGACTGGTCACATACAGAGAGGATCCGACGAGGTCGGCGGCAACGTCCAGACGCGCACGCGGATCCTCCGGGCCAGGAGTCGCGACCGGGATCGGCAGGGCGTCACCCGGCTTCAGGTCTCGAGTCGGGACCGCCTGTAGACGTTGGTCATCGCCCAACCGTACGAAGTTGTGATCCCCCGTGACGACCACGGACCGGCCATCTGTGGTGGTCACCCGCCACATCTCTGGCGGGGTTCTGTGTCGCGAGAAGGCGGTGACCGGTCGGACCACCGATGCATGCGTGGATGGGTCGACCGTCGCCACGACATACCCGGAGGGCAGGCCGCGAGCGAACACCACCTCCGTTCCGTGGTCATCGACCCAGCGGCGACCCCCCTCCATGACCCGGTCGACGAGCGGACCGATCGGCTCGACGGACCAGCTCACGGCGCCGTAGTCGTCCTGTCGACCGATGAGCACGGGTTCGTCCGAGGCGAGGCTCTTGCCGGTGCCCGTCGCGCCCATGAGGACCTGGTCCTTCAGGCCGCGGGCGAGCCCGGATGACAGGCGCTCGATGGCGCGCGGCTGGTCACCGGTCGGCTGGAAGGGGGCGACGAGCTGGAAGTCCGGCACGTCCCGATTCTAGCATCGACGCCGCGGAACAGAACGCCTGTTCTGGCTAGGCGCGGGCGCGGGCCAGCGCCTCCTCGTACGCGGCCAGGGCGGCCGCCCGCACTTCGTCGGGGGTGCCGTCGGTGACGAGGACGCGTGTGGCGCCGGGCGCCAGGCGAGCGCGGATGTCGCCCTGGGCGGCCACACGCCGGGCCGCGTCGGCGGCGGATACGCCTCGGCCCGCCAGCCGGGCCGCCTGGGACACCGGATCGCACGTCACCAGCCAGACCTCATCGCAGGCCGCGGCCAGGCCGCCCTCGACGAGCTTGATGGCCTCGATCACGACCGCCGGCGCCCCCTGGGCCTCGGCGGCCGCGACCGCCGCCTCGATCGGCCCGCGCACGTGCGGGTGAGTCAGGGCCTCCAGCCTGGCCATCGCCTCGGGGTCGCCGAAGACCGTCGCGGCGAGCGCCCCGCGATCAAGCCCCCCATCCGGCCCCGCGACGGCCGGCCCGAAGGCGCCCACGATCGCCGCGCGCACCGCCGGCTCGTCGGTGACCTGCCTGGCGATCGCATCCGCGTCGACGACGACCGCCCCTCGCCCGGCCAGCCAGGCGGCGACGGTGGACTTGCCGCAGCCGATCGGGCCGGTCAGCCCGATACGGACCGTACGACGCGACGTACCCGGCCCGGTCATCGCGGCGCTCGCTCCTCGAGGGCCAGCCAGGCGTCCTCCGCCTGGGCCAGGGCCGTGTCCACGTCTGCCAGCTCGCTGGCCACCCGCCGCAACTCGACGAAGTTGGCCTGCGTGTCGGGCCGCCCGAGCGCCAGCTCGAGCTGCGACTTGCGCAGGCCGAGTCGCGTCAGGTCGGCGTCGACCACCGCCCGCTGACGCCGGTAGGCGTCCTTGGACAGCGGCTCCCGGCGCCCGCCTCGGGCCGCGACCGCCACCGGCTCCGGCGCCGGCTTGGGCGCGACCGTCCGGGGCACCTCCCCGCCCCTGACGGGCCGTCCGCCATCGAATCGGCGTGCCTGCAATTCCAGCTCGGCGGCGACGGTCCACCCATCCGCGACGGCCGCGCGCCAGGCGCGCCAGCCGCCATCGAACGGCACGATCCAGCCCGGTTCGCCCTTGCGACCGGCCTCCACGACCCACAGCCGCTGGCAGACGCTCTCCAGGAGGCGGCGATCGTGCGACACGATGAGGAGCGTGGCGCTGGCCTGGCGCAGGAACGCCTCGAGGGCCTCGCGGGCGGGGATGTCGAGGTGGTTGGTGGGCTCGTCGAGCAGCAGCAGGTTGGCCGCGCTGACGCCCAGGACGGCCAGCTCGAGGCGCGACCGCTCGCCGCCCGACAGCTCGGACACGGGTTTGAACGCGTCGTCGCCGCGGAACAGGAAGCGGGCGAGGTACGAGCGCGCCTCGCCCGGCTCGACGGGGGCCGAGTCGACCAGGGCATCCAGCACGGTCTGGCCGGTGAAGGCGGCCTGCCGCAGCTGGGCCAGGTAGCCCGGCTGGACGGCGGCCCCCAGCTTGACGATGCCCTCCAGGGGGGCGAGGTCGCCGGCGATCGTCCGCAGGAGCGTGGTCTTGCCCGCCCCGTTGGGGCCGACGATGCCGATCCGGTCGCCGCGCTGCGCCTCCAGCCGCGGCGCGCGGGCGATGGCGATGGCGTCGCCCGCGGGCGACGCCGGGAAGCCGACGACGACGTCACGCACGCTGACCACCAGGTCGCCCGAGCGCACCGCGCCGTCCCCGCCCAGGCCCCGGCTCGAGAGGGCCAGCGATGGGCGCCGCTTGGGCGCTTCGACGGGCGCCTCCCGCAGCGCGTCGAGCCGCCGCTCGTGCTCGTGCATCTTGGCGTATTTGCGGTGGCTGCGGTACCGCTGCACCAGCTCCTGCTCGCGAGCGATCGCGTCGGCGTGGCTCTCCGCGTCCTTGTGGGCCCGGGCGTCGGCCGCCTCGCGTTGCGTCAGGTACGCGGAGAAGGCGCCGCGGAACACGCGCAGGTGACGGTCGCGCAGCTCCCAGATCCGCTGCACGACCGCGTCGAGGAAGGCCCGGTCGTGCGAGGCGACGATGACGGCGCGATCGCGCCGGGCGAGGGCCTGCTCGAGCCACTCGATGGCCGCCACGTCGAGGTGGTTGGTCGGCTCATCGAGCAGCAGGAGGTCCGGGTCGGCGATCAGCAGGCGGGCCAGGGCTGCCCTGGTCTGCTCCCCGCCCGAGAGGCTGGTCGGGGGCCGGTCGAAGTCGGCCGTCTCGAACCCCAGGCCGGACAGCGTCGCCTCCACGCGCTGATCCAGGCCGTAGCCATCACGCGCCTCGAAGCGGTGGCGCGCCTCGGCATAGGCCGCCGAGGCGACCCCCTCGGCCCCGGCGGCTTCGAGGCGGGCCAGCTCGCGCTCGTCGGCTTCCAGATCCGCGGCGCCGCCACGGACCGCGGTGCGCACGTCGGGCGCGGCCGTGAACGCGGCGTCCAGGTTCGCCTCCTGGCTGAGGAGCCCTATCGTGAGGCCGGTCTTGCGCACGACACGCCCGCCGTCGGGGCTGTCCGTGCCGACGGCCAGGCGCAGCAGCGTCGTCTTGCCTGCCCCATTGACCCCGACCAGGCCGATACGCTCGCCGTGGGCCACGGCGGCCGAGACGTCGTCGAGGATGACGAACGTGCCGATCTCGCGGCGGACCGCCTCGAAGCGCAGGATCGCCATCAGGCCGACCTTGGCCGGCGCGCCGCGCGGGTCCAGCGTGCGCCCACCGATCCCTCGCCGAGCGGCAGCTCATCCCACATGCGGCCTCGCCGTCCTTCCGTCCGGGCGGCCCGCAACACCCGCTCCAGGGCCGGCGTTCGCTGGCCGCGCGGCAGGCGCTGGCACCACGAGCAGAAGTGCGTGCCGCGCCCGCCCACGAGGATGCGGCGGATCGGCCGGCCGCAGCGGTGACATGGCAGGCCGGTTCGCTGGTAGACGTCGAGGTGCTCCTGCATCTCGCCGTCGCCCTCGGGCGCGGTGTAGTCGTCGACCGAGCTGCCGCGGCGCTCGATCGCCTCGGTCAGCACGCCGCGGATGGCCGCGTAGAGGCGGGCCTCGTCGGGCCGCCGCAGCGAGGCCGCGGTGCGCAACGGGTGGAGGCGCGCCCGCCATAGCGCCTCGTCGGCATAGATGTTGCCCACGCCGGCGAGGAACGCCTGGTCCAGGAGCATCGGCTTGAGCCGGCCGCGGCGCGTCCGCAGCCGGCGCCGGAAGTCGGCCAACGTGAACGACGGCTCCAGCGGCTCGGGGCCGTGGCCGGCGAACAGCGCGCCGGTCTCCTCGGCATCGAGGGGCAGGCCGTCGTCACCGGCCCGGTAGAGGCCGACCCGGGCGAACTTCCGCGTGTCGCGCAGCCGCAGCTCGCGCCCATCGGCGAGCCGCCACGCGACGTGGACGTGCCGGTCGCGGGGCGTGGCCGCATCCACCACGAACAGCTGGCCGGTCATCTTGACCTGGATGACCAGCATGGCCCCGCCGTCGAGCGTCAGGACGAGCCACTTGGCACGGCGCCCCACATCGACGATGCGGCGGCCGACGAGGCCCGCCCCGAAGGCCGCCGGGTCGGGATGGCGGATGGCGCGCGGCCAGTCGGTCCACACCTCCGCCACGACCGCGTCCCGGACCAGCGGACGCAGCTCGCGCGCGATCGTCTCGACCTCGGGCAGCTCGGGCATGGCCGCCTACGCCTTCGCCGGGACCGGCGTCATCCGCTCCCAGTCGTCGCCCACCTTGACGTCCACGTCGAGCGGCACGTCCAGCGGCATCGCCGTGGCCATCGTCTCGCGCACCAGCGGGGCCAGCGTCGCCACCTCGCCGCGAGGCACCTCGAGGACCAGCTCGTCGTGCACCTGGAGCAGCAGGCGCGCGGCCGACCCTTCGCGCCGCAGCCGCTCGCGCAGCCGGATCATGGCGATCTTCATGATGTCCGCGGCGGTGCCCTGGATGGGCATGTTGATGGCCATGCGCTCGCCGGCGGCGCGCAGGTTCGGGTTGCGCTGCTGGAGCTCGGGGATCGACCGACGCCGGCCGAGCAGGGTGGTCACGTACCCCTGCTGGCGGGCCTGATCCTTGATGTGGAGCATGTAATAGCTGATGCCGCTGTAGGTGGCGAAGTAGCGGCTGATGAACTCCTGGGCCTCGGCCCGAGGGATATTGGCGCGCGACGAGAGGCCGAAGTCGCTCATGCCGTAGGCGATGCCGAAGTTGACCATCTTGGCCATCGACCGCTCGTCGGCCGTCACGTCGGCGGGGTCCTTGTGGAGCACCAGGGCGGCGGTGTCGCGATGCACGTCGGCGTGGCGGGCGAACGCGTCGCGCAGGGCCGCGTCGCCGGACACGTGGGCCAGGACGCGCAGCTCGATCTGGCTGTAGTCGGCCGCCAGGAGCGTGGTGCCCGGCTCGCCCGCCACGAACGTGCGGCGGATGCTGCGCCCCAGGTCGGTGCGGATGGGGATGTTCTGCAGGTTGGGGTCGGACGAGCTGAGGCGCCCGGTGGCGGCGACCGCCTGATGGAAGGTCGTGTGGAGGCGCCCGGTCCGCGGATCCAGCATCAGCGGCAGGGCGTCCACGTAGGTGCTCTTGAGCTTGGTGTAGACGCGCCAGTCGAGCAGCATACCGATGGCCGGATGGGCCGGCCGCAGCTCCTCCAGGACGGTCGCGTCGGTCGAGTAGCCGGTCTTGGTCCGCCGCCCGCGTGGCAGGTCGAGCTCGTAGAACAGCACCTGCTCGAGCTGCTTTGGGCTGCCCAGGTTGAACTCGTGGCCCACGGCCGCGTAGATCTCCGTCTCCAGCCGTCCGATCTCGGTGGCGAAGGACGCCCCCAGCCCGGCCAGAGCCTCGCGATCGACCGCCACGCCGGTCGCCTCCATGTCGGCGAGGACCGGGATGAGGGGCAGCTCGAGCTCGCG
>DATBOX010000028.1:0-21041 GCA_036561685.1 Candidatus Limnocylindrales bacterium | reverse complement strand
GGCCCGCTCGGGGCGGTGTGCGACCCGACCGACCCGGCGGCCCTCGCCGCGGCCCTCGCCGGCCTGCTGGCCCTGCCGCCCGACGAGCGGGCCGCCCTGCGCGCCCGCGTCCTGGCCGCCGCCCATGCCCGCTACGCGTGGGACCGCCAGGCGGGGATCGTGCTCGAGGCGTACGGCCGGATGTCCGGCCGACCCTGGTAGGTCGCCCGGGTCAGAGGACCCCGGACAGGCGCAGGCGGGCGGCCTCGGCTTCCTTCTCGGCCCGCGCCCGCTCGCTGTGCTCCTGGTGCATGGCCACGACGTCGGCGGGTGATCCCTCGGCGATCATGTGGCCCTTCTCCAGCAGCATGGCGCGGTTGCAGAAGGTGGTGACCCATTCCATGTCGTGGGTCACCAGCACGATGCCCTTGGCGGCCGCGATCAGCTCCTCGATGCGGCGCCGGCTCTTCTCGCGGAAGAGCTGGTCGCCGGTGGCCAGGACCTCGTCCACCAGCAGCACGTCGGGGTCCACCGCGGTGGCGATGCTGAACCCGAGGCGGGCCCGCATGCCCGACGAGTAGGTGCGCAGGGGGGCATCGATGAACTGGCCGATGTCGGCGAAGGCGATGATGTCGGGCAGCCGGCGGGCCATCTCGTGGTGGTCGATGCCCATGAACTCGCCGGCGAGGAGGATGTTCTCGACCCCCGAAAGCTCCTGGTCGAAGCCGGCCCCCAGGGTCAGCAGGCTGGAGACCTTGCCCCGCATCTCGACCGTCCCTGCCGAGGGCTCGATGATCCCCGCCAGCACCTGGAGCAGGGTCGACTTGCCGGCGCCGTTGGGCCCGATGACGGCCAGTGACTCGCCCTGCTCGACGTGGAACGTCACGTCCTGCAGGGCCCAGAACTGGGTCGGCCCGCTGCCCCGCCGCAGCGCGTGCGAGAAGCTCTGCCGGACGGTCGTCTTGCGGGTGAAGCGGAGGCTGTAGCGGACGCCGACCCCGCGGGCGTCGATGGCGTACGGGCCGACGGCCGCAGGCGCGCGCCTCACAGGACCTTGGCGAACGATGGCTCGACCCGCTTGAAGAGGTAGACGCAGAACGTCAGCAACACCAGCGAGAAGAGCAGCAGGGCGCCCAGGGCGATCCAGTCGGGCATCGTGTCGTAGAAGATCACGGCGTGGTAGGACTCGAAGAGGACGGCGAATGGATTGAGCTGGTAGAGCGTGGCCAGCTCGGGATGGTTGACGCTGATGTGGTTGATCTGGTCCTCGGTGTAGAGCGCCGGCGAGAGGTAGAACCACAGGCGCAGCACGTGGCGGGCCAGGTTGCCGATGTCCCGGTAGAAGACGTTGAGGGCCGAGAGCGCGATGGCGACCGCCAGCGTGAAGAAGAACTGCACCACGGCGATGACGGGGATGAGCACGAGGGTGGGGGACACGCGGTCGCGGTAGAACAGGAGCATCAGCGCCGCCAGGGGGATCATGCCGAAGGCGAAGCTGACGATGCCGCTGATGGTGGCCGCGGTGGGCAGGATGATCTTGGGGAAGGCGACCTGCTTGATGATCCGTTCCTGGGCCAGCACCGAGAGGATGGCGTCGTTGACGCCGCTGCTGAACCACTTCCAGGGCAGGATCGCGGCGAAGACGAAGAGCGGGTAGTCGGGCGTCTTGTTGTCCAGGATGACCGACACGAAGACGACGTAGACGGCCATCTGGAGCAAGGGGTCCATGACCCACCAGACGTTGCCCAGCAGCGTGTTCGCGCCCGTCTTGGTGAGGTCCGCCTGCACGAGGTAGCGGGCCAGCCGCCGCCGTGACCAGAGGTCGCGGAAGCCCTGGGCGACGAGCTGGAGCGGACCGGGGCGCGCCGACCCATAGAAGGCCCGCGGTTCGGTGAGTACGGCGGCCATGCGGGCGGTACGGTAGCACGGTTGCCGGGTAGACTCGGACGGTGACGCGGAGTGGGCCGGTCGTCCACGTGGTGGGCGCGCGGCCCAACTTCATGAAGGCCGCGCCCGTGATCCGCGCGCTCGCCGCGAGCGGCACGGCCCAAGCGCTCGTGCACACCGGCCAGCACTACGACGCGGCCCTCTCGGACGTCTTCTTCGGCCAGCTCGGGCTGCCTGCGCCGGACGTGAACCTGGGGGTGGGGTCCGGCTCACAGGCAGCCCAGACGGCCGCCCTGCTGGTGGGCCTGGAGCAGACGTTCATGACGACGCAGCCGGCGGTCGCGGTCGTCTACGGTGACGTCAACTCCACGCTCGCGGGGGCGCTTGCGGCGGCCAAGCTGGGCATCCCCGTGGCCCACGTCGAGGCCGGCCTGCGCAGTTTCGACCGGACCATGCCGGAGGAGATCAACCGGCTGGTGACCGATCTCCTGGCCGACCTGTGCTTCACCACGAGTCCGGAGGCCATCGCCCACCTGGCACGGGAGGGGGTGGCCCCCGAGCGGATCCACTTCGTGGGCAACCCCATGATCGACACGCTCCTGGCCGCCCTGCCGCGGCTGGACTCAGCGGCCGCGCGCCACCGCTTCGGGCTGCCGGAGCGCTATGCCGTGGCCACGGTCCACCGGCCCGCCAACGTCGACGAACCGGACGACGCGCGCCGCCTGGTGGGCGCCCTGGCCGACCTCGCCGCGCAGGTGCCGACCGTCCTGCCGCTGCACCCGCGCGGGCGGGCCAGCCTGGAGGCGGCGGGTCTGCTGGCCATCGACCGCCTGCAGGTCGTGGAGCCGCTGGGCTACCTCGAGTTCATGGCCCTCGTGCGGGGTGCGACGGTCGTCCTGACCGACTCGGGCGGCATCCAGGAGGAGACGACGATCCTTGGCGTGCCCTGTCTCACCATCCGGCCCAACACGGAGCGGCCCATCACCATCACCCACGGCACCAACCGGCTCGTGGCGGCCGGCGACGTGGCCGGGGCCGTGCGCGGAATCCTGGGCGGCTCATTCGCCCACCCGCCCGAGCCCCCGCCGCTGTGGGACGGGCACGCGGGGGAGCGCATCGCCGGCGTTCTCAGGTCGTGGCTGGAGCAGGCCTGACCGGTTCGGCGAACGCGTCGACCGCGGGCGCCGCGGTCGGATCGACGACCGTGCCCGGCAGGTTCGCCTCGAGGATGCGCGTCCAGGCGTCGGCCACCCTGCGCAGGCCGTACCGCTCACGGACCTGCTCCTTGGCGATCGCGCCTTCCGCCGCCCAGCGTCCCTCGGCGGCGATCGAGGAGATCAGATCGGCCATCGCGGCCGGGTCGTGGCGGATCCAGCGGCCGTCGTAGATCGTGTCGGCGCCGGGCCAGTCGCGGATCACCGGCACGGCGCCCGAGGCCATCCCGTCGGCCGGCGCGAGGTGGAAACTCTCGCCGTCGCTGGTCGACAGGACCCAGCCGACCCGTCGCAGCCACGCTGGCACGTCCGGCCCGAACGCGTCGAAGGTGACCGCACCGCGCAGCGTGCGCTCGACCTGCATGCGCCGCAGGATGTCCTCGAAGGCGATCCGCTCGGTCGGCACGTCCCAGATCCACGGGTATTCCCACGGCAGCTTGCTCTTGACGAACAGCTGGTAGCGGGGATCGGCGGCGCGGAGGCGCGCCAGCACGTCGAGGGCGAGGTCCATCCGCTTCAGCGCCGGGGCGATGCCGATCATGCCCAGGTGGAAGCGCGCGCCCTCGAGCTTGGGCCGGTCGAGCTGCGCCTCGTCGACGTAGTTGGGGATGACCGTCACCCTGGCCGCGGGCCAGCCGGTCCGCTGGAGCGCGATCCGGGCGTAGTGGGGGCTCACGCACACGACCTGGTCGATCCGCTCGATGTCGGCCTGGCCGGGCCAGGGGCGGTAGAGCTCGAACCGGTGGAGGTGGACCACCAGCCGCTGGTCGGGGCGACGATTGGCGCTGTACCACAGCGCGTTGGGCCCGAACCACTCGCAGATCACCACGTCGGCCCACTCGACGACCGCCCGGCTCGCCGCTTCGTCATGGACCGTCAGGTCCGGCCACGCGTCCACGCGGAGTTCGACGTCGGGCAGGGCCCGCAGGTGGTCCAGGATGCGTCCGAAGAACTTCAGGTCGTGGCCCGCTACGCCGACCCGCAGCGGCCGGCCGCGACCGGTGGTCACGGTGGTGGTCGGCAGGGCCGCGTCGAGGAGTCCGGCGACCTGCCGACTTGCCTCGCCGATCGCGAACCGGGCGGCCGCGGCGGAGCAGCGCGCGGCCGCGTCGGCATAGCTCGCGGGGTGCTCGACGACGTACGCGACGGCCTCCACGACATCCGCGTCGGTGCGCGCGAAGAGGGGGTAGTCGGAGCCCAGGAGCGCCTCGTGCATGGGTGTGCGGTCCAGCACGACGGGCAGCCCGACCGAGCCGTATTCAAGGATCTTCGTCGACAGCTCGAGGCTCGCGTCCATGGAGCGGTCGCGCCAGCCCAGGCCGATGTCGCCGGCCGCCGCAAGACGCATCGCCTCCTGGCGCGACTGACCGCCGTGCCACACCACGCGCGGGGTGGAGCGCAGGGCCTTGAGCATGCGAGCGCGGAACGGCAGGTCCTGCGGGTCGTGCTCGACCTTGTCGCCGATGGCGTGGAACTCCGCCTCGATGCCCCTCGCCGCCAGCTTGGCCGGCAGCTCGGTCATGGGCAGGGTGTTCCACAGCGGCGCGAATTTGCCCGCATAGACCAGCTTGACCGGCCGGCCGGCGCCGGTCCGCGGCGGCGGGACGGGGAAGGTCGGCTCGGGCACGATCGGCGAGAACAGCACGCTGCGGCCGCAGGCCGCAGGCACCAGCGCCTCCAGGAAGGCCCGCAGCTCCTCGGTCTGGCAGAGCACGAACCGCGAGGCCAGGGCGATGTCCCTGAGGCGCTCGATACGCCCAGGCTCCACTGCCGTGATCGACTGGGGGATGTCGGTCAGGTACGTCCACAGCCGGCCCTGGAAGCCTGCATCGTCGACGACCCGGCAGACCAGGTCGTAGCCCCGCAGGACGACCACGTCGAAGCGGGCGTCTGAATCGAGCCGACGCATCAGCGCAGAGGCCTGGCCGACCGTCAGGCGGTCCCCCGACCCCTTGGCGACGAGGCCGTCCTCGAACGGCCGGACGATGGTGACGCCCGACAGCGCCTCGAGCGGCTCCAGGTGCCGGCGCGTCTCGACCGGCGTGCGCAGGAGGGTCACGACCTCACACCCGACGCGCGCGAAGACCTCGACGGTCGACTGGACCCAGATGGCCGAGCCATCGGTCGCGTTGAGGTTGGCGTCGCCGTAGACCAGGACGCGCGCTCGTGCCTCGCCCATCAGCCGGCCATCGCGTCATCCAGGTCGGTGATGCCGAACAGGCGGGCTCCCCGCCGCGCCACGTCCCGTGTCCACGCGTCCGGCAGCGCGGCCGCGCCCGCCGGCGGAACACCGGCCAGGAGCTCGCGACGCACCAGCGAGGCGCCGGCGGCAAGGTCGTGCACGAACCGCGACGGGCCATCGGCAACGCGGCCCACCGCATCGGCCCGCGACATCTCGCCCGCCATCGCCAGGTCCAGCAGGTCGTGCCGGGGGTGCGGTGTGCCGGTCGACCAGGCCGCGACCCACGGCGCAGTGGCGCGCTCGGCGACCTGCGCCCAGTTCGCCGGCGTCCCGTCCGCCGCCGGCTCGGCGACCTCGATGGCGGCGGCGGCGAGGGCGGCTCGTGCTTCAGCGGACAGGTCGCGCCCGCGAACGATGACCTGCACGGGACGGTGGGCCTGGCCCAGCACGTCGCTCACCAGTCGCGCGTCGTCGGCGCGGTCGCGCTGGTCCAGCACCAGGGTGATCCGTCGACCGGCCAGGGGGTCGAGTCGGAGGCCAAGGCGCGAGGCCAGGTCGGCGAGGCGGGTGGGCACGGCATGGTCGACGAACAGGCCACGCGCCACCGCCCGAACGGCCGTGGCTGAACGCGGGCTCATCGCGGTCGCGGCCGCCATGGCCGCCGCGCCGTCGGCAGCCTCGACCACCTGGCGCACCGCGTCCCCGTCCAGGGCGACGAGGTCCGGCGAGACCAGGGCCACGATCCGGGCGCCGCATGCGAGCGCCTCGCGCACCCGGTCTGCGGCGAGGCCGTCAGGGCGAGGGTCGCCGATGACGAGGGGGTGCGAACGGTAGAGGCCGGCCACGGCCGTGGGGTCGGCCGCGTCGTGGATGAGCCCCCGGAGCGACGCCGGGAACGACTCGGCACCGCCCAGCGCGTGAGGGTCGAGCCGGATGTCCAGGCCGTAGGCCCGGGACGCCTCCAGCAGCGCGGCGAAGCGGTCGCGCCGCGCCGGGGCCAGGCGCGGATCCCACTCCCCCACGAACAGCGCTGCGGCGGCCCGAAGCGGGTCCAGGTCCACGTCGTTGAAGGTGGCCAGCTGCACGCCCGGCGTCCAGGCGGCGCCGTCATCGGGCCGTGCCGTGAGCACCAGGTCGAAGCGGTCCGCCAGCCTCAGCAGACCGACCGGCTCGGGCGCCGCGGCCGTCCACCACAGGACGGCCGGGCGGCCCATGGCCCGGGCAGCGTCGATGACCTCCAGCAGCCGGCGGTCACGCTCGGCGAGGCCGGGGCTGCCCGTGTAGGCCCACGGGCGGCCGGCCCCGAACGCCCCTGTCTCGATCAGGACGACGTCCGGGTCGGCTCGCTCGACCGCCACCACGGCGTCGTTGGGTGACAGGCGGTGGAGCCATGTATCGGGAGCCAGGACCGCGGCCGTCTCGTCGCGCACCACGCCGGCCACGACCAGTCGTGTCCGCGGCCCGCCGTCGCCGGTGCCGTGGGCCAGCAACAGTCGCTCGGGCGAGACGCGGATCGCCTGGTAGTAGGCGGCGAGCGAGTCGACCTCGCCCCTTGACCGGGCCGGCCGTGGCCGGCCGCGGCCGCTCGCCCGGCCGCGCCAGAGGCGCACGAGCTCGCGCCCCACGCGGGTGACCTTGCGCGGCGAACGCGCCACCTCGACCAGACTGTGGCCCAGTTGGTAAGAGGTGGACGCCTCGAGCGCCGCCGCCTGCTCCTCGGCTTCGCGGAGCCGCCGGTTGAGCCGCCGGATCTCGCTCATGGCGGCCTCGCCCGCCCGCTCCAGGCCCTCGGCGGGTGGGTCGAGCCGGTCGGGGGTCGGCGGATCGTCCAAGGCGTCCCGAGGGTACCGCAGCCGCCGACCAGGGCGCGCCAGGACCGAACGGCCGGCTCAGCCGCCACCCCACCCGCCGACGGCCTATCCTCCGCCGGTGCGGATGGATCGCGACATCGCCATCGTCGGTCTGGGGTACGTGGGCCTGCCCCTGGCCATCAGCTTCGTCGAGGCCGGCTGCCGCGTCCTGGGGGTCGACGCCAGCGCGGAGCGCGTCGCGGAGCTCCAGGCTGGGCGCTCGCCGATCGATGACATCGACGATGCGCGACTCGCGGCGTCCCTGGTGGCCGGGCTGACCATCGCCACCACGGCAGAGGCGGACACGTCCGCCGCCGATGTCATCTTCGTGTGCGTGCCCACGCCGATCACGCAGTCCAAGGACCCGGACCTGGAGCCGGTCCTGCTGGCGGCCCGGGAGGTCGCCGCCGGCCTGTCAGCCGGGCAACTGGTGATCCTCCAGTCGACCACCTACCCGGGCACCACCGGCGGTCCCTTCCGGGCCGCCCTGGAGGCGACCGGCCTGATCGCGGGCCGGGACTTCGATCTCGCCTTCGCGCCGGAGCGGATCAACCCCGGCGACCCGGCCTCGGCGGCGAGGGAGGTGCCGCGCCTGGTGGGTGGCGTCACCCCGGCGGCGACGCACCGCGCGGCGGAGCTGCTCCGCCGGATCCAGACCGATGTGCGCGAACTGTCGTCACCCGACGCGGCCGAGCTGGCCAAACTCCTGGAGAACGTCTTCCGCAACGTCAACATCGCCCTGGTCAACCAGCTGGCGCTCCTGTGCGAGCGGATGGGCCTTGACGTCTGGGAGGTCATCGATGCGGCGGCCACCAAGCCCTTCGGCTTCATGCGCTTCACGCCCGGCCCCGGTGTCGGCGGGCACTGCATCCCGGTCGATCCGTACTACCTGGCGTGGCGGGCCCGCGAGTTCGACTTCGTCGACCGCTTCGTGGAGCTCGCCGGCGACATCAACCTGGCCATGCCGCGCCACGTCGTCGACCTCGTGGCGGAGGCGCTCAACGAGCACGGTCGAGCGGTGCGTGGCGCGCGTGTCGCCGTCCTCGGCGTGGCCTTCAAGGCTGACGTGCGCGACCCCCGCAACTCGCCCGCCGCGGACGTCATCGCCGGCCTGGCGGCCCGTGGCGGCCTGGTCACGTACCACGACCCCCACGTGCCCCGCTTCCGGGCCGCGGACGGGACGTGGCTGGCCAGCGTCTCGCTGGACGAACTGCTCGACCAGGCGGACGCGGTGGTCGTCGTGACCCCCCACCGGGCCATCGACTGGGAGGTCGTGTACGGCCGCGCCCGCCTGGTCATCGACACCACGAACAGCTCCCGCGGGCACGTGCGCCGAGCGGGGCAGGTCCTCCGGCTCGGCGCGGGATGGGCCACACCCGAAGTCGCGCAGGCGGGTGGCGACCGATCGTAGGCGACGGCGCGGAAGCCGGCGGTCCGGCCGGTACACTCGAGCCGATGGGCGAGCGATCCCCCGGTCAGCCGCCCCCGGACCAACCGAGCGTCAGCGCGCGCAGCCGGTCGGTCGTGGAGGCCGAGCGGGCGGCCGACCTCGCCGCTGAACGCGAGGCGGATCGGCGGCGGCGGTCGCTCGCCGGGCGCCTGGAACGAGTCGTTCGGTGGGTCCGCAACCCTCGCTCAGGGCCGTGGCCGCGCCTCCGCCGCATGGGTCGGGTCATGGTCGACGTCGCCCGCTCGCCGCGGGCCCTGCCGGCACTGCCCGGTGCCCTGCTTGCGGCGGCGCGCCTGCCGCCGATCGGGGCGGGCCTGCTGCCTGCCCGTCCGTCCCGTTCGCTGGAGCCGGAGCGGGCCGCGGCACGGGACCGCCTGATCGCCTTCGACCGCGCCGTCGTCGATGCCGCCCGCCCGCTCCGGGTCGCCCTGATCGCGGACGAGGCGCTGAGCGCGCGCGTGGCGGCGACCTGTGAGGCCACGGCCATCCGGCCGGAGGACTGGCGAGCGATGCTCACGGCGGCCGCGCCGGACGTGCTGGTGATCGGTTCCGCCTGGTACGGCAACGGCGGGGCCTGGCAGTACCGCGTCGGGTGGTACGCGCACCCCGATGCGCTGCTCCTGCCGGATCTCAGGGCCCTGCTGGCCTGGTGCGGGGAGGCGCGCGTCCCGTCGATCTTCTGGGACACGGGCGGCGCGCGGACCGTGCCTCGCTTCGGCGATGCCGCCGGGCTGTGCGACCTCATCCTGGCGGGGGATCCCGCGACCGTCGCCGCGTACCGGGCTCTGCCGGCGAGGCGCGGCGCCGGCGTCGTGCTCGAAACGGCCGAGGCGTCGGGCACCTCCGTGGCGGATCGGCTGCGCAGCGGCCTCTTAGCCCGGTCGGAGGCGACCGCATGAGCGCGCGCCGGCTAGAGGTCTGCCTCTACTCATCGGCCAACCTCAACCTCATGAGCGGGTCCTCCATCTGGGTCCAGTCGGTGGCCGAGATGCTCCAGGCGGGCCTGGACCTGCGCGTCACGATGCCCCTGCGGTGCCCGGAGCGACGTCGGCTCATCACCGACCCGCTGCGCCACCTGCCGGGGGTGGACCTGGTACCGCCGACCCGGCTCCGCCGCTACGTGCCGCCAACGGGGCTCAACACGGCCGAGGCCCTCGATCTGATCGAGGCCCTCGACCGGGAGCGCCACTTCGACGCGATCATCCTGCGCTCGTTCCCGACCTGTCGGGCAGCCCTCGAGCGTCCCTCGCTGCGCGGCCGCATCTGGAGCTGCTACATCCTGGAGCCGGAGCGCGACATCGAGGACCCGGCCCACCTCGCCGAGCTGACCGCGATCACCGAGGCGTCGGAGCGGGTCCTGGTCCAGTCGGAAGAGATGCGGGCCCTGTTCGAGGCCGTCGTGCCGGCCGGGCGGGGCCGCACGATCGTCCTGCCCCCCGCCATCCCCCCGGCTCCTGCCGACGCGGCCGCCGCGCCGTTCCGGCGGCGCCTGCTCTACGCCGGCAAGTTCCATCCGTTCTATCCGGTCGAGCGGATGCTCGACGTCCTGACCATCCTGCGACCGCGGTGGCCCGACCTGGAGTTCCACGTCATCGGTGACCAGTTCTTCCGCCCCCCCGGCGATGACTATGCGGACCGCCTGGAGCAGGCGCTGGCGACGACGCCCGGGGTGGTCTGGCACGGCGCCCTGACCCGCGCCGGCACGGCGGAGCTGCTGGCCCAGGGCGGCGTGGCCCTCAGCCTGTGGGACTACCGCCACGGCTCCACGATGAACGATCTCGTGGTGTCGATGAAGCTGCTCGACTACTGCGCGGCCGGCCTGCCCGTGGTGCTCACGCGCACCGCCGCGCAGGAGACCATCCTGGGCGCGGACTTCCCCCTGTTCGTCGATGACCTCGACCAGGCCGGTTCGGTCATCGAGCGTGTCCTGGGTGACGAGGACCTCTATCGCGCGGCGGCCGAGCGCTGCCGGGCCGGCGGTCGACGCTTCGAGTACCCGGCGGTGTACGCCGGTCTCGCGCCGGACCTCGAGGGCTGGCCAGATGCCGCGCTCCGCCAGTACGCGCGGCCCAAACTCGATGGGGCCGCCTGGAACGTCGGCCTCCTCCTCCCGGAGGAGGCGATCGGTATCCCGCCCCTCGCCCTGGCCCTCATCGGCGCGCTGCGCCGACGTGACGCCCGGTTCCGCCTGCTCGTCGGGCGCGCCGCGCGACCAGGCGCCGCGCCGGCCTCGCCGGGTGCCGACCCAGCCGCTGCGCTGCGTGCCGGCCTCCCGGCGGAGCTCGCCGCGGCGGTCAGTGTGCGGACGGTCGTGGACGAGCCGAACTGGTACCGGACGATCGGCTTCGCGCTCGATCCCGGCGGGCTGCTCGTGGACGACCTCAAGCCGGCGGCCGCCTCGGGGGCCGTGCCGCTCGGGTCGGTCGATCCCACCACCCCTTCGTGGGCGCTGCAGTTCGCCAGGGCCGATGAGGCAAGCCTGGTGGCGGCCGCGGCCGATCTCGTGAACGGCGGCGGCTGGGAGGGCGCTTCCGCGCGAGCCCGAGCCGCCACCCTGACCGGTCGCCCGGCATGAGGGCCCGACCGCGTGCTGTCGCGCTCGTCACCCACAGCTACTACGAGGAGGATCCGCGCCTGCGACGGCAGGCCGAGTCACTCGCCGCAGCCGGTTGGTCGGTCGACGTCTTCGGCCTGCGCCGGCCGGGCGAGGCCGGGGAGGGAGACCTGGAGGGCGTGCACATCCGGCGCCTCGGCGTGCAGCGCCACCAGGGGGCGGGCCTGGCCACCTATCTGCGCGAGTACCTGGCCTTCTTCGTGCGCGTCCTCTTCGCCCTGGCGCGGGCGCACCGGCGCCGCCGCTACTCGGTCGTCCAGGTGGCGACGCTGCCGGACTGGCTCGTCTTCGCCACCGCGCCGCTGCGGGCCGTCGGGGTGCCGGTGATCCTGGACTTCCACGAGGCCATGCCCGAGTTCTTCCGCAGCCGGTTCCCGGGGCCGCTGCGGCGGCCGGGCGCCTGGCTGCTGCGGCTCCAGGAGCGCGCCTCGGCCGGCTTCGCCGACCACATCCTGACCGTCAACGAGGCCCTCGGCGACCGCCTGGCCGCGCTTGGCGTGCCCCGCGACCGCCTGTCGGTCATCTCCAACAGCCCGTCCCTCGCCCGGTTCGATCCGACCGCCGGACCGGTGCGTCCGTTCATGGCCGACGGCACCCTGCGACTCGTCTACGCCGGCGCGGTCACGCCCATGTACGAGCTCGATGTCGTGCTTGACGCGCTGGCCGCGCTGCGTCGCCGCCGCCCCTCCCTGCCCCTGCGCCTGGAGATCTACGGGCGCGGGGACGCGGCCGAGCCGCTGGCCGCGCAGAGCCGGCGCCTGGGCCTGGACGACGTGGTCACGCAGCACGGTCGCATCCCTGTGGAGGCCGTCCCCGCCGCCATCGCTGCGAGCGACGTGGGCCTCGCCCCGACGCGGCGCGATCCGTTCACCGACCTCAGCCTCTCGACCAAGATCTTCGAATACACGGCGATGGGCAAACCGGCCCTCTGCTCCGACCTGCCGCTGGTGGCGCGCACCTTCGGGCCGGGGGCCGTCTGGACCTACGCCTCCGGTGACGCCGGCTCGCTGGTCGATGTCCTCGGCGCCATCATCGACCAGCCGGTGGCCCGCGAGGCCCGTGCCGCCACGGCCGCGGCACGCACGCGGTCCCTGGGCTGGGAGGACGAGGCGCTGCGCTACCTGGCCGTGATCGACGGGGTCGCCCGCGCCCGCTGACGGCCTGGCAGGCGCCGCCACAGGAGCGCCGCGGCCTGGATCACGGCGCAGCCGGCGAGGGCCAGGGCGAAGCCGCCCGCGACACCCCACGGGGGCAATGCCACGTTCAGGATGACGAAGAAGCAGGCCGTGCCGTAGAGGCCGGTCAGGAGGCCGCGCAGGACGGCCACGGCCTGGGCGAAGCCATCCCGGCGATGGGCGAAGACGGTCAGGATCGCGGCGAACGTGGGGAAGATGGCGACGACCCCGCTGAGCCCCGCCCCGAGGGCATCCGCGGCGGCCGTCAGGAGCAGCACGATGGCCGTCCCGATGAGCATCCGGGCGGGGATCTCCCAGGCCGGGGCGGGGCCGGGGCCGCCGTCCGGCCCGGTCCGGGGCAGGGCCCGCACCGCGGCCAGCAGGCTGACCAGCACCAGGACGAGCAGGAGCGCGACCGGCAGGCCCACCAGGGGCTGCGCCACGAGCCCGACGACGCCGAAGGCGGCGACGGCCCCCGCCAGGGCCGCCGGCCAACCCCGGTCGCCCGCCAGCCGCGCGTAGGCCACGGCGAACGCGGCGATGGCCGCCACGCCAAGGAGCGAGCCGGCCGCCACGTTCGCGGCGAACGCGGGGCCCTGGTCGAGCGCGATGAAGAAGGTCACCGGGCCCGAGGTCAAGGGGAGGGCGATCAGCCAGCCGCCGATGAAGGCGCCCCATCGTCGTCCGGCCACGCTGGCCGCGCCGATGAGGACCGGCGTGAGCACCAGCTTGAGCAGGACGAGCCCCACGCGCGCAGCCTAGGGCGTCCCGCTCGCTTCGGCTGGCCGTGTGCTACGTTCGGGCCCATGGACTCGGCACGGTCGAGGCGGCCCTTCGGGTGCATGGCGTGGAGGCATCGCCCGGCAGCCCGGCCATGGTGCTTATCGTCTGGACCACCGACGTGGATCGGGCCTTCGATCGGTTGACGGGCGCCGGCACGCCGGTCGTCCAGCCGCCCCATGACACCGGCAGCCGCAACCGCAACGCCCTCCTGCGCGATCCCGACGGCAACCTCGTCGAGATCGTGGCCCGCGTGCGCTGGGAGCCTGGTCCAAGACAGCTGTCACCCCATCAGGGCGGCCACGCCGGGGCGCCTTCGCACGTGATGTCCACAGCAGCGCACCTGCGGCGCGGCTGCCGGGCGCGACCGGATCCTGGATGGTCGATCGGAGGGCCTCTGCGACCTCGGCAGCCTGGACGGGCACCGCGGCCCGCGGCGCCGAGGACCCAAACGCGCCGGCATCAGGCTTCGCCGCCCGGCTCCCGTTCACATGACGTGCGATCGCGTGGCCAGGCCACGCGCGCGGTCGGCCACACCGTGCAGCTGGACGCTCGGCCGGCGCCACGCTTGCCATAGATGATTGCGTGTGCAATCATCTATCCATGAACGACCCACGCAGCTTCAACGACAACATGGTGGCCGACCTGCGCGCGCATGCCGGCGTCTCGACCCGGGGGCCCATGGCCGGCCGGCACCTCATGGTCCTTACCACCACGGGGGCGCGGACCGGCGAGCCACGCACCTCGCCGGTCGCCTATACACGGGACGGTGCGGCGTACGTGATCATCGCCTCCAAGGGTGGCGCGCCCACGCATCCGGCCTGGTACCACAACCTCGTGGCGCATCCCGACGTCACGGTCGAGGTGGACGGGCAGCGCTTCGAGGCCCGTGCCACGGTCACCCATGGCGCCGAGCGCCGCCGCCTCTATGACGCGCAGGCGGCGCTCATGCCGGGCTTCGCCGACTACGAGACGCGCACCGAGCGGGTCATCCCCGTGGTGCGGCTGGAGCGGGTCGGCTGATCAGGATCCGCCGGAGGTGACCATCCCCGAGCCCGCGGAGCCGCGGCCGACGACGACCGTCGACGAGCCGAGCTGAGTCGTCGGAGCGGCCGTCGCGGCGGGGGCCGCCGTCGGCGCCGCAGGGGCAGTCGAGCCGCTTCCCGCGGCCGATGACGAGGTGCCCGATCCGGCCTCGGCCACGGCCACCGGCGTGGCGGTGACGTGGCCGGTGTAGGTGAAGGCCGCGAGGCCGCCCAGGGTGGCCGTGCCGGCGGTCCCCAGGACGGCGGCGCCCATGGTCAGCTGGCGCAGCCGCCGCAGGGCGGCGTCGCGCGTGCGCTGCTGAGACGAGATGCGTGACGTGGTCGGTGACTGGTCCATGACGCGAGTGTCGCGGGCGGCGCCTTGCGAACGGGTTACGGCGCCGCTCAGGCCAGGCCGCGCGGCCAGCTGACGGACATGCTCGCACCCCCGGAAGGGGAGGTGGCGATCCGCCACGCCCCGCGTGACGCGCGGACGATCGAGTCGGCGATGGCCAGGCCAAGTCCTGCCCCGCTGCCTTCGGCGGTGGCCCGGTGGAAGCGGTCGAAGATGCGGGCCTGCTCCCCCTGCGGGATGCCCGGCCCGGCGTCCTCCACGGTCAGGCGGACCCGGCCGCTCTCCTGGCTCACCGTGACGCTCACCTCGCCACCGTCGGGCGAGTACTTGCAGGCGTTGTCCATGAGGACCCCCAGCAGGCGGTCGAGCCAGTCGGCCGGAGCCTGCACCACCGCGGGCTCGGCGGGCACCGCGACGCGCAGCGAGAGGTGCCGCTGCTCGGCGACCGGGGCGAACCGGTCGACCGTCTGGGACGCGACCGTGCCCAGGTCGACGTGCTCCATCGGCGGCCGTCCCTGGAGCGCGTCGAAGCGGGCCAGCCATAGCAGGTCGTCGACCAGGCGGCGCATGCGGCGGGCCTCACGGTCGACGCCCTGGAAGGCCTTGGCGTACCAGTCGGCCGTGCGCGGCTGCGTGGCCGCCAGGCTGGCGTGGGCCTCGATGACCGAGAGCGGCGTGCGCAGCTCGTGCGAGGCGTCGGCGGTGAACGCGAGCTGGCGCTGCCGGGCGCGCTCGATGGGCGCCGCGACGCGCCGGCCGATGGCGACCGCACCAAGGAACACGACGATCAGCAGGACCGGCGCGATGAGGACCTCGTCCAGCAGGATCGTGGAGGTCGCCTGGGAGACCGTGTCGAGCGTCTGGCCGACGACCACGTAGTCGTCGCCCGCCACGCCTCCGGCGACCCGCAGGGCCACGTCGCCGACCATGACCGTCTGGGGCGTCGTGGCGTGGTAGGCGGCGGTGGGCAGGACCGCCTCCGCATTCGTGGCCTGGATCGTGCCGTTGGCGTGGATCGTCCAGACCAGCGTCGCGGGGCCGAACCGGTCGGGCGCTGGGGCGCCGTAGCCGGAGTCGGGCGGCCCCCCGGGCTCGTCGCCGATGTGCGACAGCGAGGCCACCAGCCGGTCGTCGATCTGCTGCGTCAGATCGTGCGTGACGAGCAGGACGACCGCGGCGCCGATGACGAGGTAGACGACGGCCACGAGGGCGGTGGCCAGCAGGGCGACGCGGATCGAGGCCCCCCGAACCCCTTCGGCGCGGGCCGCCCGGGCCGCTCTCACGCTTCCTCGAGGCGATAGCCGGTGCCGCGCACGGTCACGATGCGGATGCCCGCGCCGGTCAGCTTGGCCCGCAACCGGCTGAGCTGGACGTCGATGGCGTTGGAGCCCAGCGGGTCCGTCTCGTCCTCCCACGCGTGCTCGGCGATGGCCTTCCTGTCGACGACCGCCGGCGCACGCCGCAGCAACAGCTCCAGGATCTGGTACTCGGTGGCGGTCAGGCGCAGGTCCGCGCCGGCCACCGTCACGACCCGCGTGCGGGGGTCCAGGGCCAGGCGGCCACGCGACAGGACCGGCCCGTCCACGGCGTGCGGCCGTCGCTGCAGGGCGCGGACGCGGGCCAGCAGCTCGCCGAAGTCGAAGGGCTTCACGAGGTAGTCGTCCGCGCCCGCGTCGAGGCCCTCGATGCGGTCGTGCGGTGCGTCGCGCGCCGTCAGCATGAGCAGGGCGGTCGGCCGCTGGTGGTGCCGTGCCCAGGCCACCACGTCGATGCCCGGCGCCCCCGGCATGCGCCAGTCGATGATGGCCACGTCGTACTCGTACCACCTGAGCTGGTCGATGGCGTCGTCGCCGCGGGCCACCGAGTCCACCTGGTAGCCCTGTTCGGCCAGGCCGAGCACCAGCACGTCACGCAGGCCGTCGTCGTCCTCCGCCACCAGGAGGCGCACCTCAGCGAGACTCGACGGCCGTCGGGACGGGGACGAGGCGCAGGGCGAGCACAGGGCACGCCTCCACGGCCTGTCGGGCGAGTGGGAGCAGGGCGTTCGGCACGGCGTCCGGGGCGAGGATGGGGTAGCCCCAATCGTCGAGCGCGATCAGCTCGGGGAGCAGCTCGGCGCACAGGCCTGCGCCGTCGCAGCGGATGCGGTCGACCTGCAAGCGGAGGCGGTCCGGTGCGCTCACGAGGCGCGCACCCCCTGGCTGGTGGCGGCGCAGCCGCGGCGGGCCTGGTGGCGGCGGAATTCGTCGCCGAAGACGCGCATGGCGCTGGCGAGGTGGTTGACCGCCCCATCGGGATGACGGCAGGCGCCGCGACCGCGGATCTGGCCGGTCCAGCGTTCGAGGTGGGCCAGGTCGTCCGCGTGCGCCCTGCCAGCCGCCAGGCGTGCCATCGTGTCGGCGATGGCCCGCAGGCCGAAGACGCAGGGGCCGCACTGCGCGGCGCTCTCGGCGGCCATGTAGGCCATCACCTGCGCGGCCGCCTGCACGCCGCAGGCCTCGCGCCCCAGGAAGGAGATGACCCCGCAGCCAAAACCCGCCCCGGCCTGCCGCAGCTCGGCCGGTTCGAGCGGCGTTGACCACGCGATCGGACCGGCGATCCAGCCGCCGAAGTAGCCGCCCACGAGGACCGCCTGGAGGCCGTCCGCCGTCGTCCCGCGTCGCGTCGCCACCGAGCCGATCGTCTCTCCGAACTCGATCTCATGGACGGTGGTCCGCCCGTCGCGCCCGCTCGTGCTGACGAGGGCCGTGCCGGGCGCCGTCGTGCTGCCCGCGCCACGGTACCAGCCGTCCCCGTGGCGGGCGATGAGGGCGACGTGGGCCAGGCTCTCCACGTTCTGCACGAGCGTGGGCCGTCCACCGACGCCGCGTTCGAAGGGGCGTGGCGGCACCGAGGTCGGGCGGGCATCGCCGGTGTCGACATAGTGCACGGCGGCCGACTCTTCGCCGGCCACGTAGCGAGGGGGCGCGGCCACCAGCCGCAGGAGCCGGCCGACGTGGGGGCCGCGCTCGAGGACGGCTCGCCCCAGCGCCGCCCGAGCCGCCGCATGGGCCTCGCCCACGTACAGGACGACCTGTTCCGCCCCGACGGCCGCGGCGGCCAGCAGCGCGCCGTCCAGCACGAGGTGGGGGCGCGTCACCATGAGGGCCCGGTCCTTGGCGCTGAGCGGCTCGCCCTCCGCCCCGTTCACGAGCACCACCGGCCAGTCGCCGGCCGCCTGGGCGACGGTGCGCCACTTGCGGCCGACCGGGAACCCCGCGCCGCCCCGACCGGTCAGGCCGCTCGCCTCCAGGACTCCGATCAGGCTCGCCCCGTCGATCGACGGCAGGCGGCCCAGCCGGCCCTGGTGGTCGGGGAACGATTCGGCGCCGGCCGCAAGAGGCGGCCCGGCGAGCAACCGCGCCAGCGGGGCGGGCCCGCTCACCGGTAGGTCCGTCCGCGGTCGGTCGGGCTGGCGACCTCCGCGACGACCTGGCGGAGCACCTCGGGGCTGCCCGCGCGGACCGTCGCGACGCGCCACACCACGGCGACGCCGACGAGGCCGGCACACACCACGTCGAGGGCCAGCATCCAGGGCGCGAACGCGTCGGAGCCGCTGCCGATGCCATGGGTGATGGCGAGCGGCCACGCCGCGTAGGCCAGCCAGTGGACCGCCCGCCACGCCCGCTGGCCAAGCCGCGCCCGGATGAGGCTCGTGACGACGAGGGCCACGATCAGGTCGACGGCGATGACGCCCAGGCCGACCCACAGCGGCCGGTAGCTCGAGGCGAAGGGGATGAGGGCGGCCGCCGGACCGAGGGCCGTGAAGGGGTCCACGACCGCGGTCACGATGTGGAGGCCGAGGAAGACGAGGGCCAGCAGCGACAGGTTGCGATGGAGCCCTGCCGTCAGGAAGCGGGGCCACGCCGGCGCCTGCCAGCGACTGACGTTGAGCACCCCCAGGACGACCACCCCGGTGAACATGAGCAGCGAGACGATGCCCGCGCCCCGCGTGGCGAACCACAGCAGCTGGTCGCTCATGCCACCACCACCGCCGGCATCGGCCAGCGGTTGAGGCGCAGCAGGCGCCCATCGGCCGCCACGAGGCGCGTCGGCAGGCCCACCACGGCCAGCCACTCGGGTGCCCGATCGGCCTTGACGATGGCCGCCGTGGCGACCGTATTGGCATCGACGCACGAACCGGCGGCCACGGTCGCCGTGCGCCACGGGCTGACGGCCGGCTTGCCGGTGGCCGGGTCGACGAGGTGGTGGCGCTGGACGCCATCCTGGGACCACCGCCGCACGGTGGTGCTGGAGGTGGCCAGCGCGCCGCTGGTGATCCGCACGACCTCCCCCGGGCCGTCGGCCGGGGCGCCGCTGTCGTCGGCGACGAGGATCGGCCAGCCCGGCACCGGTCCCGCGCCGGCGGTGGCGATGTCGCCGCCCAGGCTCACCAGGACGCCCGCGCCGGCGACCCGGTGGGCGGCCGCTGCGGCGTGATCCGCCGCCAGGGCCTTGCCGACCGAGCCCAGGTCCAGCTCGATGCCGCGCGGGAGGGTCACCCGGCGAGCCGTGCCCTGGTAGCCGATCGCCTGCCAGCCCGGGACGGCCTCCAGGCGCAGCTCGAGCGGGACGTCTCGTCCCGCCAGGGTGGCGAAGTCCGCACCGTACCCCAGCGCGCGCATCGCCCGGCCCACGGTCGGATCGACCACCCCGTCGGTCAGGCGGGCCGCCCGGAGGGCCGCCTCGAGCGCCTCGGCCAGCAGCGGGCTGACGACCACCGGGCGACCGGCCTCGTTGAGCCGCGACAGCTCGGAATCGGCCCGGAAGCGGCTGTAGGTGGCGTCGGCGAGCTCCAGCACCGCCGCCACCGCCGCGCACGCCGGTTCCAGGGCGGCCCGATCGGTCACGAGGACCGTGCACGTGGTGCCAAGGGCCGCCCAGCTGCGTCGCGCGACGTGGGGCTCGAGGGTCGTCGTCATGCGTGCGTCAGGATGCCCACTCGTACCTTGCGAATCGATGAACGGCCGCTGACTGATCCAGCGGGCGCGGATCAGGCGCGCAGATTCGCCAGGTACCGGGCGCGCCAGGCTTCCGTCGAGCGGACCTGGTTGAAGGTGAAGATGTGGAGGCCCGCCAGGTCGGCGGCCGGATCGGCCGCCAGTGGCGCCAGCGCATCGAGGAGCCCGTCGGGCCGGTAACCGCCCGGGGCGAGCAGCAGGCGGCTGACGAAGCGCGTGTTCTTGGTCAGGAAGCGCCGTGAATCGGCTACCCCGATGCGGGCACTGATCGTCATCAGGCGGTGCAGCGGCGCCGCGCCGGGGAGGCCCAGGTGCAGCGGCAGGGTAAGGCCGCGGGCCCGTCGCGTGAGGAGCCACGACGAGATGACGCCGGCGTCGAAGCACATCTGGCTGACCATGTAGTCGGCGAAGGCCGCCTTCTCCACGAGGACCTCGTCGAGGCGCGCGTCGCTGATGGCGGGATGGCCCTCCGGGTAGCACGGCACGCCGATCTCGGTGAAGTCGTGCCCCAGGTCGGCCATCGCCCGCAGCAGGCTCAGGCCGTCAGGGAAGTCGCCGGTCACCGGTCCGTCCCCCCCGATGACGAAGGCCCGTCGCACGCCCATCCCGGCCAGGTCGCGCACGAGGTCGCGCAGTTCGGCTCGATCGCGGATCTGATGGGCCGACAGGTGGGGCACGACGTCGTGGCCGCGTCCCCTGAGCGCGCCGCAGAGCTCGACCGACGCGTGCATGCCGCGGGCCTGCGACGAGGTCACCGTGACCGTCGCCCCGGCCGGCAGGGCCGACGCCTCGGCGAGTGCGCTGGCCAGGGGGATCAACTCGAACTTCGGCGCCGCCACGAGCGCCGCCAGGGCGCGTCGCTCATCCGTGGACGGCGCGGCGCGGCGAAGCGCGACCACGTCAGGCGAGCGCGTCGGGCATCGACGCCTTGCGCGCCGCGATGAAGGCCAGCAACGCCTCGTCGATGGCCGGGTCCAGGGGCGGTTCCTGGTAGTCGGCCAGCATCTGCTTCCACACCGCGTTGGCCCGCTGCGCGGTGTCGAGCGAGCCGTCCTCCTGCCACTTCTCGAAGCTGTCGTAGTTGGCGATCCCCGAGCGATAGAAGGCCGTCTCGAAGTTGGCCAGGGTGTGGGCGCTGCCCAGGAAATGCGTGCCCGGCTCATTGGCCAGGATCGCGTCGAGAGCCTGGCCGTTCTCCGAGAGGTCCATGCCCTTGGCGAAGACGGCCATCATGCCGCACTGGTCCGCGTCCATGACGAACTTCTCATAGCCGCAGGTCAGGCCGCCCTCCAGCCAGCCGGCGGCGTGGAGCACGAAGTTGACGCCCGCCAGGACGGTCGGCTGGAGGGTCGCGGCCGACTCGTAGGCGGCCTGCGCATCGGGCAGCTTGGAGGCGCACAGGCTGCCGCCCGAGCGGAACGGCACGCCGAGCCGGCGGGCCAGGGCGGCCATGGCGTAGAGCACGA
This sequence comes from Candidatus Limnocylindrales bacterium, assembly GCA_036561685.1. Classification (GTDB taxonomy): domain Bacteria; phylum Chloroflexota; class Limnocylindria; order Limnocylindrales; family CSP1-4; genus DASPUH01. The sequence goes on along the minus strand of DATBOX010000028.1, from coordinate 64 downwards.
GGGCCGGTTCCGGGGTGCCGAAGGTGGGCGCGCCCGACTGCATCGACATGGAGCTGGCGAACGA
>DATBOX010000027.1:0-7343 GCA_036561685.1 Candidatus Limnocylindrales bacterium | reverse complement strand
GTGCGGGAAGTGGGGTGGCCTAGGGGGATCGAACCCCTAACCTTCGGAGCCACAATCCGATGCTCTACCGATTGAGCTAAGGCCACCGCGGCCACGCATCGTACCCGATGGGCGGACACTCGCCGCGTAGACTGCGAGGATGGACGTCCCGGGCTTCCTGGCCAAGCAGTTCTACGTGGCGGGCAGCCTGCGCAACACGGCCACCGGCTTCCGGCTGGAGGCGCGCAACCCCATGGGGAACGGCACGCTGGTGGGGATCGGCCGGCTCGCGGTGGACGGTCAGGCGATCGAGGCGTCGGCCGTGAGCGCCCTCCGCGCGGACGATCCCACCCCCATCCAGGCCGCGTCGGTGGACAAGTTCCACCCCATCCGCGTCCAGAAGGGCGACCACGTGGCGCTGCTCGTCGCGGGGGCGCCTCTGGCGCCGGGCTCGCACCGCCTGGAGGTGGAGCTGTACGAGGTCAACCTGGGCCTCGTGCGCCTGGCCATCTCGGATGCCGTGGCCCCGGCGTGACGGCGGCACTCCAGTTCGTCGCCCATCCGGGCGCCGGCCGCGGCGCGTTCGCCAGGGCGTGGCCGGCCATGGGTGCCGCATTGGCCGCCGCGGGCCTGGACAACGAGGTGCTGCTCACGACCCGCGCCTTCGAGGCGGCCGACCTGGCCCGCCGCGCGGCGCAGGACGGGGCGCGCCTGGTCGTCGCGGTCGGCGGCGACGGCACGCTGCATGAGGTCGTCAACGGCCTCCTAACCGCCGACATGCCGGCCGATGCGATCCCGGCGCTGGGCCTCGTGCCGGCAGGGCGGGGTAGCGACTACGCCCGGGGCCTCCGCCTGCCCCGCGATGCGGCGACCATCGTGGCCCGTTTCGCCGCCTACCTGGACGGCGACGCGAGCGCGGCCCACTCGGTCGACGCCGGCGAGGCCACGTTCCGGCCCGCGCCGCTGGTGGCCGGCCGACCGACCCCGCCCTCGCCGCTACCGGGCGAGCCCACGGCCCCCAATACCGCCCCTGCGCTGCGCTACTTCGTCAACGGCGCCGGCATCGGCTTCAGCCCCTTCGTCGCCCAGCGGACGGCCCGCTTCCCGGCCCGCCTGGGGCCGTACCTCTACACCGCGGCCGGCCTGCTGACGATCATCGACTGGCGGGAGCGCCAGGTCCAGCTGCGCTGGGCCGATGGATCGAGCGAGGAGCGGGCAGTCGAGTCGGTCGAGCTTGCTCTGGGGCAGTACGAGGGCGGGGGCATGCACGTCGCACCGGATGCCGACCCCACCGACGGCCTCTTCGACTGCGTCATCATCGACGCGGTCTCGCGCCGCGAGATGACGACCTTCGCCTGGCGCGTCCGCAGCGGCGATCACCTCACCAGCCCGCGCGTCTTGGTGCGCCGCACGCCCGGCCTCGTCGTCACCGTCACTGACGGGCGCGGCCCCCTCTACCTGCAGGCGGACGGCGAGCTGCTCGGCCGCGATCCGTTCGCCTTCCGGGTGCTGCCCGCCGCGCTCCGGTTCGTCTGGTAGCATCGAGCCATGCTCGCCAGCTCGCGGCTGCTGCGTGTGCCCTCTGATGAGCACGGCCTGACGCTCGGCGACTTCCTCGTCCCGGTGCGCGTCGGTGAGCGCCTGAGTTCCCGTGCCCGCCACGCCGTACTGGTCATCACCGGGGCGCTCCTGATCGTCATCGGCGCCCGCATCAGCTTCTACCTGCCCACCGACCCATACGTGCCGGTCACCCTGCAGACGTTCGGCGTGCTGTTCGGCGGCGCGCTCCTCGGCTTCCGGCGGGGCGTCCTGGCGGTCCTGTTATACCTCGTGCTCGGGCTGTTCCTGCCCGTCTATGCCCTGGACGCGGCGAGCGGCACCTACCGCCACGGGCTGGACACGATCATCGCCTTCCGCAGCGGCGGCGTGACGCTTGGCGCCACCGGCGGCTACCTCGTGGGCTTCCTGCTGGCGAGCGGGATCTCGGGCCGACTGGCGGAACTGGGCTGGGACCGCCGGCTGGTCGGTTCGTTCGCGGCCCTCCTGGCCGGGGACGTCGCCATCTACGTGATCGGGTTGCCGTGGCTGGGCGCCGCCGCGCACCTCTCCCTGGGCGACACCATCGCGGCCGGCCTGACGCCGTTCATCGTGGGCGACCTGGCCAAGCTGATCGTGGCCGCGCTCCTGCTGCCTGCCGGGTGGTGGGTCGTCGCGAGGCGGCCAAGCGACCGCTAGGCTCCTGGGCCGGTGATGTTATGATGTCGCCATCATGATGCATCGGACGCAGATCACCCTCGACCCGGCGGAGCACAGGCGCGCCCGCCGCCGCGCCGCCGACATGGGCATCTCGATGGCTGAGTATGTCCGGCGTCTGGTCCAGCAGGACCTTGCGGGACCTGCGGTCGTGAGTGATCCGAGTGCCCTGTTCGCCCTCGGCGACTCGGGCGGCTCGGACGTGGCAGTGGCCAAGGATGCCTATGTCGCCGAGGCGATCGACGCGGACCGGCGCGGCCGTTGACGCTCTTCGTCGACTCGTCGGCGTTCTACGCCGCGGCCGACGTCGGGGATAGCAGCCACCGTCGCGCGATGGCCGCCCTCTCGTCGGGCGAGGACCTGATCACCAGCGACCACGTCCTGATCGAGTCGTGGCTCCTCATTCGTCATCGACTGGGCCGGACTGCCGCGGAACGGTTCTGGGCCGCGATCCGCGGAGGAGCTGCCGCACTCGAGCCAGTCGGCGCAGCCGATCTGGAGGTCGCCTGGTCGATCGGTCAGGCATTCCCCGACCAGGATCTCTCGATCGTCGATCGGACCAGCTTCGCCGTGATGGAGCGGCTCGGCGTATGGCGAGCCGCCTCCTTCGACGCCGACTTCGCCGTCTACCGCTTCGGGCCGCGCCGGGAACGCGCCTTCGAGATCCTGCGCTAGACGCGCCGGCTCGCGAGTGGCACCGGCTGGCTAGGTGGTCGGCTCGGAGACTTCGAAGACTTGGATCGGTTGGGCAAAGCCTTTGATGGTCATGTCGCCGCGGTCGCGTACCGGGATCGACCCGGCCAGCCTGGCCTGGGCGCGGGGGCTCAGCAGGACCTCCCCGTCGCCGGCCTCGGCGCACAGCCGCGCGGTGAGGTTGACGACGCTGCCGATGGCGGCGTAGTCGTAGCGCCCCTCGAAGCCGATCCGCCCGAGCGTCGCGTAGCCGGTCCCGATTCCCACGCCGAACCCGAGCCGGTGACCGAGGCGCCGCCAGCCAGCCGCCAGCTCGCGCACGTCCGACCGGAGCGCCAGCGCCATGCGGACGGCGCGTTCGGCGTGGTCGGCCTGCTCGACCGGATCGTTGAAGAAGACCATCACCCCGTCGCCGGTGAAGCGTTCGAGCGTTCCGCCCGCCTCCTGGATCCGCCGCCCCAGCGCGCTGTGGTAGGCGCGCAGAACGTCCAGCACCTCCTCGGGCTCGGCCGACTCGCTGAAGGCCGTGAAGCCGCGCAGATCGCAGAAGACCACGGTGATCTCGCGGCGATGGCCGGCCAGCAGACGCTCGCCTTCGGCGGTCGAGATGAGGTCGGCGACCTGGGGCGACAGGAAGCGGGCCAGCTCGGACCGCTGACGCTCGATCGTGCCCACCAGGCGGGTCGTGGTCAGGGCGATGACGGCCTGATCGGCGAAGAGGCGCACGAGCTCGATCTCGGCCTCGGTGAACGGGTCCACCTCGACGCGCCAGGCGCTGAGCACGCCGACGACCGCGCCTTCCCGCAGCATCGGCACGCCGAGCAGGGTGCGGAAGCCGCCCAGCCGCCTCGCGTCCGGGTAGTCGTACTCGGGATCCAAGTCCACGTCAGGGATATGCACCGGGCGCCGATCGATGACCACTCGGCCCGTGAGGGTCGCCCGGGTCGGGGTGATGGGATGCGCCCGGTTGAACTCGACCACCGCCGGGGGCGCCCCGATGTCCGCGGAATGACGGTAGAGGCCGTCGTCGCCCAGGAGGTAGATGAACCCGCGCGTCGCGTGAGACAGACGCGTGGTGTGGGTGAGGATCGTTCGAAGTACCGCATCCAGGTCGAACGGCGCACGGCCGAGCGTCTCCAGGATGCCCCCCAGGGCGGCCTGATAGACCGCCGAGCCACCGATTCCCGATCCACCTGGCGGCGCGCCCTCCATGGGGTGAGTCTATCGAAGCCCTGCTCGTACAATGCCCCGGCGTGCGCCTGTAGCTCAGTGGATAGAGCGGGTGGCTTCGGACCACCAGGTCGCGGGTTCGAATCCTGCCGGGCGCGCCATCTGCCTGCAGCCTGGTTGGGACTCGAGCAGGGCCGAGGCTAGTCCTCGACGGCCGGCACGTCCGAGGGCTGCCGGATGCGCGGCAGCGGGGAGACCACGAGCAGCACGATCGAAGCCGCCATCCCGGCCCAGCCGATCGCGATCGCGCCGCGTACACCGATCAAGCCCGCGACACCGGCCGCCGCGAGGGCCCCGATGGGATAGGCGACCCCATGGGAGAAGACCTCCAGGGTGGCGTTGACCCGGCCCAGGATGCGGTCCGGGATGACCCCCTGGATGAGCGACAGCTCGGCGATCCCTTCGATCGTCTGCAGGCCGTCGCCGACCAGCTGCGGGATGAACACCATGAGCGTCGCCAGCAGCAGCGGCCCGCCCGCGAGCGGCGTCAGCACGCCGACGATGGATGCGCCGGTCGCGGTCCAGATGAGCGCCGGCCCGAACCCGAGCCTGGCGATGACCCTCGAGGCGACGAACGAGCCGACGAGGGAGCCGACCCCGCCCGCCGAGACCACCACGCCGAGCAGGAATGGGTTCAGGTTCAGGTCCTGGATGAGGTAGATCGTGTAGAGCACGCCGTAGAACGAGCCGGCCACGTGGGCCACCACCGAGCGAAGGGTCAGCGGCACGAGGACCGGGTGGCGGATGACCAGCCGGAGACCTTCCGTGATCTCGTGCCGCATCGGCGTGGGCGACGTTCTCGCGGGGCGCGACGGCTCGGGGCTGCGGATCAGGACCAGCGAGATGGCCGAGACCACGAACGAGACGGCGTCGACCAGGATCGCGAACGGCGCGCCGATCAGCTGCACGAGGCCGCCCCCCAGGCCGGGCCCACCGATTTCCGCCAGGGACGAGCTCGTGGCGAGCTTGCTGTTGCCCTCCACGACGCGCTCGACTCCGATGAGCGACGGGACGTATGCGGGATAAGCGGCGTCGAACAGGGCGCCGAAGCAGCCTTCGAGGAAGACGACGAGATACAGCTGCTCCATTCGCAGGGCCCCGGCCACATATGCCGCGGGGATGGAGAACAGCAGGACGGCCCGGATCGCGTCGGCTCCGATCAGCAGGGGGCGTCGCCGCAGCCGGTCCACCCAGGCGCCGGCGAAGAAGCCCACCAGGAGCACGGCGAGGCTGCCCGAGACCACGAGTAGCGCCATCTCGAACGGGCCCGCGCCCAGCACCAGGAGCGCGACCAGCGGCACGGCCGTCCGCGTCACCACGGAGCCGAGCTCGGACACCGTCTGGCCGGCCCAGAGCTTCATGAAGTCGGCGTGTCGCCAGAGCGATAGGGTCACCACGATGGGTGAGCCTACCGGAGCGCGAGCGTGATGAAAGCCTGCCGGGCGCGCCGCCCAGTGCGGCGAGGCGTCGCGCCCGGCAGGGGAGGCGACTCAGCTCGGGCGCGGACTCGGGCTCGGGCTGAGGTGTGTCACCGGGGTGTCGTCGGCACGGGCCGGCGTGAACGTCATCGTCGAGAGGAAAGCGTCGAACAGCGGTCGGTCGTAGGAATTCCAGAGTTGCATGACGTAGGTGCGCCCGCCCACGACGGTAATGGCTTCGATGAACCCGCAGCCCCCGTGGACCCATGCGGGCGAACCGGCGACCGTCGTGTGCTCCATGTCGGCAGGCGCGGGCCAGCACTGCTTCACGCTGGCGTGGTAGGTCGCTCCCTGCAGTTCATAGTTGGTCAGCCACTCCAGGCCTGTTTCACCGCTGGGGAGCCGCTGGGACACGGCGCTGAAGACCTGATCGCCATTGGTGGGCAGGGAGAAGATGTCCTGCATCGAGTCGGTCGGGTCCACGCCCGCAGGCCATGGTTCTGACGCTGGGGCGGCCGTCCAGCCCCTGGGGTAGCGGAGTGTCTCGCCGTGGCGAATAGAGGTGAACGAGTTCCATCCAGTGGTGTCGATCGCGGCACTCGAGGCCGAGGGAGGCGCGACCGATGGAGGGGGTGACGTCGGCGGTCTGCCGACGCTTGCTGACGGCGATTGATTCAGGAGGGCGAGGCCACCGACGGCGATGATCACCGCCGCGGCTCCGGCCACCCAGCGGGCGAAGCCATTCATCGGGAAGAACCTCCACGGGACGCGCCAGGCGACCCGTCGTTGGGGGATCGATGGGAGGGCAGCCTGGATCGTCTCGAGGACCCGGTCCGGCGCGTCCGTCGGGCCTTCCTCGAGCCAATCGGTGAGGTGATCCTCGAAACGAGATGCACGGGTCATGCGGTCCGCTCCTTGGACGTCACGGGGCGAGCGTCCGCCTCGATCGCAGCCCGCAGCTGACGGACCGCGTAATGGAGTCGGGACCGCGCGGTCCCGACGGGGATGCCCAGGGTCGCCGCGATCTCCGTCAGCGGATACCCCAGGTGGTGGTGCAGCACGACCACTGCCCGCTGTTCCGGTGACAGCCGGCGGAAGCCACGCTCCAGCTCGTCCCGCGCGGCGACGGAGCTCGCCGTGTCGGGGTCGACCTGTGGTTCGGTCGAGATCAGGCGCACGTGGGCGGTCCAGCGACGGTCGCGCCGGGATTCGGCATAGCAGGCGTGGACGACGAGCCGAGAGAGCCACGCTTCGAAGCGCTCCGGGTCCCTGAGCGACGGCAGGTCGCGCCAGGCCCCTAGGATGGCTTGCTGGGCGGCATCCTCGGCGCGGTGGGTGTCTCGCAGGATCCGATAGGCCAGGGCGAAGCAGCGATCGACGTGGGCGGCGGCGAGTTGAGCGAAGGCCTCGCGGTCCCCGCGGCTCGCCCGCTCGACCAGATCCCCCTGCTGCATGGCACCCCTTGGGCCGGGGCGGCCCGTGTGGCCGCGTCACCGAGTATGGAGCCGGCTGGCTGTCGAACGTTCAATGGTCGGGCCCTTGCGCGCGTGGTGTACAAGTTGGCCGTACACCTCCGCCACGGGGTAGGCCATGCCTGGGCTCGATACCGGGAACACCGGCTTCATGCTCGTCTGCACCAGCCTGGTGATGCTCATGACACCCGGGCTGGCGTTCTTCTATGGCGGGCTCGTCGGCCGCAAGAACGTGCTGGCGATCATGATCCAGAGCTTCGTGTCGATGGGCTGGACGACGGTCATCTGGTTCGTCGTG
>DATBOX010000026.1:0-2496 GCA_036561685.1 Candidatus Limnocylindrales bacterium | reverse complement strand
CCGCATCCTGCACGTCGCCGACGCGTTCGAGGCCATGACGGCGGCCCGCCCGTACCGCCTCCAGCCCCTGACGCGCGAGCAGGCGCTTTTGGAGCTGCGCCGCTACGCCGGCATCCAGTTCGACCCCATCGTCCTCGACGCCTTCGCGCGCACGGACTGGGTCCGCAACGTCGCCGACCCCGGCCGCCCGCCTGTCGCGCCGCGCCCGATCCCGCTGCTGGGCCAGGCAGCGGCCGCGCGCGCCGAAGCCGTGGCCAGCCGTCCCGAGGCGGTGCCGGCGCGCGCCGAGACCGCCAGCCCCACGGACGCCGCCTCCTAGCACCCCACACCCGGCGGCGTCCCGTACGTCATTCACCGGCGTTCCCCTGGCCGTGCTCAGCCGTTAGAGTCGGCCGCGTGCCACATGTGCCCTGCCGTGACCTGGCGCGCGCCTACCCGGGCGACACCCGCGGGATGACGCCATGCTGATCGCAGGGATGGTCGTCGGGATCCTGCTCGCCCTCCTGCTGGGCGGTCGACCGGCGCACCTGCTCGATGTCCGTCTCCGCGCCTCGTTCCTGCTGTTCCTCGCGGTCATCGTCCGCTACGGCACGGAGCTCGCGCTGCGGCTGGACGTCCAGGGGGTGGAGCAGCTGCGCTTGCCGCTCTTCGCCCTGGGCTTCGGCATCCTGCTCTACGGGCTCTGGCTGAACCGGGACCAGCCGGGCCTGCTCGTGGCCGGTGTCGGGGTGGGCGCCAACGCCGTGGCCATGATCGCCAACGGGGGCTGGATGCCGGTCTGGTCGGGCGCGCTGTCGGCCGCGGGGATGACGGCCGCCGACCTGATCCCGCAGTTCCACCGCTTGCTGCCGGACCCGACCGGCATCAACATCCTGCTCCAGGCCGCGCCGCTGGGCGACATCCTGCCCATACCCTTCCCGGTGCTGCGCAACGTGGTCAGCGTGGGCGACGTCTTCCTGTCGGTCGGCCTGGGGTGGTTCGTGTTCGCCACGCTCATGGGCCGCAATGCGCGGGCCCAGGTCATGGCGGGCGGCGGCCTGATCTTCGCCGGCACCTATCCGGCTGCGCCCACCGGGAGCGTCCTTCCGCAGACCTACCCGACGTATCGCACGACCTACCCCAGCGCCACCGCAACCGGCCTGGGATCGGGCGCCTTCGATCCGACCAAGGCGGGCACGGCGGCCGGCGGGACAGTCGGCTCGATCCTGGGTCACCTGCGCCAGCAGCCACTGGTCCGGCTGGCGCTGGACGCGCGCTTCTCCGCCTTCTGGTTCGGCCAGACGGTGAGCGCGTTTGGCGATCGCATCCACCAGGTGGCCCTGGGCGTCCTCGTCTTCGGCGTCACCGGCTCGCCCCTCGCCACGGCCCTGGTCTTCCTGGTGGCGGCCGTGCCCAACCTCCTGGTCGCCGCCGTCGCGGGGACCCTCGTGGACCGTTGGGACCAGCGCATCACGATGGTCGCGGCCGACTTCCTGCGGGCCGGGCTCGTCGTGTCACTGCCCCTCGCGGCGGCGCGAAACGTCTGGTTCGCCTTCCCCATCGTCTTCGTCATCACCTGCATCAGCGTCTTCTTCCGGGCCGCCAAGAACGCCGCGGTCCCGCGCATCGTGGCCCGCGACGACCTGATGGCCGCCAACAGCGCCCTGTGGACGTCGGAGACGCTGGCCGACCTGGCGGGCTACCCCATCGCCGGACTGTTCGTGGCCATCCTTGGCTCAGCCCTGACGATCGCCTTCTGGGCCGACGCGGCCAGCTACCTCGTCAGCGGCGTGGTCATCCTTGGCCTCGTCATCCCGCCGGTGGCGCACGCCGTCGTGCCGCGCGTGGGGGGCCGGATCGGGCCGTTCGCCCGTGACTTCCGCGAGGGGGTCGGCTTCCTGCGCCGCCAGCCCGCGCTCTGGCAGAACACGCTGGTCACGGCCCTGGCCCAGATGTCGACCGGGGCGTTGGTCGCCCTCGCGCTGGTCTACGCGGCGCGGGCGCTCGACACCAGCACGATCGCCTATCCCACCAACTACACCACGCTCGAAACGGCCATCGGACTGGGCAACCTCGTCGGCGGGCTGGCCGTGGGCCTCATCGGGACCCGCTTCGCCAAGGGCTGGCTGGTGGCCCTGGGCCTGCTCATCTCGGGCGGCGGGCTGGTGGCGATCGGCCTGACCACCAACGTCTGGCTCGCCGCGGCGGCCTGCGTCGTGACCGGCGTGGCCAACCTCCTGTACATCGTGCCCACCCAGACGCTCTTCGCCGAGCTGACGCCGCCGGAACTGATGGGGCGCGTCGTCTCGTTCCGCTCCGGGCTCGTCTACGGCTCGATGACCCTGGGCATGGGCGCCTCCGGCCTGCTCGCCCAAATCCTGCCGGTGGGCCTGGTGCTGTCGGGCTTCGGGGCCCTCACAGTGGCCTGCGGGGTCCTGGCGCTGGCCCTGCCTGCCATGCGGGACGCCTGACACGGCATACTACGCAGCCGTTACCCCGCGAGGAGACCTGGACCCG
>DATBOX010000025.1:0-20190 GCA_036561685.1 Candidatus Limnocylindrales bacterium | reverse complement strand
ATTGCCCATCGGCGCGGTCTGAGGCATCATGCGCAGACAACTGAAGAGCTCTTATCAAGAGTGGTGGAGGGACCGGCCCGTTGAAGCCACGACAACCTGCCGGCGTCGAGCCGGCAAGGTGCCAAGTCCGGGCAGGACCTCCTGCACGATAAGGGGAACTCCCTTCGAGACCCTTCCCGTCAGGAAGGGTCTTCTGTTTCCAGGGAGTGCCGCTTGTCGTCAGCCACCTCGCCTCGCCAGCGCTTCCGCGACCGTCTCGCGCGGCGGCCGCTGCTCGTCGACGGCGGGATGGGCACCCTCCTGTTCAGCCGCGGTGTGCCGCAGCGCGCCTGCCTCGAGGAGCTGGTGGTCACCCACGCCGAGCTGGTCCGGGGCGCGCACCGCGACTACCTGGAGGCCGGGGCCGAGCTGATCGAGACCCTCTCCTTCGGCGCCGATCGGCCACGGCTCGCTGCCTGGGGGCTGGCCAAGCGAGTCGTCCACCTCAACCGGCGGGCAGCCGCCCTCGCCCGCGATGCGCGCGAGGTGAGCGGGCGCGATGCGCTGGTCGGTGGCTCCGTCGGACCGCTCAGCCAGGCGGCGCGGGGTGGGCGCGCCATCCCGGAGCCGGCCGCCAGGGCGGCCTTCCGCGAGCAGATCGAGGGGTTGCTCGAGGGTGGCGTCGACGCGTTCGTGCTCGAGACGTTCTCCGACCTGGGCCAGCTGCTCCTGGCGCTGGAGGAAGCCCGCGCGGCATCGGACCTGCCGGTCATCGCCTCCCTGACGTTCGGCGAGGACCTTGTCCTGGCGGACGGCACGCCACCTCGCGCCGCGGCACAGGCGCTGGCGGCGGCCGGTGCCGATGCGGTCGGGGTCAACTGCGGCGCCGGCCCCGCCGCGAGCCTGGAGGCCCTCGAGGGGATGGGCGCCGCGCTCGATGGCGGGCCGGCCCGCTCGATCATGCCCAATGCCGGCCTGTCGCAGCGGCTCGAGGGCCGCTTCGTCTACGCCGCCAGCCCCGCCTATTTCGCCACCGTGACGCCCCGCTTCGTGGCGGCCGGCGCGCGGCTCGTGGGCGGCTGCTGTGGCACCACGCCGGAGCACATCGCGGCGATGCGGGCCGCGCTCGACGTCGCCGTGCCGCCGGCCGGCGTGGAAGCCCCCACCGCGGTCTCCCGCCGGGCCACAGGGGCGACGATCGTTCGCGCGGCGGAAGGGGACCGCGCGGAGGACGGGGCGCCGCCGCCGACGCGCCTCGCCGAACTCCTCGACGAGGGCCGCTTCGTCGTGTCGGTGGAGATCGACCCACCGCGGAGCATCCGCATCGAGCGCACCATCGGTGCCGCCAGGCTGCTCCAGCAGGCCGGGGTCGACGTCGTCAACGTCTCCGACTCGGCGATGGCCCGGGTGCGCATGAGCGCGCTGTCGGTGGCTTTTGGCATCCAGCATGACCTGGACCTGGAATGCCTGGTCCATTGCACGACCCGCGACCGGAACCTGATGGCCCTCGAGTCGGAGCTGCTGGGCGCCCACGCCCTCGGCGTCCGCAACATCATCGCCCTGACGGGGGACCCGCCGCGGATCGGCGACTACCCCACCGGCACGGGGGTGTGGGACGTCGACTCGATCGGCCTCATCGGCATCCTGGCCCGCCTGAACCAGGCCCAGGATCCGGCCGGCGGGTCGATCGGCCAGCGGGCCGGCTTCACCATCGCCTGCGCCCTGGACCCGACGGCCGCCGACCAGGCGGCCGAATGGGACCGCCTCGAGCGCAAGCTGGACGCCGGCGCCCACCTCGTCATGACCCAGCCGCTGTACTCGGTCGAGCAGGTGGAGCGCATGCTCGACGAGGCGCGCCGGCGTTTCGGGCCGGGCGGCCTGCCCGTGCCCGTCCTGCTTGGCGTCCTGCCGCTGGTCTCGGCGCGCCATGCCGAGTTCCTGCACAACGAGGTGCCGGGCATCACGATCCCCGACGAGGCGCGCGCGGCCATGCAGGCGGCCGGGGAACGGGGCTCGGAGGCGGGCCTGGAGATGGCGGATGCACTGCTCGCGGCCACCGAAAGCGAGGTCGCCGGGACGTACATCATGCCCAGCTTCGGGCGCTATGAGCAGGCCGCCGAGCTGGTCCGGCGCATCCGCGTGCGGCACCCGGCCCAGCCGGTTCCGGCCGCGCGGTGAGCGCGTCGGTGTCCGCCGCCGCCCCGGTGGCGGCGCGTGCCCGCGCGCCGTTCGACCGCGCGTCGCGCCTGGCGGTCCTGCCCGGCCTGCTGCGCGAGCGGATCGTCGTGCTCGACGGGGCCATGGGCACGATGCTCCAGGCGCACGGCTTCAGCGAGGCCGACTTCCGCGGCACCCGCCTCCGTTCTCACCCGCACGACCTGCGGGGCGACCTCGACCTGCTGTGCCTGACGCAGCCGGCCGCCGTCCAGGAGATCCATCGGGCGTACCTGGACGCGGGGGCGGACATCGTGACGACGAACTCGTTCACCGCGACCCGCATCGCCCAGGCCGACTACCTGCTGGAGCCGGCGGTCGTGCGCGAGATGAACGTCGCGGCCGCCCGACTCGCGCGCGACGCCGCCGACGCGGCCGAGCGGGCCGAGCCGGGCCGCGCCCGCTACGTGGCCGGCTCCCTTGGCCCCACCAACCGGACGGCCTCGATGAGCTCGGACGTGGGCGATCCGGCCGCCCGCAGCGTCACCTGGGAGGAGCTCGAGGTGGCCTACCGCGAAGCGGCGGCCGGGCTGATCGAGGGCGGCGCCGACATCCTGCTGATCGAGACGATCTTCGACACACTCAACGCCAAGGCCGCCATCTTCGCCGTGCAGGCTCTGTTCGAGGAGATCGGCCAGCGGCTGCCGCTCGTCATCTCGGGCACGATCGTCGACGCCTCAGGCCGGACCCTCTCGGGCCAGACGGTCGAGGCCTTCTGGCACAGCATCCGCCATGCCGACCCGCTCATCGTGGGCCTCAACTGCGCGCTGGGGCCCAAGCAGCTGCGCGAACATCTCGACGTCCTGTCGCGTGTCGCCGACCGGCCCATCTCCGCCTACCCCAATGCGGGCCTGCCCAACGAGCTGGGCGGCTACGACGAGACGCCTCGCCAGATGGCGGACGCGCTGGGGGAGTGGGCCCGGCACGGCCTGCTCAACGTGGCCGGCAGCTGCTGCGGGTCCACCCCCGCCCACGTGGCCGCTATCGCGCAGGCCGTGGCCGGCCTGCCGCCGCGGCCGATCCCCCCGCCGGCCGGCACGACGCGCCTGTCGGGACTGGCGCCGCTCGTCATCCCGCCGCCAGGCAACGCTTTCGTCAACGTGGGTGAGCGGACCAACGTCACCGGCTCGCGCAAGTTCGCCCGGCTCGTCGCCGCCGGCGCGGAGGACGAGGCGGTCGAGATCGCCCGCGAGCAGGTCAGCAATGGCGCCCAGCTGATCGACGTGAACATGGACGAGGCGATGCTCGATGGGCCCGCGGCCATGACCCGCTTCCTGCGGCGGATCGCGGCCGAGCCCGATATCGCTGCCGTCCCGGTCATGGTCGACAGCTCCCGGTGGGCCGTCATCGAGGCCGGCCTGCAGCAGCTCCAGGGCAAGGGGGTCGTCAACTCGATCTCACTCAAGGAGGGCGAGGAGGCGTTCCTGCGCCAGGCCCGCCTGTGCCGGCGGTACGGGGCGGCCGTGGTGGTCATGGCCTTCGATGAACGGGGCCAGGCCGAGTCGGTCGAGCGGCGCATCGCCGTGCTGCGGCGAGCCCACGAGCTGCTGACTGACGTGGTCGGGTTCGCCGCCGAGGACATCATCCTCGACGCCAACATCTTCGCCATCGCGACGGGCATGGAGGAGCACAACGCCTACGCCGTGTCCTTCATCGAGGCCGTCCGCCGGCTGAAGCAGGAGTTCCCCAGCTCGCCGACCTCCGGCGGCGTGTCGAACGTGTCGTTCGCCTTCCGCGGCAACGATCGCGTCCGCGAGGCGATCCACTCGGTCTTCCTGTACCACGCCATCCGGGCCGGCCTGGACATGGCCATCGTCAACGCGGGCGTGCTGCCCATCTACGACGACATCGAGCCGGAGCTCCGGGAGCGGGTGGAGGACGTCGTCCTGGATCGCCGGCCCGACTCGACCGAGCGGCTGCTGGAGCTGGCCGCGTCGTATGCCGGCAGCGGGGGCATGGCCCGCGCCGAAGAGGATCTGGCCTGGCGGGACCAGCCGGTGGCCCAGCGGCTGACCCACGCCCTCGTGGCCGGGATCGATGCCTGGATCGTGGCCGACACGGAGGAGGCGCGGCTGGCGAGCGCCCGCCCGCTCGAGGTGATCGAGGGGCCCCTGATGGCCGGCATGAACGTGGTCGGCGACCTGTTCGGATCTGGCCGCATGTTCCTGCCGCAGGTCGTCAAGAGCGCGCGCGTGATGAAGAAGGCCGTGGCCGTCCTGGTGCCGTACCTGGAGGCCGAGCGCGCCGGCACCAGCCGCCGGGCGGGGACGATCGTGATGGCCACCGTCAAGGGTGACGTCCACGACATCGGCAAGAATATCGTCGGCGTCGTCCTGGGCTGCAACGACTACGAGGTCGTGGACCTGGGGGTCATGGTGCCGGCCGCCCGGATCCTGGAGAAGGCGGTCGAGCTGGAGGCGGACCTCATCGGCCTGTCGGGCCTCATCACGCCGTCGCTCGAGGAGATGACGCACGTGGCGGGCGAGATGGAGCGCCAGGGCTTCACCATCCCCCTGCTCATCGGCGGCGCGACCACGTCGCGGACCCACACGGCGGTCAAGATCGCACCGGCCTATTCGGGGCCCGTGATCCACGTGCTGGATGCGTCGCGGGCCGTCGGGGTCGCCGGCTCGCTGGTGCAGGCCGACCGACACGACGCGTTCGTGGCCGGTGTGCGCGAGGAGTACGAGGGCATCCGCCGCGAGCGCGCCGGCCAGCGGGACCGGGAGCGGCGAGCGAGCCTGGAGGCGGCGCGCGCCAACCACCTGCGGATCGACTGGGCGACGATCGATCCCCCGCGGCCGACCTTCCTGGGCCTCCGCACCTTCACGGGCTATCCGCTCGAGCAGCTCCGCGACGCCATCGACTGGACGCCGTTCTTCGCGACCTGGGAGCTGCGCGGGACCTACCCCGCGATCCTGGACGATCCGCGCCTCGGGGCGGCGGCGCGCGACCTGCATGTCGACGCCCTGGCCCTTCTCGAACGCATCATCGGTGAGGGGCTCCTGAGGGCTGATGCGGTGGTCGGGTTCTGGCCGGCGAACGCCGTCGGCGACGACATCGTCGCCTGGCGTGACGAGGAGCGGCGGGAGCCGCGGGCGACGTTCCGGACGCTCCGCCAGCAGATGGCCAAGGCCGACGGCCGCCCAAACCTCGCCCTGGCCGACTTCGTGGCCCCCCGTGAGACCGGCGTGGCCGACTTCGTGGGCGGCTTCGCCGTGACGACCGGGCACGGGCTGGAGCCACTCGTGGCCGAGTTCGAGGCGGCCCACGACGACTACTCGGCGATCCTGGCCAAGGCGCTGGCCGATCGTCTCGCGGAAGCGTTTGCCGAGCGGCTCCACGAGCAGGTCCGCCGGGAGCTGTGGGGCTATGCGCCGGACGAGGCGCTCTCGAACGCGGACCTCATCGCCGAGCGCTACCAGGGCATCCGCCCCGCGCCGGGCTATCCAGCCTGCCCCGACCACACCGAGAAGGCCACCTTGTTCGACCTGCTCGAGGTGGAGCGCCGGGCCGGGATCCACCTCACGGAGTCGTATGCCATGTGGCCCGCGGCGGCGGTGTGCGGCTACTACTTCTGGAATCCGGCCAGCCACTACTTCGGTGTCGGCCGGATCGGCCGGGACCAGCTGGCCGACTACGCCGAGCGCAAGGGCGTGCCGCTCGCCGAGGCGGCGCGCTGGCTGGCGCCGAACCTGGATGACGCGGGCGCCTGACCAGTCTGGCCGACCTGGCGCCGATCGCCCGTTCAGGCTTGTGGGCGACTGCTCGTTTGCATCCAGCGGCGACAGCGACGGAGGAGCGGCATCGGGGCCGTCGATATGTTCGCCGCATGCAAACCACGACCGAGGAAGCGGGCCCCAGGCGGGTTGACAGCGCTTTGCTCCGTCGCTGCTGCCGGCCGGCGCAAACGGCCCGCCGGCGGTATCAGGCCCGCCACAGCGACTCCTCGTAGGCGGCGTTCTCATCCGCCCGCTCCTCCGCGCGGATGGGCAGCGTGCCCAGGGCGGCGAGGAGGAAGGTGACCGCCATGAGGCCGAAGACGATGGGCAGGCCCGTCGCATCCCCCACGGCCCCGATGATCGCGCCGTAGATGGCGACCCACAGCGAGCCGACGCCGAAGGCGAGCGTGAAGTACGCGGCGAAGGAGGCGTCCCGGATGGATGGTTCCGAGATGTCTGCGAGGAGTGCCTGCAGCTGGGGGCTTTCCGCGAAGCTGAAGAGGCCCATCAGCACGATCCCTGCCCACAGCCCGACGAGGCTGGAGCCCGACAGGAGGAAGACGGCGAAGCCGACCGCCCCGCCCAGGTAGACGCCGACGATCAGGGGCTTGCGGCCGATACGGTCGGAGAGCCAGCCGGCGACCAGCGGCATGGGCACCGAGAAGACCAGCAGCGCGCCGTACATCGCCCCGGACGTGGCATCGTCCAGGCCAAGCACCTTGGTGAGGTAGATGAGGGCGAAGAGGTTGGCCACGCCCAGGCCGCGGCCGCCGCCGCCCAGGATCGAGGTCAGGTACAGCCAGCGCAGGTCGCGGTCCCGGGCGATGCGGCGGAATGCGTCGCGCACGCTCCCGCCGGCCACCGCGGCAGCTCGATCGGTGCCCCGTTCCCGGATCAGGAGCAGGATGGCCACGGCGACGACGATGGCGGGCAGGCCGAACGCGATGGCTGCGCCCCGCCAGCCGTAGGCCACGATGATGGGCGCGCCGATCAGGGCGACCACGACTGTGCCCACGTTGCCCCCGGCGATGTGGGCGCTGATGGCGAAACCCCGTCGGGCCGCGGGGAACTGCTCGGCGAGCAGGCCGTTGCCGACCGGGTGTTGCGGCGAGCCGCCGATCCGCGACAGGACGTTGGCGGCGGCGAAGCTGGCGAAGCCGGTCGCGAACGCCTGCACGACGAACCCGCCCCCGAAGACCAGGCCGCCGATCCCGAGCAGCCGCCGTCGCGAGGCCAGCCGGGTCAGCGTCGCGAACGTCAGCGGTCCGATGCCGGACAGGAAGGCCCCACCCGCGGCCAGGAAGGCGATCGTGTCCACCCCGACGTGGAACTCGTCGGTGATCTTCAGGTAGATCAGCGGCAGCACCACGGCCTGGGCATGGTTGACCGCGTGCGCGATCGACAGCAGCCACAGCGACCGCATCGGTCGGACATCGACAGTCACAGCCGGGGAAGGGACGGGAGCCATGGCGCTCGATGATGGCGTATCCGTCGCAGGGGACGCGCTGCTGCTTCGTTGTTAGCAACCTTGGATGTTCACGGGCGTCCGGGGGAGAACTCCGTGGCCCCCACAGGCCCGCCGATCCATTGGCATCACGTGGCGCCTTCCACGTGACTCTGCTACCTTCTCGTGTCCCACGAGTGCCGTCCCGGGACGACGGCCGGGACAGAGGAGGCCTATTGCTGCTGGCATCGGGCGCCTCTCCGCGCCCCGAGTCTCACGGGCCCACCTGCGTCTATGCGCGACCCACGCGCCGGATGCGGGCTGGTCGCCGGGCCGTGGCGGCCGCCGCCGGGGGCGGGCGGGCCGGCCTGGGTCGGCTGGGGTCCGATCGACGGGTCGGTCCGACGCTCGTCGTGGCGCTCGTCCTCCTGACGTCGCTCTTCGCGATCCTGCCCGCAGCGTCGGCGCAGCCACAGGCGGCGGCAGCCTTCGTGAACCCCGGCATCGCCGACCTACGCGCCGCCCAGCCCGATGAGCTGAGCGCGCCGTCGGCGACCGTCCGTCCGGTGATGTCGGAGGAGGCCCCCGTCGCTGCCAGCGGACCGTTCGCGGCCGACGGCACGCTCCTGGCACCCCTGACCGTCCAGCCATCCCAGGCGCCGCTGGCGATGCGGCTCTACTCCGTCGTCCATGGCGACACCTTGACCGGCATCGCGGCCCACTTCGGCCTGAGCATGATGACCATCTGGTGGGCCAACACGCTCACCTCCAAGGACCAGCTCCACGTGGGCCAGGTGCTGCGCATCCCCCTCGTCGACGGCGTCCTGTACACGGCCCAGGAAGGGGACACGGTCACGGCGGTCGCCGCACGCTTTCACGCCGACCCGGCGGCCGTGACCTCGTACAACAGCCTGGCCACCGGCGAGTTGACCCTGGGCCAGCAGGTCATGATCCCCAACGGCGTCGGATCGTCGATCGCCGTCGCGGCCGCCGCCCACCCGACGGCCAAGGCCGCCGCCGTCAGCGGCACGACGGGTTGCACCGGCTGCGGCTTCGCGCCGCTCGCCTGGCCGGTGCCGGGTGGGTACATCAGCCAGGGCTTCGGCTGCACCGGCTTCTACGCTGAACCGCCGATGGGCAGCTGCCCCCATTTCCACAGCGGGATCGACATCGCCGCTCCCGTCGGGACCCGGATCGTGGCGGCCGCCGCCGGCACGGTCACCTTCGCCGGCTGGAAGGACAACGGCGGCGGCTACCAGGTGTGGGTCAGCGACGGCCACGGCTTCTACACCAGCTACCACCACATGTCGGCCGTGCTGGTGCGCACGGGCCAGCAGATCGGCCGCGGCCAGCTCATCGGCCGTGTCGGCATGACCGGGAACGCGACCGGCCCGCACTGCCACTTCTCGGTCTGGATCGGCCCCATCTGGGCCGGCGGACACGTCGTCAACCCGCTCGACTACTTCTAAGCCGGCTCTCCGCTCGCCCGGCGGATCAGGGCCGCACGGCGGCCAGGTAGGTCACGAGGGGACCCGAGCGGGTGTCGGCCCAGGCCCAGTAGAACCGGCCGTCGCCATACGTGGCGTTCTCGCGCAACCCGGTGCCGTTGATGATGTCGGGCAGCACCCAGGTGGCGCCACTGACGAGCCGCGGCCTGGTCCAGGTGCGGCCGTGATCGTAGGAGAGCGCCCACTCGTTCTGGACCATCCCGTCGTGCAGCACGTGCCAACCGACGAAGACGATGCCGGCGGCCGGCCCACTGGAGACGGCCAGGACCGGCTTGAAGCCGGTCGCAAGCGTGGACCACGTCCAGGCACCCGTGCTGCCGCTGCGGCCGAGCCGGATCCGGCCGCCGCTCTCGACCACCAGCCACCGTCGTGAGGCGCCGCCGCTGGTATCGACGGCCACCTGCGACTGCCACTGGGGCTCCAGGTACACGGCGCTGCTGCCGCTGACGGTCGTGGCCCACTGGGGTCGGCCGACGGTCAGAGTGGTGCCGTCGAAGCCGATCGGCGCCGTGGCGAAGCCCTGACGGCCGACGTTGCCGGCGACCCCGTTCTGCGGGCTGAACTCGCCCATGAAGCGCCGCAGGTCGGCCTCGTACCAGCTGACGAGCGCGCCCGTGGCCGTGGGCGCCAGGCGGTAGCCGATACGGTCGTGGGCGGGGTAGCCGGCGAGTCCCACGGCCGGGACCTCCGCCTGGACCCACGGACCGTGGAGCGGCTTGGCCAGCACGTGCAGACCGGGTCCGGCCGTGCTCGGGAGCCAGTTGTAGGCCACGTACAGCGTGCCGTACGCCCGACTGGAGGCATCCATGTCGACCGCCAGGGTCGGGAAGCAGCCGCTCCAGGCCGGCGTGAAGGGCTCGATCCACGGCACGGCCCACGTGCCGCCGAGATCATCCGAGTAGGTGACCGCGAGCCGGACGCCGCCGGTCACGCCCATCGCATCGGCGGCCCACAGCCGCCGGCCGGGACCCCACGCGATGACGGCATGGATGTCCTCGCAGTTGCTGCCCCATGGGTGACTCGCGGCACCCCACGTGACGCCGCCATCGGCAGAGAACCGCACGGCGGGACGACCGCAGTTCTGGGGCCAGGCGATCTGCTGGGCGACGACGGCGATCTCGTGACCCGGACCGACGGCCACGGTGGGTTCGCTGCCTGCGCCGACCACCGACTCGCGGACGGTCGCGGCCGGTCTGCCGGAGGGCGCCGGAGCAGGCGTGGGCGACGGTGACGCCGTCACCGTCGGCACGGTCGGGGACGGGACGGGCGTCGGCGTGGGCGAGAGGGTCGGCGACGGCACGACGCTCGTGACGCTCGAGGGTGGCTGACTGGCCGTCAGGGATGGGGCGGGAGAGACCTCCGCACCGCAGGCCGATACCACGAGGACGATCCCCAGGGCGAGCGTGGCCGTCCGGCCGGTACCCATCGGGACATCAGTGGAAGGTGTCGCGGTCGATCGGGGGACCGATCCGCGCCGCCACGAGGTCGGCCACCTCGCCGGCAGCGGGGTGGCGGCCCAGGGCCGCCTTGGAGAAGAGCAACTCACCGTCGAGCGTCACCTCGAAACGGCCGCCGCCGCTCGGCCGCAGCGTGGCCACGGCGATCCGCGGCGCCCACCCACCCAGCAGTTCAGCCACCAGACCGGTGGCTCGCTCGGTGTAGTTTCAGACGACGCAGTACTCGACCTCGAGCTGGTGTGGCCCATCGGCCGGTACGGTGCTCATGACCGTACGATACGCCCGATGGATGGCAACAAGATCGGACCCGTGCTGCGATCCCGTGCGGTTGCGAGCAGGACAGCGGCGCCCGAGGTGCCGATGCCGGCCGCCTATGGCCTGCACGGGGCGGTCGTGGCACCCCATCACCTGGCGACCGCCATCGGCCGGGACATCCTGCGGGCGGGCGGCTCGGCGGTCGACGCGGCCATCGCCACGAACGCCGCCCTGGCGGTCGTCTTCGGCAGCGCCTGCGGCATCGGCGGCGACGCGTTCTGGCTGATCTGGGACCCCCGTGCGGGTACGGAGCTCGGTCTGAACGGGTCCGGCCGCTCCGCGGCGGCCGCAGACGCCACCGCGCTGGTCCGCGCGGGTCTCGCTGAACTGCCGCTGCGGGGTGCCCTGTCGATCACGGTGCCCGGGGCGGTGCGCTCCTGGGGCGACGCGCACGACCGTTTCGGCCGGCTCCCGCGGTCCGCCCTGCTGGCTCCGGCGATCGAGCTGGCCCGCGATGGCTTCGCCGCCTGGGGCGGCTTCATCGAGGCCGTCGAGCGGGCCGCGCCGATCTTCCGCGAGGCCCTTGGCCCGGACGCGGCGTGGTTCGGCATCTACCGGCCCCACGGCCGCCCGTGGCGTCCCGGCGAACGGGTCCGGCTGCCGGCCCTCGCCGCGACCCTGCAGCGGGTGGCTGACCTGGGCTGGGGCGAGTTCTACGAGGGGGAGACGGCGCAGCACCAGGCTCGTGCGCTGGAGGCGGCGGGGAGCGGCATCACCCTTGAGGACCTGAGCCGCCACACGTCCACGTGGACGGAGCCGATCTCCATCGATTACCGCGGCACGGCCGTGACGACCCATCCCCCCAACAGCCAGGGCTTCGTGGCCCTGGAGATGCTCGACGTCCTGGGGCGGTTCGAGCCGCCGGCGCCGCGGGTCTTCGCCGGAGGCAGGGGCGCCGACCTGCGCTGGACCCACCTGGGCCTCGAGGCGGCGAAGCTGGCCATGGCCGACCGCGACGCGTACCTGACCGATCCCGCGGTCAGCCCCACGCCGCTGGAGCGGCTGCTGTCGCCGGAGTACGTCGCGGACCTGGCGCGCCGCATCGACCCGTCACGGGCCGCGTCGAGCGACCCGGGGACCCTGCCGCGCGGCGGCGGCACGATCTGGCTGGGCGTGGTCGACGCCGAGGGCTGCGCCGTGAGCCTCATCGAGTCCAACTACATGACGTTCGGCTCGGGCGTGGTGGACGCGGCGACCGGGGTCGTCTACCAGAACCGCGGGTCGTTCTTCAGCCTGGACCCGACGAGGGCCAACGTGCTCGCGCCGAGCAAGCGGACGCTCCACACCCTGATGCCGGGGATGCTCTTCCGGCAGGGCCGGCCGTGGGTCGTGGTGGGCTCGATGGGCGGCGACGCCCAGCCGCAGATCCACGCCCAGGTGGTCAGCGCGCTGGTCGATGGCGGCCTGGACGTGGGCAGCGCGGTCGCCATGCCCCGCTGGTTCGCTGAGCCCGAGCGGCACCTGGCGCCGTCCAGGGTCGTGCGGGCCGAACCACGGTTCCGGCCGGGCCTCCTGCGCAGCCTCGGACGTCTGGGGCACGAGGTGGAGACGACCAGGCGCTTCGACAGCCTGCTGGGCCACTGCCACGGCATCGCCCTGCTGGACGGCGGGCCGGCCGAGGGCGGCGCGCTCCTGGCGGCGACCGATCCGCGGAGCGCTGGGCTGCCGGCGACCTGGTGACGCCCAGACAGTGATCGATGAGGTCGCCGCGCTCGCGGCGCGACCCGTGGACGCCAAGAGGCCCCTCCAGGACGGAGGGGCCTCTCGATGTCGGAGCTGGAGCCGCCCGGAGGCGGCTCGCGTGTTCGGCCGGCGGAGCCGGCTGGGTTCGCCCCGGTCAGGCCGGCTGGGCTGCCGGCGTCTGCTCGGTGACCGACCTGGATGGCAGGTACTTGGTCAGCACGCCGTACAGCAGGAACGAGACCACGAGGCCCACGACCCAGCTGTAATCAGCGAAGGGGAACGGATCCTTCAGGATCGGGATGAGGCCGTTCGCGGGGAACGGCCCCTCGGTCCCGGCGGCCGTGTACGAACCGCCGATGGCGAAGACGATCCCGACCAGCAGGGCGACGACGGCCTTCCAGTTCCAGCCACGCACGTACTGGTAGATGCCGTTCGCCTTGTACAGGTCGGTGAGCTTGAGGTCGGTCCGGCGGATCCACCAGTAGTCGGCGATCAGGACACCGGCGATGGCGCCCGTGGCGCCGCCGTAGGTGCCCAGCCACGTGAAGATGTACGCGTGGGGATCGTTGTACAGGTTCCACGGCTGGATGAGGATGCCGAGCACGCCGGTGATCAGGCCGCCGGTCCGGAAGCTGATCCGCCTGGGCCAGGCATTGGAGAAGTCATAGGACGGGCTGACCACGTTCGCGGCGACGTTGACCGAGAGGGTCGCGACCGCAAGCGTGAACAGCGCGAACACCACGACGATGGGGTTGTTGAACTTGCCGGTCAGGGCGACCGGGTCCCAGATCGCGGTGCCATACACGACCTGGCTGGCCGAAGTCGTCAGCACGGCCAGCAGCGGGAAGACGGTCATGGTGGTCGGCAGGCCCAGGATCTGGCCGGTGGCCTGGGCGCGCTGGCTCTTGCCGAACCGGGTGAAGTCCGGCATGTTCAGCGAGAGGGTCGACCAGAAGGCGATCATGGCCATCAAGGACGGGAAGAACACGGGCCAGAACTTGTCGCCCCAGCCGAGGGTGCCGGGGTCGTTGACGATCGGCCCGAGGCCGCCGGCCTGGGACGCCATCCAGATGAACAGGAAGACGGCCACGACGAGGACGAACGGGGCCGCCCAGTTCTCGAACCGGCGGATGAAGTCCATCCCGCGGACGATGATGAAGACGTTGAGGCCCCAGAAGACGATGAAGCTCAACCACAGGGTCCAGGGCTGTGTGGCGAACGACCCGACGCCGAAGCTCAGGGTCGTCGCCTTGCTCCAGGAATCGCCCAGGATCGAGCCCGTCAGCACGAAGATCGCGCCGCCGCCGATCCAGGTCTGGATGCCGAACCAGCCGCAGGCCACGCCGGCCCGGATCAAGGCTGGCAGGTTCGCCCCGAAGACGCCGAACGAGGCGCGGGCGAACACCGGGAACGGGATCCCGTACTTCGTGCCGGCATGACTGTTGGCCAGCATCGGGACGAGGACGACGATGTTGGCGATCATGATCGTCAGGATCGCCTGGTACCAGGCCATGCCGAGGGCCACCAGGCCGGCGGCCAGGGTCCACGTGGCCACGTTGTGGGCCATGCCGATCCATAACGCGATGTAGTTGTACGTACTCCAGATCCGCTTCGGCATCGTGACCGGCGCGAGATCCGCGTTGTGCAGCGGCGAGTCACTCAAGGCGGCGTCCGCCTCCGGCGTCAACTCGTGTCGACCGTCGGGGTAGACGACCTCGCCCGGATACGCAGTTGCGGTCATGTGATCCTCCAGCGCACTCCCTTCCCGAGAACCGTCGACGGAACGACGACCCGACCCGGGTCGCCCATGCAGGTCGTCCTCGATCCACCTCCTCTGCGGGCCGTCGGAACCGCGGGTCGGTTGCCTCAGGAAACCTCGGCATCGGTCGCGTCAAGGGCGCGATCGATGATCTCGAAGCCCTCCCGCAGCGGTTGGAACGCGTTCCAGTGGGTCATCGTGTAGAGCCCGGCCATCCGCAGCCGGGCGGTGTTGCCGACCAGATCGTCGTCGCGCAGCACGTTGACGGCGGCGATGGCAGCGGCGCAGCTTACGGGGTGGGCGGAGTACGTAAGGCCGCCATCGTAGACCCGGTCGGCGAAGAAATCGACGACCTGGGGGCTCATCGCCACGGCGCCGAGGGGCAGGCACGAGCTCGTCAGACCCTTGGCCATCGTCAGCAGATCCGGCACGACGTCCCAGTGGTCGGCGCGAACCAGCGTCCGGTCCGCCCGGGGGGACGGCCTCCTCACCATTTCTGGCCGCTGCCGGTGATAGCGTGTGGGTGCATGCCCCACGAGGTCACCGTCATCGATGCCCCGACGCGCCCCACGGCGGTCGTCGCGGCGACGAGCACGTGGCAGCCGTTCCCGACCGTGTGGCGAGGGCTCTTCGATGAGGTGTGGGCGTGCCTCCACGCCCGGGCCCCCAGGACGAGAGGACTTGCCGGATGAGCATGGGCGGCGCCGGCATGGGGGGCTGGAACCTCATGCGCTCGTTCGGGGGCGACGATGCCGCCCGCTCGCAGGCCCTGTCGCCCGGGCTGGTGCGCCGGATCGCGCGCTTCGCGGCACCCTATCGCCGGCTGCTGGTCGTGTTCCTCGTGCTGATCGTCGTCGACGCCGCGATCGGCGCGGCCAGCCCGCTGGTCTACGCCGCGATCATCGACCACGGCATCCTGCCCGGCGACTCCGGCCTGGTCATCCGGCTGGCGTTGCTGCTCGTGGTGCTGGCGGTCTTTGATGCAGCCCTCTCGCTCGTCGAGCGCTGGATCTCGGCGCGGGTGGGCGAGGGGCTGATCTTCGACATGCGGACACAGGTCTTCGCGCACTTCCAGCGCATGCCGGTCGCGTTCTTCACGCGGACCCAGACCGGGGCTCTCGTGAGCCGCCTCAACAACGACGTGCTCGATGCCCAGAGCGCGTTCACCAACACCCTTTCGTCGGTCGTGGGCAACGTCATCACCGTGGCGGTGACGCTGCTGGCGATGTTCTTCCTGAGCTGGCAGATCACGCTGCTCGCGCTCGTCCTCTTCCCGCTGTTCGTGCTGCCGGCGCGGTGGATGGGACGGCGGCTCCAGGCCATCACCCGCGAGAGCTACAACCTGAACGCGGCCATGACCTCGACGATGACCGAGCGTTTCAACGTCGCCGGCGCGCTGCTCGTGCGGCTCTTCGGCCAGCCGCTGCGGGAGATCCAGGGCTTCGAGGCCAAGGCCGGGCGGGTGCGCGACATCGGGGTGACGCGCGCCATGTTCACGGTCGTCTTCATGACGGCGCTGCTGCTGACCGCGTCGATCGCGACCGCGCTCGTCTACGGCGTGGGCGGCGTGCTGGCGGTCCAGGGCGCGCTGCAGGTCGGCACGGTCGTGGCGCTCGCCGCGTACCTCAACCGGCTGTACGGGCCGCTGACGGCGCTCTCCAACGTGCAGGTCAGCATCATGACCGCGCTCGTGTCGTTCGATCGGATCTTCGAGGTGCTGGACCTGAAGCCCCTGGTGGCGGAGAAGCCGGACGCGATCGACCTCGCGCGGGGACCGGCGAGCGTCGAGTTCCAGCATGTCGACTTCAGTTACCCCACCGCGTCCGAGGTCTCCCTGGCGTCCCTGGAGTCGGTCGCGGTGCTCGACCAGGCGCCGTCGGGCCAGGTCCTCCACGACGTCTCGTTCACCGCCCGGCCCGGCCAGCTCGTCGCGCTCGTCGGCCCGTCCGGCGCCGGCAAGACCACGATCAGCCAGCTCGTCCCTCGTCTCTACGACGTCCGCGCCGGGGCCGTCCGGATCAACGGGATGGACACGCGGGACGCCACGATCGATTCCCTCCGGGCGATGATCGGGGTCGTCACGCAGGACGCGCACCTCTTCCACGACACGATCCGGGCGAACCTCCTCTACGCGCGGCCCGATGCGACGGAGGCTGAGCTCGCCGACGCCCTCGAGGCGGCTCAGATCCTGCCGTTCGTCCGCACCCTGCCCGACGGCCTTGACACCGTCGTCGGTGACCGCGGGTACCGGCTGTCGGGCGGGGAGAAGCAGCGGATCGCGATCGCCCGCCTGCTCCTCAAGGCGCCCGACATCGTGGTCCTCGACGAGGCGACCGCCCACCTGGACTCGGAGTCCGAGGTGGCCGTCCAGGCGGCCTTCCGGACGGCCCTTGCCGGGCGCACCTCGATCGTCATCGCCCATCGCCTTTCGACGATCCGCCAGGCGGACCAGATCCTCGTCATCGCGGCGGGCCGGATCGTGGAGCGGGGCACCCACGCCGAGCTGCTCGCCGCCGGCGGGCTCTACGCCGAGCTGTACAGGACGCAGTTCGCCGTCCAGGCGAACGACGGGGCGAACGCGCGTGACGGCTCGCTCGAGGCCGTCGGCTGAGCGCACAGCGGTCCCAGGGCTACCCCCGCCGGGGGCGCGGGCCGATCCGGCCGGAACGACTCATCACGACGCTGCCGATCACCACGAGGCCGCCCGCCACCTGCACCAGCGTGACCTGCTCGGCGAGCAGCACGATGGCGAACACCACGCCGAGGAACGACCGGAGGTAGCCGAACATCGCCGCCCGCGATGGCCCGACGCGTCCGATAGCCGTGAAGTAGAGCAAGTTGGTCACCACCCCGGTCAGCACCACGGCGTACGCCAGGGCACCCCAGCCCTCGAGCGTCACCGCGCCATAGTCCTGGGCCACGAGTGCGGCAGCCATGCCCGGCCCGGCGTCGCCGCGATGGCGTTCAGTTCGTCCAGCAGGGCCGCCGTGTCGACGACCGCGCCGCGGGCGGCATTGACGAGCAGGGCGCCGGGCCTCATCGCGGCCAGGAACCGACGGTCGACCATGCCGGGCTGCTCGCGGTCGTCCATGTGTGGGCAGCGTACGCGCTGCGGCAACGCTCGCGGGGTGACGAAAACCTAACCTCGGATCGGTCAGGACGAGCCGTACTCTGACCTCGGCCCGGCGCTCGGGCACACCCCCTCAACCAGGGCGCCGGGCCAACCTAACCGGGAGCCCCGGAGCCCGACCACGCGGCGATCTTGGCGACCGCCGAACCGAAAGCGGGTCGGGCTTCTTGGTATCGAAGCGTACGCTGGCGTCGGCCCGGCATCCGTCTCCCCGACGCACGCCGGGCCACGTCCCCGAGGTTGCCGAAACGTAACCTCCAGCGGCCCCACCCTGGACGTACCCTCGCGGCACCCGGCGTGGGGCCAGACCCCTCTTCTCCTGCCGGGCGGGTGGCCCGGCGTTCGACTCTGCGCCGGGCCACCCGATGTGCGCTCGCGGGAGACGGTGGCCGGATGGACGAGCAAGCCGCCTGGGAGCTGGTGAACGACGCGACGCCCGCGGGTTGGACGATCGGGCGGCCGATCTACCTGGGCAACCAGCGCTGGGCGGTGTGGGCCATCGGCCCGAAGACCGACCGCGAGCGCCAGTTCCCCACGCAGACCGAGGGGACCGGGACGACGCAGGCCGAGGCCCTGACGAACCTCGCCGCCCAGCTTCGGCGGAGCGTGCGTTAGCTGGCCCGCCAAAGGTCACGGAGCGCGGCCGACGGGGCTCTCGTCCATAGTCAGGAGCCCCGACCCGTGCGGGCCGGGGCTCGTTGCTTACGCGGGGACGGACGCTGGCCTCAGGGCACGGGCGTGCCGTTCCAGTAGACGACGGCCGGCACGACCGAGCAGTGGAAGGTCGCTTGCGGGATCGGGACCTCGATGACGTCATGGCGGGCGAGCGCGGCGGTGATCTGGGCGAGCGTCGTGATGTGCTCGTTCGCCGCCGCCTTGCTGGTGAAGAGCACGAGCACCGGTTCCCAGGCGATGTTGAAGTCGCCACCGCTGGCGGGTCCCGCCATGAGGTGGTCGTGGCCGATCACGCCGCCACCGTAGACCGACGGCATGATCGCCATGGCCGCGCCGGCAACGAGGCCGTCGTGGTCGGGGCAGTTGCCCGGGATGCCCACGCAGTCCAGCGTCGCGGACGCGCCGACCGTCGCGCCGGTCGGGTACATGGGCAGGTAGAAGGGCGCCCAGGCGCGGGGGTTGGTATGGACCGGGTTGGCGACGTGGATCGGCGTCGCCACATAGGCGACCGCCCCGGTCATGTCGTCATAGACCGGCTCGACGGAGGTCTGCCCGTGCATCCGTTCGCCGCTCGGGGTCCCGGCGGCCCCGACCGGGGCCACCCCCACGGCGAGGGTGAGGGCGAGCAGGATGGCCCCACTCACAGCGAGGCGAGGAACCCGCATGGTCACGACGTCACCTCCTGGCGTTCCCGCGGAACGCGCTGCTTCGAGGATCGGTCTCGCCATTGGCCCAGCGTGGCGGTGCAAGCGACCGGATGGGATGCCACGCTGCTGGGACACGTCGTCCCGTGCCTCCCTCCTGTAGGCCGCGAGCATGGGTTGGTGGGCTGCGTAAGGCAACGCCCGCCCACAAGACTTGGTGCACAGACGCACCAGACGTAAGCCGCAGCTAGGCGCCGCCCGCTAGCCTCACCCTGGCCCCGCTCCGCTCCCCGCCATAGCGTCGGGCAACGGCTTCGGCCAGTGGCTGCCCGCACGGCCGCCTACCCTACCTGTCGACGAACCCGTAATGGGTCTGAGCAGGAAGGCGGGCGCACATGGACCAGGCGACCTTGGCGAGCTGGCACGACTTCTACGTCACGATGGGCACAGCCGCGGCCAGCCTCATCGGGCTGCTGTTCGTGGCCCTCTCGATCAACCTCGAGGCCATCACGGGCGGCTCTCGCGATGACCTCCGCGCCTTCGCCGAACAGGCCTTCAACAGCTTCTCCGTCGTGCTGCTGATCGCCGTGGGCTTCCTCATCCCCACCGACAACGCAGCGTCGCTCGGGGTGGCCTTTCTCCTGCTCGGGGCCATCGTAGGCGTGCGCATGCTGCGGCGCGCCCCGGCCGTCTGGCGGGGTCGCCAGCGGGGCCAGCTCGGCGACGCGCTTTTCTGGCGCTTCATCCTGCCCGCAGGCGCCATGCTGGGCCTCGTTGCCGCCGCGGTCGGCTTCCTCGTCAACCAGCCCTCCGCCCTGTACTGGCTCGTGTTCGTCATCATCGGCCTCCTGATGTCGGCTGCTCGCAGCTCCTGGGACCTCCTCGTCAGGGTCGGGGAGGATCGCCGGGCGGCAGCAGCTGCCGCCTGACACTCTGGCCCCGCTCCGCTCCCGTCAGTAGCTGGCCGGTTCTGCCGGTCACCAGGCGGGGGCGACGGGGCTGTGTGGTGGTTCCTCGAATCGAATGGCATTCCTCGTGATTACAACCGAATGGCTGCGAGCCCGTCCCCGAGCCCCGTCGTAGCCAGCACGGGCGCACAGCCGACGGCGAGCCTGAGCGTGAGCCCGAACGCGAGCGTGGTGCCGACGCCCAAGCCCACGCCGAAGCCGACGCCCCGGGTCACGCAGAGGCCGACGCCGAAGCCCACGCCGAGGCCGACCACGGCGCCAAGCCTGGCCGTGACATTCACCTCCCTCACCTCGCCGGTGGCCCCCGGGTCCTACGCGACGGCGACGGTTCGGACGCTCCCGGCCGCCAATTGCTCGATCGTCGTCGAGTACAAGTCCGGGCCGGCAACGGCGAGCGGGCTCGGACCCAAGACCGCGAGTTCGGCGGGCAGCGTCAGCTGGACCTGGAGGGTGGGGACCAGGACATCGGCGGGATCATGGCCGGTGACGGTCACCTGCTCTAAGGGCGGATCGACGGCTTCCGCGACCCGCTACCTACAGGTCACCTAGGTTGAACAGTCCCCGAGTTCTCCCGACACCTGGTGCCCGCCTGACCGGGTGACAGGTGGCGCCGCAACCCCATGCTTGTCGTGTTCGAAGCGATGAGCAGGAGGAGCGGCGCCGTGGTCAATGATGACGTCCTGTATCGGTTC